>NZ_JAHFAQ010000001.1 GCF_023250475.1 Sulfuricurvum sp. | reverse complement strand
AGAAGGTGAGATAATCGATCGGCGTTGCGGTGAGATCGACTTTCACTTTTCCAATCGCTTGAACGGCGTCGGTATGGAACAAAATCCCCCGTTCTTGCGCGATGGCGGCGACCTCTTCGACGGGGAAAATCATCCCCGTTTCATTGTTTGCCCACATGATGGAGACCAAGATCGTTTTGTCGGTGATTGCCGTACGAATCCGTTCCGCGCTGACATATCCGAATGCATCCACATCGACAAACGTGATCTCGGCACCGTTCTCTTCGAGAAAATGGAGAGTTTCTAGAACTGATGGATGCTCGACCGCTGAAGCGATGATGTGGTTTTTGGATGGATCGCGGAGGATATGTTTGAAAAAGACTCCTTTGAGGACAGTGTTGTTACTCTCGGTCGCACATGAGGTGATGAGGATGTCATCGGCATCGGGAGCGTTCAGGGCGTCGTACATATTCCCCATCGCTTCGTTTAGATAAGGGCGCACTTCGATACCGTACTGGTGCAATGAGTTCGGATTACCGTAAAGCTCTTCGAAAAAAGGCTGCATTTTGACTTTGACGATAGGATCGAGTTTGGTGGTGGCATTGTTATCTAAATAGACTCGTTTCATTGTTTGTCCTCATATGTCGGATAGTATAAGGAGAGAATGCAAGATTTGTTCGAGGATTAATAAGAATATCAGGTTTTTAGATTCTATAAATTACTTTTGCCAAGATTACATTTTGAACATAACGTTTGTAGATTTTCATATGAGGTATCGCCACCTTTACTCCAAGGCACAATATGATCTAAATGTAATTCTATGGATGGATCTTTGGCTGGACTTGCACCACATTGTTTACACGTAAAACTATCTCTTTGTAAGACTTTAAATCTTAAACGCAATGAAGGATCACGTCCTGTTTTCTTTTTTGTGTCAATTTTATTTTTGGGAGCAACTAGTTTTTCATCATTTGCCCATGCAACGAAATTTAGAAGTGTATTTGTCCAATTTTGAAATCTTCGATTATATGGACTTTGAGAAAATTCAGAAAAATCATTCGTCAAATCGCTTCTTCTTGGTTGACGACCGAGATGTTCCCATAAATTTAAAAGGTTGTTAAATAAACGCTCATCAGATATATTGGTTTCATTAGAAAATTGCAATTCAGCAGCTTTAAGAGCTTGATTCCATGTACCAAATTTGCGGCTTACGGTAGTATCGTCATAATAGCCATTTTCTCTGTATTCTTTTTGAGTGATTGTTTCTTTATTAAGTTTTTTTGCAATATTTTGTAAATCATTAAGAATTTCTTGTTCTGATACAGAAGCTTTACGAGTTGGAACAAATTCAAATTGCATTATGCTATTACATCCCGTAGCATTTGCTCAATAGTCTCTTTTAACGTCTGAATATCGTTTTTACATACATCAAACACCGCTTCCGCGTTGAGATCGAAATAGTGATGGCTGATAATGTCACGCATCCCCTTGACCGATTTCCAATCAACGGCAGGATAGTTCAGTAGCAATTTTTTATCGGTGATTTTATCGACGTTTTTGAGGCTTTCACCGATCGCGATTAGCTGCATACAGATGGCATCGAGTTTTTCATGACCTGCTTCATCTTCTAAAAAAGCATCAGAGGTAAGGATGGGTTCAAATCGTTTGAGGATGCGCTCAGTTGCGCCGTGAATCTGAGTAAGGGTTTCGATCAGCAGAGCCTTTTCAGGCATAGATCGCTTCTTTTTGGATTCGTTCTTTTAAGAATGTATTCATGCTCTCACGGTAGCTGATGAGATCGACATGGGTGTGCATCAGTTCTTCGAGATCGAGACGGATGCGGGAGAGTTTAAAAAGATTGGGGTGTTTCGTCTCAATCACCACATCCACGTCGCTTTCCTGCGTCGCTTCATCTCGTGCAACGGAGCCGAATATACCGATGCGAACGATTCCGAACTCCTCCGCATGGTTACGTTTGTACGATTCTAATACTTCAATGGCATCTTGCAGTTTCATACGGTGATTATAACCTAACTGACACCCCATAGGCAATAGGGTGTATTTCAACTACGCTTCCGCGTGCTCTTCTTTGTAAGTGTAGATAGGCTCTTTTGACGGGTCTTCGATGACCGCTTCAGTAATGGTGACACTCGCAATCGCTTTGTTCGACGGACAGCTAAACTGCAACGGCAGCATCGCCTCTTCGATAATCCCCCGTAATCCCCGTGCACCGACACCTCTATCAATCGCTTTTTGTGCTACCGCTTCGAGTGCTTTGTGCTCAAAATTCAGCTCGATGCTGTCCATATCAAACAACGCCTGAAACTGTTTGATAAGGGCATTGTCCGGTTCTTGGAGGATTTGGATCATTTGATCTTTGGTGAGTTCACCCAGCTGTGCGACGACGGGGATACGTCCGATAAACTCAGGGATCATCCCATAATGCACCAGCGCTTTGGCATCGATTTTTTTCGGTTTCGCATCGGCAGAGGCGCTTTTGCTGAATCCCACTTTGTTGGTTTTTTTCGTATGGGTGTCGGGGACGAGACCGACAAAGGCTCCTCCGCAGACGAAGAGGACGTGAGAGGTGTTAAAGAGTACCGTCTCGGTGGTGGAGTTTTTACGGCTCCCTTTTACGGGGACGTAGACTTCGGCACCCTCTAGGATTTTGAGGAGCCCTTGCTGTACTCCCTCACCCGAGACATCGCGACCCATCGTGGAGCTTTCACCCTTGCGGGCGATTTTGTCCACTTCGTCGATATAGATGATACCGCGTTGCGCAAGGTCGATGTCGTAGTTGGCGGCGGCGAGGAGCCTAGAGAGGATGCTCTCGACGTCTTCACCCACATAACCCGCTTCGGTGAGGGCTGTCGCATCGGCAACGGCAAACGGCACCTGCATGATCTTGGAGAGCGATTTGGCGAGCAAGGTTTTTCCGCTTCCCGTCGGCCCTACGAGCATGATGTTCGATTTTTCGAGTTCGACATTATTGTAGACCGGATTTTCGATCCGTTTGTAGTGGTTGTAGAGGGCGACGGCGAGCACTTTTTTCGCGTCATATTGACCGATGATGTATTTGTCCAAAAACTCGACAATTTTCTCAGGAGTCGGGAGCTGCTGCTGCATTGCGGAGCGTTGCTCATAGCGCACCTCTTTTTGCAAAATAGCCGAACAGGTCGTGATGCACTCGTTACAGATATGGGTTGTCTCGGAAGAGAACATTTTTTTCACTTCGCTTTGTTTTCTTCCGCAAAATGAACAGGTTTTTTCGGTACTCATCAAACATCCTTTGGGCTGAATTTGGTGAGGATCGTATCGGCAAGACCGAATGCGATCGCTTCAGCGGCTTCCATATAGTTGTCGCGGTCGGACTCTTTCTCAATCACTTTGGCACTTTTTCCGGTTGCTTCGGCTAAGATGACATAGAGACGGCGTTTGAGATTTAGAATATGTTTTGTATGGATTTCGATGTCGCTCGCCTGACCCGAGTATCCTCCGAGAGGCTGATGAATCATCACTTCGGCATTGGGGAGCATATAGCGGTGTCCATGCTCTCCGCAGGTAAACAATACCGCCGCCATGGAAGCAACAAGCCCCATAGCATAGGTATGGACGGGAGCATTGATGAGATTCATAGTATCTAATATAGCTAATCCCGCCATAACCGAACCGCCGGGTGAACTGATATACATGTGAATCGGCTCATCGGGATCCATCGCCTCCAGATAGAGCAGCTGAGAGACGATAACCCCCATCATGTGATCGTCGATTGCTTCGGTGATAACGATGACACGGTCTCCGAGGAGTTTGGAAAAGAGATCGAAATAACGTTCTCCACGCGGTGAAACATCTTTAACGGTTGGAATGTAAGGCATGATATGCTCCTTTTATACAAATGCTTTGATGAATTCGCTTAACGACATCGGAACCACTTCAAGATGGTGTTTTTCGATGAACTTCTTCTCTTTTTTACCCAACTCTTTGTCGGTGATAACATAGCCCCCTTCAAGATCGAGGCTCAGTTCGTTGGCCACCATACGGTCGGTATCGTGATCAAACGAGGTTCCCAAAAAGAGGTATTTTTTTGCTTTGCGGTAAGTTTTGAGGATTTTCGGGACGGCAAATCCCCCCATCGCTTCGGTGAGCCAATCGACATAATCGGCGTCAGAGATAACAAAGCTCGGATTAGGCAGCGGTGAGCCCATCGGCTTAAAGAGGATTTTTTCGGCGGTTTCGAGCACTTCATCATCAACGAGAAAATATTTTTGGTTTTCGACATCGTACTCGTACACTTCATAACGGTTCAAATGACCCATAATTCGTGATTTTCCGATAATAAGGACATGCGGTGTGTACGCAAACAGCTCTTGAAGTTTTGTGTCGCGATTCGTATCGACAATGTAGCGCGGGGACATATCGGCGATTGCTCTGTGCAGCTGGGTCGGTTCAAATGGTTTGGTATAGATGTGATTAATAAGCTGGGTCATATACTCTACGCCGCGGCGTTGTTCGATATGCATTGCGGCGCGTGAGTACTCGAACATGAGCCGCGGCGACATCGCCCGTCCGTCGTTCATGGCAAAAATCAATGAGTCACTGTTATACGGTACCGCTTCACCCTCTTTGGTCATAATTCCCTCAAATACCCCCAGAGCGAAGTAGGGAATCGTGGTTTGGTTGCGCAACTCTTTTTTGATTGTCTCAATTATGGTGTCCATCGTGATCCCTTGTAGAGCTTTGGAGAGGAAGATGCATTTTATGTTCTTATAAGACGGAGATACAATCGCATTTAATCCGCTTTACACCTAAATAAACTTATACTTCCTCTACTATTTACGAGGATTCACTATGCCATTTTCACAACTCGGACTTTCATCTTTGCTTCACCGTGCGGTGAGCGAAGAGGGCTATACTCAGCCTACCCCCATTCAGGAAAAAGTGATCCCTCTCATCCTCGAACACCATGATCTTCTCGCTCAGGCACAGACAGGGAGCGGTAAAAGTGCCAGTTTCGTACTCCCTATCTTGGAGCTGTGGACAAAGACGCGCGGCGAGGGGAAAGGGAAGATCAAAGCTCTTATCCTCACCCCGACACGGGAATTGACGCAGCAGGTAGCGCAGACGTTTGAGACTATGGGGAAATACCTTCCGACAAAACCGAAAGTGGTGAGTGTCATCGGAGGAGAGAGCATCGGCGATCAGCTCTACGCGATTCAGCAGGGGTGCGACATTCTTGTCGCTACTTCGGGTCGTTTTCTCGACGTACTGAAAAAAAAGCAGATGAATCTCTCCCATCTGGAGTTTTTTGTCCTCGATGAAGCGGACAAGATGCTTGATCTCGGATTTGCAGAGGAGTTGGAACTGATTTTAGAGGCGATTCCTCTCAAGCGTCAAAATCTTCTTTTCTCCGCGACTTATCCGCCGAAAATGGAAGCGATTGCCGCTAAAATCACCCAGAACCCGATTCATGTGACGATAGAAGCGCAGACGCCGACCGTAGAGAGCATCCATCAACGGGTTATCGAGGTGAATCCCGAAAATCGAGGTCCCTTGCTGAGACATCTTCTTGAGAGTGAAAAATGGGAACAGGTGCTGGTCTTTATGGCAAACAAAAGAGCCTCGGACAATATCGCCGCGAAGTTTCGAAAATACGGATTTTCGGCGGACTCCTTTAACGGGGATCTTCTCCAGGAGGATCGTACCCATGTACTGAAGCAGTTCAAAGCTAAAAAAATACGTATCCTCTTTGCCACCGATATCGCCGCACGCGGATTGGATATCGACGACATCACCTGCGTCATCAATTTCGATCTTCCCCGCTCCCCCTCTGATTATATCCACCGTATCGGAAGGACGGGTCGTGCGGGGAAATCGGGTCTTGCGATTTCATTTATCGGATTTGCTGAGCGCGATCATTTTGCCCTGATTGAAAAACGCTCCTCTATCAAACTTCCGCGTGAGCAGATAGAGGGGTTTGAACTCGCAGGAACTCCGCCGCCCAAAGTAAAAGGCCCCGACTCGGTCAAAGGAAAAGGGAAGAGCAAAAAAGACAAAGCGCGTGAACTCGCCGCCAAAAATGCAAAATCTTCAGGAAACCAATGAATCCTCTTATCGACCTAATTTCTCAAAAGACGGGACTTACTGCCAAAACCGTTACTAATATCCTAAAGCTCCTCGAAGAGGGTTCCACGATCCCTTTTATCGCCCGCTACCGCAAAGAGATGACGGGGGGTGCTACCGACGAGCAGCTGCGTGAGTTTGAAAATATCTATGGCTACTCGAAAAAACTGTTGGATCGTAAAGAGGAGGTTTCCCGTCTTATCGCGGAGCGTTCTGAGTTGAGCGGTGAACTTCGCTCACGCCTGAACAACGCGTCAACGTTGCAAGAGGTCGAAGATATCTACCGCCCTTTTAAAGAGAAGAAAAATACCCGTGCGGGTGCTGCCATAGCGGCAGGATTGGAGCCGTTAGCGGATTTGCTGGAGCGTGCGCAGTTAGAGTTGGGAGAATTCTCGAAACGTGCGGATGCGTTTATCAAAGGCTCTATTGTCTCACGCGATGAAGCGATCAAGGGGGCTCAGGATATTGTGGCGGAGCGCTACAGCGACGATCCGCGTGAGCGCGACCACTGGCGCCGTCAGATACTCGATTACTCTTCGTTTGAGATTAAGGGGACAAAAGGGCTCAAAGAAGAGGGATTATTCGCCAAACTCGCAGGGAAAACGGAGAAAATATCCGCTATCCCTTCTCATCGTTATCTCGCAATCATGCGTGGAGTGAGTGAAAAAGAGTTGAGCGTCAAGATTACCCTCGATATGGATCGGGTGGAGAATACGATTAAGAACTACCGTATTCCGCGCCATGCCAAAAGCTCTCAGACGCTGCTGTTGGCGAGTTATCTCGATGGCTTCAAACGCCTCCTTTTCCCCTCGTTGGAGCGGGAAGTTCATGCGATGGTCAAAGAGAAATCCGATCTTCAGGCGATCAATACGTTCGGTAAAAACCTCTCACAGCTTCTAGGGTCTCCTCCCGTCACGAAGCGTTCTATTTTGGGAGCCGATCCGGCGTATCGGACGGGGTGCAAACTTGCCGTAGTGGATGAAAACGGTATGTATCTCGATCACGCCGTAATCTATCCGACACCGCCCGTGAATGACTATGAAAAGAGTGCAAAAGTCGTAAAGCAGCTGTGTGAACGTTACGGAATTAATGCCGTCGCTATCGGCAACGGCACTGCGTCACGGGAGACACAGGAATTTTTTGCGAGGTTAAACCGTGAAGAGGGGCTAAATCTCTCTTATACCGTCGTTTCCGAAGCGGGGGCATCGGTCTACTCCGCCTCCAAAATCGCCCAAGAAGAGTATCCGCAGCTTGATGTAACGATTCGGGGAGCGATTTCGATTGCCCAGCGTCTGCGTGATCCAATGGCGGCACTGGTGAAGATCGATCCCAAATCACTCGGGGTTGGGCAATATCAGCACGACGTCGATCAAAAGCTCTTGGAGAAGAAGCTCGGCAGTGTCACCGAGGATCTGGTCAACCGTATCGGGGTCGATCCTAACAGTGCTTCGGTCTCACTCCTCTCCTATGTCGCAGGGGTAGGGGCAAAAGTTGCTCAGGCGATTGTGGAGTATCGCGAAAAGAGCGGTCCGTTTACCTCCAAACAAGAGCTCCTCAAAGTCAAAGGGCTGGGGGCGAAAGCGTACGAGCAGTGTGCGGGATTCTTTCGGATACGGGAGGGGAAAAGCGTGTTGGATAACACGGGTGTCCATCCCGAGAGTTATGAAGCGGCAAATGCGTTGATAAAACGTCATGATCTCTCCTCGATTTCTAAAGAGATGCTCCCCTCTATCGCACAGGAGTTGGGGATAGGGGAAGCGACGCTCAGCGATATCATCGCGGAGCTGCGAAAACCGGGGTTTGATCCGCGCGAGAGTTTGCCTCCCATTATGTTTCGTTCCGATCTCACCGATATTAAAGAACTGCGTGAGGGTTCCATTGTCTCAGGGGTTGTCCGAAACATTGCCGATTTCGGTGCATTTGTCGATATCGGACTCAAAAACGACGGATTGATTCATATTTCCCAGATGAGCGAGAAGCGGATTTCGCATCCTCTTGAGGTACTCAGTGTCAATCAACAGCTCTTAGCTATTCGTGTTGTCGAGGTGGATGTTCCCAAAGGGAAAGTAGGGCTGAGTTTAAGAGATATACTAATTTAATTTGTTTTTTAATGTATTGTTTAATGTGCATGGTATTAAAATTATTGCAAGCAGAGATTGACTGAAAAGTGCGGTTGCGTCTCTGTAAAATTACGCTGTAAAGGATTTACCATGTTGTTAACACGATTTGATCCGTTTAAAGAGTTGCGTACATTGGAAGAGCGGATAAACGGAGCCTTTTCACCTGATCTGAAGAAAAATCTTTTTTCAAGCTTTACCCCCTCCGTAAACACGAGAGAAGGGGAGTTTGCTTACCACATTGACGTCGATCTTCCCGGTGTCAAAAAAGAGGACATCAGTGTGAAGGTCGAAAACGGTATTTTGACCCTTAAAGGGGAGCGAAAAGAGAAAAAAGAGGTTAAAAAAGAGGATTATTATCAGTGTGAAAGCAGTTTCGGCAGCTTTACGCGAAGTTTTACCCTCCCATCAAACGTGGATGCCGAAAATGTTCATGCCGAGAATAAAGACGGTGTCTTAGAAATTACCCTCCCTAAAAAAGAGACGAAAGGGGAATCTGTAAAACAGATTAAGGTCAAATAGTTGTGTCTTCCGTTGCATGGCTCTCACACAAACTTGAAGACGGAAGGATTGCATGTGAAGCATGTAATCAGCACTGTAAACTCGGTGAGGGTGAATACGGAGTCTGCGGTATTCGTAAAGTAGAAAACGGAGAACTTTATCTCCTCACCTACGGCCTTGCGGCTGCGGTTAATGTTGATCCGATCGAAAAAAAACCGATGTTTCATTTTTTACCGGGCTCACAGGTCTTTTCGTTCGGAACGGTCGGCTGCAATTTTTCGTGTAAATTTTGCCAAAATGCCGATATTTCCCAGTACCCAAAAGAGCATCATCACGATATTATCG
This sequence comes from Sulfuricurvum sp., assembly GCF_023250475.1. GTDB lineage: Bacteria > Campylobacterota > Campylobacteria > Campylobacterales > Sulfurimonadaceae > Sulfuricurvum. The sequence continues at coordinate 60,923 of NZ_JAHFAQ010000001.1, read as the reverse complement.
GGAGTTCGCTTTCCCCTCAGAAGGCAGTTGATCTAGCTCTTGAATACGGATGCCAAAGTATCGCTTATACCTATAACGAACCGGTTGTTTTTTTCGAATACACCTATGATACCGCCCGCCTTGCCCATGAGGCGGGATTGAAAAATATCTATGTCACCAGCGGCTATGAGACCCATAAAGCAATCGATACGATTGCCCCGTATCTGGATGGGATGAATATCGATATCAAAGGGTACAGTCAGTCGTTTTACAAAGATATCTGCGGCGCTTCGCTCAAGCCGGTACTCGATACGATTGAGTATGCCCACAAAAAAGGGATATGGATCGAAACGACGACACTCCTTATTCCGGGATATAACGATTCAGAAGATGAGATCCGTGCCATTGCCGAGTTTCAGGCATCGCTTGATCCCTCAATGCCGTGGCATATCAGTGCTTTTCATCCTATGTACAAGATGATAGATACTCCCCGTACTCCGCCATCAACCCTTCGTCGTGCCTACGAAATAGGCAAAGAGGCGGGATTGAAATACGTTTACGTCGGCAATATCGATGATGAATCGCGTGAATCGACCTATTGTCCGACTTGTCATAAACCGGTCATAGATCGGCATGGCCACATCGGTCAATTTGTCACCAATCGTCTTGTCAATCTCACTAACTGCCCTTACTGCGTCACCTCAATTGAGGGGATTTGGCGTTAGTATCTTTTTTAAGCAATTTGCGATCCTTTTGCAACATTAGAGCGGTATACTTCCGAAAAAATGTTTAATAAAAAGGCAATTCGTAATGTTTCAATCATTGACAATTAAAGCGAGATTATGGATGTCTGCCGTAATTTTTGCGGCAGGTTTTTCACTATTCGCACTCTTTTCATACATGGCTATGAGCGCTATCAAAATTAACGGAGAACTTTATCACGAGATCGTCCAGACGAAAGATCTGATCGCTGACATCCTTCCTCCCCCTGAGTACATTATCGAGACACGTTTGGTCAGTTTGGAAATGCTTCAAACCAAAAACAGTGTGGAACTCGCCGAATTTATTAAAACACTCAATCGGCTTCAGGACGAGTATAAACAGCGCCACCAATATTGGGTAGACAACCTCCATCATGATAAAATCCGTCCCCTGATGATCGACAAAGCGTATGCACCCGCCATGAAATATTATGAGATACTGGAGAAAAAATACATACCCGCGATCCGTTCGGGTGATTTGAGTTATGCTTCTTCTCTGGCATCGGGAGAACTTAAAGAGGCTTATTTCGAGCACCGTAAAGCGGTTGATGAAATTGTCGTCCTTTCCAACGAATACGCCCAAAGCAATGAAACAAAAGCATCGGATCTTTTGAAAACCGAAAGTGTGAAGCTTTTTGTCCTCTTTACGGTTATTTTTATCGGTGTCATTGTTATCGTGTATCAATCGATTCAGATCATCTTGAAGAAAATCGGTTCGATGTCGGTATTGGCGAATGAACTTCTGAACGGAAATTTAACGCATCGTATTGCTATTAGCGGAAAAGACGAGATTTCAGCTGCGGCATTGAACATTAATGAATCTCTTGACACGATGCAAAAAGTGATGAGAGATATTAAAAACATCTCACTAAAAAACGGTGAGACGGCGGCTGAACTGAGTTCGACATCTTTGGATATCGGTAAGCGGATCGAAAAAAATGCGAACGAGATTGTCGTCAATCAGCACGAACTAATAAACGTCGAAAAAATTATCGAATCAACGACGTTGCAGTCGATGCAAATGGTTAAAGAGATCGAAAACGCCAATACGATGTTGCAAGAAGCCAAAGAGAAAATTGCCTGTATGGATGATAATATTCAGCACAGTTCACAAGCCGAGAGTGAGTTGGCGGAGGATTTGGAACGGCTTTCCCAAGAGGCGGTTCAAGTCCAGTCGATTCTGACAATTATCGGTGATATCGCCGATCAAACCAACCTTTTGGCATTGAATGCGGCAATCGAAGCTGCCCGTGCAGGTGAACACGGACGCGGTTTTGCGGTTGTTGCCGATGAAGTGCGTAAATTGGCGGAACGTACCCAAAAAAGTCTCTTGGAGATCAATTCGACCATTCAAATTATCCTTCAATCGATCAATGACGCCGGAGAAAAGATGGAGATCAACGCCAAAGCGATTCAGGCGACTTCCGAATCGTCCAAATCGGTTCAAGACGTTATCATGACGACGGTTGAGACGATGTCAAAGGCCAAAGAAAAAGTTGAAATAACGGCCAAAGAATCGGAACGTGCCAAAACGGCGATCAACAGCGTATCGGCACTTTTCCAGTCTATCAACGTCTCTTCGGCTTCCAATGCCGTCAGTGTGGAACAAATAGCCGATACGTCAAAAAATCTTGATGAGATGAGCGAAAATCTGAATGCTCAGTTGAAGCAATTTAGAACATAGAGCTAAAAATCAGAGAATGCTATAGGGACTTTCATGATCGGTATGGTTGCCTTGATCAATTTGTCACCAACTCGTCAATCTTTCAATTGACGGTGTTTGGCTCTAACCAACGGTTATGTATCCCCTGCATCAGCAATAGCCATATTCCGCAAATACCAAAGAGTACCCCCGCTCCGCTGATGTGAGAGAGGGTAAGTTGAGCAAACCCGAGCATATCCCGCAAAACGGGAATCAATAATACTACCGCAAGCAGCCCTATTACTCCTCCAAACATATAAATCAGCATCGGATTGGCTCGATTAAAACTAAATGGGATGGAATCGGCAAAATCGCTGTTGACTAGTACCAGCAGAAATAAGGCAAAAACCAGCGCTGTAAATAGGGTGCTTTGAATGGAATGGATCATCCATCCCATCTGCAGCAATTGGAGATAACGGATCAGCAAGATAAGTGCGATTCCCGCTCCCTGAATCAATGCATATCCTATGTTTTTTCTACTAAAAGGGGTTGTGCTCAAATGGCGCGGCGGACGCTTCATAATGTTTTTTGCTGCGCTTTCCGCTTCAAAAACAACGGCACAGGCAGGATCGATTAGCAGTTCAAGCAGTACGATATGAAGCGGCATCAGCAACGTCGGCCATTGCAGCAGTGCAGGTATCAGTGTTAGAGCAATGATAGGGATATGGACGGCAAAGGTAAAACGGGTCGCTTTGGTAATATTGTCATAGATAGTTCTCCCTTGCCGGATTGCGGCGACAATACTGGCAAAACTATCATTTAATAAGACAATGGCGGCCGCTTCACGCGCCACATCGGTTCCCCGCTCGCCCATGGCAATCCCTACATCCGCCGCTTTCAGTGCCGGTGCATCGTTGACGCCGTCGCCGGTCATTCCCACGGTATCGCCGTTTTGCTGCAACAGCCGAACTAGGCGGAGTTTTTGTTCGGGCTGCATACGGGCGCAGATATCGCACTCTTGAAGCCATACGAGTAAAGTTTCATCGTTCAGTCTCGAAATTTCATCGCCTGTGATCACGTTAGGGCGATCAGACAATCCCACCTGTCGTGCGATAGCACGTGCCGTAGCCGGATGATCTCCCGTCAGCATAAGCACGCGTATCCCGGCATTTCGGCATTCGGTGAGTGTGGTAGAAACTTCGGGACGCGGCGGATCCATAAAGCCGATAAGCCCCAAAAAAATAAAATCAAAATCATGTTGGCTTTTGGGCCAAATCGGCTCCGATTCAGTCGCTTCCAGCTCGCCTCTGGCTATCCCCAATACCCGCAGACCGCGAGAAGCCATATCTTCAACCTGAGATTGGATATCACGGCGTCTGGTTTCCGAGAGATGGCACAAATCGATGATGGCTTCGGGAGAACCTTTCGTCGCGAGGAGGTGCAATGAGGGATCGATGTCCGAATAGACCCGGGTCATCGCCATAATGTCTGCCGAGAGCTCGTAATGAAACTCGGGATTACACTCATCATGAAGATGTTCCGTGCCTACTAAGTGTGCATGTCCAAACGATTGGATCGCTTTTTCCATCGGATCATACGGATCAGTAGGGGTTGCGAGAATAGCAAATTCGACTAATGAGTGAAATATTTCAGGAAGTTTGTTTTCTTGGTCGGTACTAAACGTTCTATCCTCTGCTGATAATTCGGCAATCTGCATCCGGTTTTGAGTCAATGTTCCGGTTTTATCTACGGCGAGGATAGTGATCGCCCCTAACGCTTCTACCGCGGATACACGGCGGGTCAGTACCTTTATTTTCGTGATGCGCCAAGCACCGAGAGCCAAAAATACAGTCAGAATGACGGGGATCTCTTCGGGAAGGATAGCCATTGCCAGAGCGATTCCGGAGAGAAGACTTTCTAGCAATGAAAGGTGATTCAACCCCCAATTAACAAGGATTAGCGAACATGCCACCCCTACAGCGATCAGGCTTAGCACGCGGATAAGGGATCGGGAATCTTTTTGCAGAGCGGATACGCTCTCTTCGGTTCTGCTCAGCGATTGACCTATATGCCCGATGGCCGTATCTATTCCGACAGCATGGACTCTCGCGAACCCGACTCCTTTGGTGACTACGGTACTGGCAAATAACAACCCTTCGGCTGCTTTGTTCACCGGCACCGATTCTCCGCTCAGGAGTGATTCATCGACCGATAATTGCCCTTCCAGCAGCCGCGCATCGGCGGCGATACGATCTCCTTCGTGCAGAACCATCAGATCGCCTTGAACCACCTCTCGTCCTGGAATACGGATCTCTACACCGTCTCGAATCACCAACGCACGGGGAGCGGAAAGATCGCGCAGTGATTCCAGCGCACGCTGCGTTTTGTGCTCTTGAAACAGCGTCATACCTATAACGGCAAAGACAAAGGTTAATAGAAAAAAAGCTTCTGCTTTGTCCCCTAACGCCAGATAGATCGTTCCGGCGATTAGCAGCATCAAAAACATCGGTTCTTTAATGACGTCTATCAGAATACGGGAGAATTTTTTAGGTTCCGTTTCGGGGAGTACATTGGAGCCGTATTGCATTCGTTTAGCTATTGCTTCATTACTGCTCAATCCAACCCATTCGGTTTTTGCCCTCATGTTTTTGAGCCGATAAGAGGGACAAAAACAAACCCGGGGAGCTCATAGGCGTCAAAGGTTTCGTCCTCATGTTTGGTGAGGCGCCAAATACTGTTTTGTACAGGGATGACGAGTGTCCCACCCGATTTGAGTTGATCGAACAGAGCCCTTGGCATTTCGGGTGCGCTTGCAGAGACAAGGATACGGTCATACCGTCGTCCCGGTTTTCCGAGAATTTGAGAATCGATCAAGCTAATGGAAGCATTGTATATACCTGCCGTCTGTAAGTTTTCTTTCCCGTATTCAACAAGGGAAGGGATAATATCAATCCCCTCAACAAATCCCGATTCTCCTACTGTTGTGGCTAAAAGCGCCGTCGTCCACCCCGATCCGGAACCGATATCCAATACTTTGTCACCGCTGTGCGGTTGGAGAAGCTCCAGCATAATCGCAACGGTGTAGGGCTGGGATATCGTTTGCCCATTTGAGATCGGCAAAGGACGGTCTTCGTATGCATACGGACGAAACTCTTCGGGGACAAAATCAATACGGTCGCATTTTTTGAAGGCGTTGATCAGAGAAAGAGAACGGAGAACTCCTGAGGCAATCAGATGATCAATAAGCTGTTGATTGCTATGCATGTGATTTCTCCGTAGTCTATTTATTCTTTTTGTCTCAGTATCTGATCGAGATGATAAAAAAGATTCGGATACTTTTGCTTTATTTCGTTCACAAGCCAATCCAAATCGATGCTGACGATTGTACTGTCGGACTGTGTACGAGCCATTGTCCGAATCCGATCCATCGCCACTTCCCATACATCCTCAAAGTCGATCGGCAATTGTTGCCAAATCGCTTTTTCAAGTTTATGCTGAAAATTTTCGCTTTGACTAACACTTAGCAGTCGTACGATCTTGGATATAGATTCGACAGAGGTCAAAGCATACACCTGATCCTCTTCATCAACAATGATCCACGGCTGTTCTTGATTCCAGCCTCCTTGCAACAGTTCAAGCTGCCGGTGCCGTTCATCCGAACCGGGCGACATTTTTACCACCGTCATTTCTGCGGGATCGATCCCCATTTTTTCGGCAATTTGGCTTAAATGGTTATGTAAATGATCAGGATACGGCATCGTAACTCTTTTACTCGCCTACGACGGTTCGTGCCGTAGGGTTGGCATTTAATCTCGCAACAGGGATTGGTTTACCGGTTCTTTCACAAATACCGTAGCTCCCCAGTGCGATTTTGTTGAGTGCCGCATTGATTTCGGCCATCTCCGCTTCCAACTTTTGCAAAAGCGCTTGGTCGGTTGTATTGTTGATTTCAAGTCCTGCCATGTCTTCTATATCATCGATTTCATCTTCGTTTACAATGCCGTTTAGCTCCGCTTTGGTGAGAGAAATATTTTTTTCTATTTTTGCTTTTTCTGTTTTGAGGATCGCTTCGAATGCTTTGAGATCCAGATCGTGTCGTGTACTCATGATATGCCCCTTTTTTAACAAAAATTTAACTATCATTGATGATAACAAAAAAACGGTAAAAAGGGGAGGAAAATCTATAGTATGCTGATTATTTCAAATACGATCACGATCCCCGATACCGAGATCGAGATTACGGCGATCCGCTCTCAGGGCTCTGGCGGGCAGAATGTCAACAAGGTATCTACGGCAATCCATTTACGCTTTGATATCAACGCTTCAACGCTTCCGGACCTCTATAAAGAGCGTCTTTTGGAATTGGCCGATCATCGGATCACCAAAGCGGGGATGATCAATATCAAATCCCAAGAATCGAGGAGTCAGGAAGAGAACAAAGACGCGGCATTGGAGCGGCTCAAAGAACTTATTAAAAGTGTTATGGTGACGCAAAAAAAACGTAAAGCGACCAAACCGACCCGCAATTCGCAGAAACGGCGGATGGACAGCAAGACGAAGCACGGGAATATTAAAAAGATGAGAGGAAAGATGAACGGAGGGGAAGGGTGATCGTCAGACCCGTTTCCCGTTTAGTGTTCATGAATACTCAAAAATGAGAGAGCAAATCCTCTGCAGGACAGTTAATGAGATCGGCCGCAATATTTTTTGCCAATGCTTTGCGGGCGGTTTCGGAGAGGGCTTCCGTCAGCTCTTTGTGATGCTTTGCGGGAAATGCAAGATAACAGGAACTTTCCGGAACATCAGATAAAAATGCAGAGATATCGTTTGCGATATGACGAATCAAACGCTGTTCGCTTTCGTGCTCTATCCCGTAATCATCACCGCTGTCGTGACCGAATCGGCCTCGATCGTCACTGAGTTGTTTACTGATAGCTTGACGTCCGTCAATGTAGTCTAAATCGTACTTAAGATCCAAATGATAGCGATCCGTTCCGCTGATCCACTTTACTTCATAACTTTTCAGTTCACTCATATCTGCAACAATAATAAACTTTCCATTGTGTCCCATCTGATTCTCCTGTTATTTCGAAGATTTTAAATGATTCTTATAATATGGTACTCTCGTAATCATAAAGAAAAGTTTACGGTATCTATATTAATGGATATGCTTTATAATACACATTATAAATACCTACGATAAAGAGTCAAAGATGAGTGAACGTTTTAACCAAGCCGCCGTGGGATGGGATCAGGGAGATATGCGCCAAAATATCGCCCAAGCCGTCTTTCAAACCATTACGAGCCGAATCGCTTTATTAAATCATATGAATATTTTGGATTTCGGTGCGGGGACGGGGCTGCTTAGTTTTAAAATCGCTCCGATGGTCAAAAGTGTTGCCGGCGTCGATCTCTCCGAAAAGATGCTGGAGCAGCTGGAGAGTAAAAATACCGAAAATATGTATGTGGAAGCGATTTGTCAAAATATTTGCGAAGAGGCTTTGGAAAAACAGTTTCACGGGATTGTCAGCTCAATGGCGATGCATCATGTCCAAGACACGGCAGCTTTATTCAGCGCATTTCACGACCATCTCAAACCAGACGGATTTATCGCAATTGCCGATCTTGAAGCGGAAGACGGAACTTTCCATTCCCATGGAAATGAGGGAGTCTACCATTTGGGATTTGAGAGAGAGATATTGCGTGAAACGATTGAAAAAGCGGGATTTGATCATGTCCGATTTCATCATGCCCATAGCGTTGAGAAAGAGAACAAAAACTATCCGATATTTCTGGTAACCGCCACTAAACGAATGTAAAAGCCTCTGCTCGCACGCTTCTTGCATTGGAAAGGATACTTCAGCTTTAGGAGTATCCTATGGTCAGCCGCGCGAAAATTAAAGAACTTATGAATGAGAGCGCCTGTTCACACAGCAAAGAGAAAAAACCGGGAGAGGGGTGCGATAAGCCTAAACCGGGACTTGCCGCAGGGGGATGCGCTTTTGACGGTGCCCAAATTTCCCTTTTCCCATATTCGGATGCCATTCATCTTGTTCATGGCCCCCAAACGTGTCTGGGAGCATCATGGGAGACTCGTGAGACAAAAACGTCGTATCCCGGACGAGATCATACCCAGATGGGATTTACCACTGGGATCACGACCAATGACGTCATATTCGGCGGGGACAAGCGTTTGGACGCATCGATCGATTATATTATGGAAAACTATCGTCCCGAAGCAATTTTCGTTTATTCGACGTGTGTAACGGCACTTGTCGGAGATGATATCGATATGACCTGTAAGAGAGCAAGTGAAAAACACGGGATTCCCGTCGTTCCGGTTCATGCGGCAGGTTTTGTCGGAAGCAAAAATCTCGGTTCACGTCTAGCCGGGGAAGCGGTATTGGAACATCTGATCGGTACGAAAGAGCCTGAAAAAACAACCCCTTACGATATCAATCTTATCGGTGATTACAACGTAACAGGGGATATGTGGCAGTATTTACCTATTTTTGAGAAGATCGGCATCCGTATCCTCAGCTCACTAAGCGGTGACGGTCGGGTAGGCGATATCCGCATGGCACATCGTGCCAAACTCAATGTTATCGTCTGCGCCAAATCGCTTATTACGTTGACTCGTAAAATGGAGGAGCAGTACGGTATCCCGTGGATATCGGTGTCGTTTTACGGCAAGCGTGATACATCGTTTGCTATCCGAGAGATCGTGAACGCTTTGGGATCTCCTGAACTCATTGCGCGTGCCGAAGCCGTGATCGCGGAGGAAGAGGCGGCTTTGGAAGTGAAATTGGCTCCGTACAAAGCCCTCTTTAGCGGGAAAAAAGCGGTTCTCAATACCGGCGGAAACAAAGCGTGGTCGATTGCTTCGGGGTTGCAGGATTTGGGGATCGAAGTGGTAGCGACGAGTGTTGCCAAATCGACACAGGATGATATTGATAAAGCGCGCGAATATTTGGGGGAGAACGGTGTTTTGATGACAAAGCCCGCTTCCGAGCAGGGAAAAATTATCGATTCTACAGGGGCACATATTCTCCTAGCGGGAGGGCGAAGTCTCTATACGGCGATCAAGAAAAAAATCTCCTTTATTGATGTCAATCAGGAGAAGAAAACGAGCTACGGCGGATACGGCGGATTGCTCAATCTCGCGGAAGATTTGAAATACGCGTTCCGTAATCCTGTTTTTGCCAATGTCGGAAAACCGGCTCCGTGGGAGATGTAGAGAGAAATAATTGGGCATAATATTCTTTTTGATTGTCAAGGAGATACTATGAATCAGGAATTGCATTACGTTCAACAGTTTTATGAACTGAGTATAGAGTTTTTGACGAATTACAGTTTTCAAATTATCGGTGCCGTTATCATCGTCACCATCGGATGGTTTCTCTCGAAGTACATCTATACTGTTTTAATCCGATTTTTCAGTACGCACGATTTTGATGCAACTTTGGGCAAATTCGCAGCTAATGTCGTCCGTATTCTGGTATTCGGTGCGATGTTTATTATAGCGATCGGGAAGCTCGGCATATCTATCGCCCCTTTTGTCGCAGCGGTTGGTGCTATTTTTCTGACGGCAGGTTTGGCTTTGCAGGGGACGGTTGCCAACTTCGCAGCGGGGATCTCCTTGGTGATCACCCGCCCCTTTAAACTCGGCGATACGATCTTGGTCAATAAAGTCTACGGTATCGTCGAAGAGATCAAACTGGGGTATACGACACTTCGAACCGAAGATGAAGAGCTGATTACGATCCCCAATAAAAATATGATCGGAGAGGTGATCGTCAACTCGTTCGATTACCGAATCGTCGAATCGAGTGTCGGCATTTCGTATAATGATGATGCCGAAAAAGCGATCGAGCTTATCAAGCGGGTAATCGACGCTTTTGATAGCCTTTCGGGTGAGAACAAAGCGGTTGTGGGGATACAGAAGTTCGGAGATAGCGCCGTCGAGATCGGGATGCGTTACTGGGTTCCGACGAGAAGTTATTTCAAAACGCAGTATGAGGTCAATATGGCGATTTACAAAGCGCTCAATGATGCGAAGGTAACAATCCCTTATCCGCAGAGAGATGTTCATATCTATGGAGAGAAAACACTGTAGCCTAGAATAAGCCTTCTCGCACACTTCTTGCAATACTCCTTTTAACAAGGAGTTGCCATGGAATTCTCCCTCTCTCGTCATGAGCATAAACCACTTCAAGTCAATCCGATCAAGCACTCCCAGCCGATGGGGGCAACCCTCGCATTTTTAGGGGTAAAAGATTGCATGCCCCTCATGCACGGCGCACAAGGGTGTGCCTCGTACACCAAAGTTTTCTTCACACGTCATTTCAACGAACCCATCGCCGTGCGTAACACTTCGGTCAGCGATATCACCGCCGTTCTCGACGGCGGTGATTATTCGATCCTTATGGCGATAGAGAATATTCAGTCCAAAGAAAAAAATCTCAAACCGTCCATGATCGGTCTGCACACGACGGGACTGACGGAGACGAAAGGGGATGATGTTCGGGGTGTGGGGATGCACATCGAAATCCCCTATGTATTCGTCAATACTCCCGATTATGAGGGGGGGATGGAGAGCGGATGGTCACTCACCGTCACCGCAATGATCGAGCAAATCACCGAAGCCGCCACCGGAATAAAACCGAATAAACTCGTACTGTTGCCTCATCTGAGTATGCAGCCTATAGAGATCGAAAAACTCAAATGTTTTTGTGAGGATTTCGGTTTTGAAACGTATGCGCTTCCCGATCTCTCTACTTCCCTCGACGGATACTGGGAAGAGGGGCAGGGGAAACTCTCAAACGGCGGGATTACGGTGGAACAGATACGTGATCTCGCAACCTCTTCGGTTGTTGTCTCACTTGGTGCTTCTATGAAAAAATCGGCGCTTGCTTTGCAAAAAAAGAATCCCCTTATCGAGCATCTCCATTTCGATCATGTGATGGGGTTGGAGGGGTGTGACAATTTTGTAAGTGCGCTCATGAAAATACGACACTCTGAGCCGAAACCGTTGATTAAACGATGGCGTGCCCGATTGCAGGATGCAATGCTCGATTCCCATTTTCTTATCGGTACTTCCCACTTCGTTATTACGGGAGAGCCCGATATGCTCTCGGGAATGTGCGCACTCATACGCAGTGTCGGTGGAACGATCACCGCAGCGGTGTCTACGACATTTAGCGATGTTCTCCACACCATTGAAGCGGAAAATGTTTTCGTCGGAGATTTGGAAGATGCAGAACGATTTTTTGAAGGGGCAGATATGGTCATCAGTAATTTTCATGCAGAACGAATCTTGCATAGTGTAGAGAATACGGCGCTCGTTATCCGAGGATTCCCGAACTATGAAGAGTTAGGGAACCAGCTCAAAAACGATCAACTGTATGAAGGAAGCACGTACTTTTTATTCGAGATCGCTAACGAATTGAGGAAGGTCAAGCATGAACACTAAAATTACGATTGAAGGGGATACGAAAATGAAAAATGCTTTAAAAGTCGCTTTTGCGACGAAAGATATGGAAGAGATCAATGCCCATTTCGGCGGAGCCAAAGAGTTTGTTGTGTACAACGTTTCCAAAGAGGGATTTGAACTCTCAGAAGTGATTAAAACCGACAGCACGGAACCGGAAGATGATGACAAAACCGATTATCGTGTTCGTGCCCTCAAGGGAGTTAATATCATGTATTCGGAAAGCATCGGCGGAACCGCTGCGGCAAAAGTGATACGTGCGGGGATTCATCCGATGAAAGCAAATGATATGACGCGGATCGAAGACGTCCTTAAAAACTTAGTGACCATGATTAACGGCAATCCTCCGCCGTGGATTAAAAACATCATGCAAATGCAAACCGAACACGATGTGCGACAGGATCGCTGGGCCGAGGGCGAATAAACGATACATAAACAAGGATCCAATTATGGAAGCAGAAACAAAATTAAGTGATTTCGGTCTTGAGATCGTTCGTCAGATCCGCGCCCTCGATCAGTTCGGAAACTGGGCGAGAATAGGTGATGAAGAGTTGTTGGTCAAAAAATATGTTAAGACCAAAGAAGAGATCAAACTGGTTCCTTTGATTGCCGACATCGACGAGATGATGATCAACGATATCAAGATGATCTATAAAGCGATCGCATTGTCTTTCGAGCGTAAAACGGGAGTTGTCTGTAACGTCATTATGGAGATGAGCCATGAGGGATTCGGACGATGTGCGGTCATTGCCGATCGTATCTGTATCGTCAACAAATATTTTAAAGATGCGCATCGCTTCAGTTATCGAACGCTAGATGCACTCTTCGAAGACGGAGATAAATCACTCTCAAGCGCAATTGAGATTTATGAACAATACAAACCGTGCATACAACAAGGGTAAGGAGTAAACAATGGCAAAAGTTGGAATTTTTTTCGGTAGCAGCAGCGGTGTGACGCGTGGAGCGGCAGAGCTTTTGGCAGAGCAGTTCAAAGGTGCGGAACTGATCGATATGGAAGAGGATTTTGACGGAATCGATCAATTTGAAGATTTCGACGTATTGATCCTCGGTTCGTCTACATGGGGACAAGGGGATCCTCAGCGTGACTGGGTTGACCCTCTCTATGAACTGGATAACGAACGTCCCGACTTGAGCGGTAAAAAAGTGGCCTTTTTCGGTGCGGGCGATCAAAAGACGCATGGCGAACATTTTTTGAGTGCATTGGGGAAAATGCACGATCTTTTTGTCTCGCTCGGATCCGAAGCACACGGATTTATTCCAACCAGCGGATACGACTATGAATTTTCACTGGCAGAACGGGACGGAAAGTTTTGCGGATTAGGGATTGATGATGTCAATCAGGAAGATTTGACCGAAGAGAGAGTTCTCGGTTGGGCAACCCAGCTCAAAAGCGAGATGGGATTATAAGGAGAGTGTTATGGGAACGTTAGCTGAATTTCAAAAAATCACCGATACCGAAGATTTTTTTGATTTTTTCGATCTTGCATACGATGAGCGTTTGGTTCAGGTAAAACGTTTTCATATGATGAAAAAATTCGGAGAGTTAGTGGAAAAAGCCAAAGGGCATGATTTCATAAACGATGAAAAATTGCTCGAATATTATAAATTCGCCCTTATTACCGTTTACAAAAATTTTGAAAACGGCTATAGCCCATCAGCCGCCGATGTCTGGGAAATGTTCGACAAGCCGAGCGCTTGCGGTACCTGTTCCACATCAAGCAGCTGTAGCAGCGTAGAGGAGGTCAGTCATGGAGTCCACGCCTGTGTCAGCCAAAACACCGTCACTTTCTGAAGAGAATATGCCGATTGATGAGGCATCGCGGAAAACCAATCTCTACAAAATGTCGACCAAAGACGAGATCCTTTCTCTTTATCGAGTCGGTCAGAGGGTGCGATTGACCAAAACGATCCGTAATGACGGAACCTATCCTCATGCGGGGGTCGGCGAGACTCTTGTTGAAGCGGGTGCCGAAGGATACGTTCGTGCCATCGGTGATTTTTTGCAGACGATACGGGTTTATGAAGTCAATTTCATCGAAGAGGGGCTGATATTCGGATGCCGTGAAGGGGAGCTGGAGAGCGCTCTTGAGGATGACGGCTATGATGAGGTCGCCGAAGAACTACGATGGATCAAAGAACACCGCGCCAAGAAAGCCGCTGAAAAAGCGGCGCAATCTCACGAAGAGGGGGAATAGAACGCTCTTTTCTGAGATTTTTGCATATAGTATCATGAAGAATTGGTGCCCTTGCGGCTAATATCATAATCGTATAAAAGGAGTTGGGATGACAACACGTGTAGAAATTATGAATGACTTTTTGGCGATCAACGTCATACCGGGCAAAACGATCCAAGATATCGTTGAAGCTTCAGGTAGTGCACTTCCGTTCGGATGCCGTGACGGCGAATGCGGTACCTGTGTCGTAATGATCGAATCCGGTATGGAGTATATGAGCCCTACAACGGATAAAGAGAAAGCGGTACTTAAAACGCTTAATGAAAGCAACCCTAAAGCCCGTCTTGCTTGTCAGATGAAAGTCGTCGCACCAAATGGATTGGTACGCATTAAATACTAATACCTCTTCATCATATTGATGATTCATAGTATCACCCCGAATTTGATTCGGGGTCTAATATGAGATGCTGAATCCAGTTCAGCATGACTACCATATTTCGATACGCTCACCACGAATAGAAACTGCCTATTTTTTGATCATAATACTGCTTAAAAAAAGCCTATACTTTCCATAAGAACAAAATATGCATTTGATTGTGTAAGTGTGTATTTATTTAGGCGGATTATTATGCAAACAACACTCTCTTATAAACAAAAACAATTACCAAGATTATCGATGCAGACGTGGTTGCCGTTGCTGCAATGCTCTCTGAACGATCTCGAAAAACACCTGCAAGTTATTACGAACGAAAACCCTTGTTTGGAAGTCAAGTCGGGTTTTGAAGAGTCCAATTCCGGCGTTGGAGGCACTTCGGCCTACGGTGCATTTCAAAACTATGTTTCCAACGCTTCAAGCGATCAGATCGAATGGCTCAGTATCTCTTCCGCCTCTCTTTATGAAAAACTTGATGAACAGATTGTAGCGCCGCTGTTTCCGACCCCTATATCGCAAAAGATTGCCCGTCAGATTGTCTACTATATTAATGATGAAGGGTATTTCGAGGGATCGGTGGAAGAGGTGGCGCAGCAGTGCGATACCGATGCTTATACCGTAGAAAGAGTTCGTCAGCGATTCGCCCATTTGGAGCCTTCGGGTGTCGGAGCGGTCGATTATAAGGAGTCGTTTTTATTTCAACTCAGCGATTATGATTTGGATGATGAATTGAGTATCTTGCTGGGGGCGATGATCTTGCAGTTTGACAAGATGGAGAAATTTATCAACCATCCACGCTTGCATGACGCCAAATCGGTGTTGCAGCATCTTCGAAATCCGCCTGCTTTGGAATATATGGAACCGGAAACGCAGATTACCCCCGATCTGTTTGTCGAATTTGCGGGGTCGGAACTGAATATCCGTATCAATCATGCATTTTATCCCGATTTGCAGGTGAATATGATCGATAAATACGATAACTTTGCCCGCCAAAAATTCAAAGAAGCGCGGGAACTTGTCAAACTACTCGACCTGCGCAAAGCGACCCTTTACAATGTCGCATTGGTTCTTATTGAGAAGCAGTACGGCTTTTTTATGGGGGGAGAACTCAAGCCTCTCCGTCTTCAGGATGTTGCGGATGAACTGGGATTCAACGAATCGACGATTTCCCGTGCAATTGCCGATAAATATATCCAAACTGAGCGGGGACTGTATGCGTTTAAAGACTTTTTTTCCAACTCGATCGGCGAAGTCTCCACATCGGAGATCAAACATTTTCTGAAACGTCTCGTATCCAGTGAGAATAAAGATGACCCCTTTAGCGATAAAACGCTTCATGAGATGATCGAAGAGCGTTTCGGAGTCAAAATGGTACGCCGTGTGATCGCCAAATACCGTCAGGAACTCGATATCCCCTCGTATAAAGAGCGGTTGTTTCTGTATAAATTAGAGCTGCTTTAGAACGGATTTAATATGTCAATCTGACAGGGAATGGAGCTTTTTGAGAAAATCGCTCTATTATCCGCTCTATGATTATCCATTTAGATCTTGACTGTTTTTTTGCTTCGTGCGAACGGGTTCACAACTCCTCATTGAACGGAAAGTGTGTGGCCGTAGGGGGGCGAGGCGATCCGTTTATCTTTGATAAAAATCCCTCCCGTAACAAAAAACTGATGACTTTGAATACGGGAGCTTTTGTCCCTTCGCTCTTTCATGCGGAACACGACAGCCGCCATTATTTTAAAGATGGAGATAAGATGCGGGGGATTATCACGACCGCAAGCTATGAAGCGCGCGCTTACGGGATAAAAACCGCCATGAGCGTTCATGAAGCTCTCCGTCTCTGTCCCCATCTTATTCTCCTCCCTCCTAACCATCTGCTCTACCATACGATGAGCCATGAATTGATGGAGTACCTCTCTACCGCCGTACCCGTAATGGAACAGTACAGTATCGATGAG
The DNA here is from genome assembly GCF_023250475.1 of Sulfuricurvum sp. Classification (GTDB taxonomy): domain Bacteria; phylum Campylobacterota; class Campylobacteria; order Campylobacterales; family Sulfurimonadaceae; genus Sulfuricurvum. The sequence goes on along the minus strand of NZ_JAHFAQ010000001.1, from coordinate 44,462 downwards.
ATGTTCGGCGATCTTCGAGGATGGATCGACGAAGCCGACACCTATGAGTTTGTACGACATCTCCAAAATCAAATTAGTATAGAGTTCAAATTGCCCGTATCCATCGGAGCAAGCCGTTCAAAATGGATTGCCAAACTGGCGACGTCATCGGCTAAACCTTACGGCGTTCGCGTTATTCATAACCATGAGATAGAATCCTTTGTCAAAGACATTCCCATCGGCGAATTCCCCGGTGTCGGAAAAGCGTTTTCGCTTAAAATGGAGCGTTACGGTATCAAAAGCATCGGTGACGCATGGAGATCGGAGACGTTGATTCAATCTTGGGGAACTCAGAGCAGGGAACTTTATGGACGGTTCAGAGGTGAGGACAATGAAAGTGTACAACCGAGCCGATCGCGCAAAGGGATAGGGATATCACGCTCCATGGATCATCCGGTTCACGATAGAGATGAACTTTTCCGCCGTATCCATATTCTGGTGCGCCATTGGAGTCATACCATTATGAAACTGGGAGTCAATCCGACAACGTATTCGTTTTCATTGGGATATGAGAACTGGGGAAATTCGAAGAAACAGTACACCCTTTATCGTTTGTTTAACGAAACATTTCTGCAATCTTTCACCCTAGAGAAATTCAGAGAATTGGATATTTATCCCCACAGCGGTATCCGCTATATCGCTATGAGTGCCACCAAGTTTATCCATCATGATCCGAAAAGTTTCAACCTCCTTGAAATACAAAACGATACGAAAATGCGCAGTCTTACGGAAGCATTGACAACGATGAGAGATAAATACGGTATGGACATCGTTCGCGGAGGAGGGGAGTTTTAGTCTATATCATTGCACAGGGTGTAATGCTCGGTTGTCTGATGCTTGGCATGGTACATCGCTTTATCGGCGTATTTGAGCAGTGTTTCAGCATCCTTGCCGTGCTCGGGATAAAAAGCGATACCGATGCTGATGGAAGGGGTGATATCGCAATTGTTAATTAAAATAGGCTCTTTTGTTTTATTGAGAAGATTTTTTGCGACCATGATCGCTTCTTTTTTGGATTTGACGGATTCAAAAATGATGGTAAACTCATCGCCTCCCAGACGAGCGACAAAATCATCTGTACGTATATTGTCCCGTAACCGGACTGCGATTGTTTTTAAGAGTATATCTCCGCATTCATGCCCGTGAGTATCATTGACCTCTTTGAACTGATTGAGATCGATAAAAAAGAGGGCAAATATTTTGTCGCCCCGTTCCGCTCGGGCAAGGGTTTGCGTGAGCATTTGGTTAAAAAATAGCCGGTTTGGCAATCCTGTCAAAACATCATGATGCGAATCGATAAGGAGCTGCTGTTCATACGCTTTTTGAACGGTGATATCACTCAGTACCGCAACGTAGCGGATAAGTTTCCCCGTTTCATCATGAATCGCCGAAATACTTTGCAATGAGGGGAAAAGCTCCCCGTTTTTTCGTTTATTCCATATTTCACCGCGCCATTTACCCGTCGTATTGATCGTCTGAAACATCTCATCATAAAATGGACGGTCATGTTTTCCCGATTTCAAAATTCGGGGATTTTTCCCCAAGACATCCTCTTCGCTAAATCCGGTTACTGCGCTAAATGCTTCATTGACTTTGATAATATTTTTGGAGGTATCGGTGATGAAGATCACTTCGGAGGTACTGTGAAAGACCGCATCCGATAACAAAAGCTCTGATTCACGAATTTTATACTCTTTTATATTATCAACGCTCAGCCACACATACGGCAGTCCTTTGATGGAGATGAGTTTACCGGATATTTTGACGGGGATAGGTTCTGAATTTTTACCGATGTAGAGGCTTTCATACGGGTCGATACGGCCGTTTTGTTTAAGTGAGTAAAATTGTCCTCTTTCAAACTCGACAAGGGTGTCTGCTATAAGGTCAAAATAGGTTAACTCTCGTATCCGTTTGGTTGAAAGGGCGACGATTTTTAAAAAACTTTTATTGGCATCGATAATTTTCCCCTCTAATGAGCATAAAGCCAATCCTGTGGAGGAACTGTCAATCAGCATACGGTTGAAATGGCGTGAATCTTCGATATCTTTGACTAAGGGGTGAAGAAAATACCAAAAAATAAGACTCCCGATCAGTGCCAGTAAAATCGTTAGTCCCAGCGCGTACTGAGCCGCTTCGATATAGGGGGCGCGAATCTCAGAGAGATCTATTTTGGCGACAATCCCCCATTCTAAATCTTTAATCGGCTCATATGCGGCCAAAACGATTGCCCCCCGATAATCGAAGGTTACCGCCGTCCCTTTTTCCCCTTTGAGTGCTCGACGCATCGGTTCCCCGAGTTTGGAATTCCAAGGAATAGCGGTAGGCTTTTTCATATTGAAATGGCGCTGTTTGATAAGATACTGAATCTCGTCACCTTGATGCTTTCCGAGGGTGAACTCACCTGTTTTTTCAAATCCTCCGTACCGATAGTGAGCGTTCGTAACTTTTTGAATGATATTTTCAGCAAGCTGTTTTTCCAGTAGGGGAGGGAGGTTTCTATGGAGTAAAAGCTCTTGTTTGGCCACGACATTAATCATCACCGCCTGCGTCTCTACCAGTTCGATAAGACGGTTTTTTTGCCGTTCAAAACCAAGATTGTATAAAATGGCTATGGTGATCATAACCACCACGATCATATTGAAGGTTAACAATGCAATGAGATAATACGGGGTTTGTTGTATCCGTCTTTTGGCAAAGTATTCGCTAAATGAGCTTTTTAAAGCTTTCATGAAATGAGCCTTTACCCTTTATTGTGAATTATTATTCAGCACTTATAGGATTATAACAGATATTAATCTAACAATCGAATTCACTTGGTCTGATTGGAAAGACGATTGTAAACTCCGGTTCCCACAATGAGGAGCGTTACGCCGATGATGAGATAAAAGGCGTTAATGAGCTTGCTGTAATCATCAAGTACAATTTTGAATACCGCCATTAGCGACTCAATCGAGAGGGCAATAATGATGGAGGTCAAGAATTTGCTGAGGGCTTTGTTCTGCAAATCGTTTCCGTAGTTGAACGTTTTAAATAAAACCTCATTCTCAATAAGGGTTTTTGCCAAATCGTAAATGGCGAGTCCGATCGTAATCGAGATGATAGAGGTAAAAATTTGATGCATTACCGCTTCCCCGCTATAGGGGGAGATAAGCATTTGGAAGAAAATATAGGCTCCGTAAAAGATTAAAAAGACAGAAACGATTCCCAGTAACAATCCGCCGCTTCCCATCACAAACCGGTTGATTTGTTCATACGCACTGTTATGTTCGATTAGACGAAGCTCTTCAAGGAGCTTTAGCATATCGAAATCGGTCACAATATAGCGGTTGTTTTCCATTTTTACAGCGGTTAGTGTCGGTAAGCCCGTAACGTGGTGGAGATAAGGGTTGCTGATGTGGATCGGCTCTTCGCTAAAACTGACCCATTTAAAATAAAAAGATTTGTCGGTTCCGTTGCGATTTTCATCGATGTAGTTTCTCCCATAGCTGGGGGTAAATTGTGTAAATGTTTCATTGACGGCATAGATAACTTCCGCCGATTTTTCAGATTCGAAAAAACGGCGCATATCTTGAGCGTTGTTTGAGAGGGGATGAAAACTCTCCATTGTACTGCGGAGGTAAAATTGAACACTGTTTTTGTGTTCGGTATAAATATTTATAATCCGTTTCATGAAAACTCTCCTCGGGAGGTATTTTCAATGTATGTTTTAGCACTGATCGTATTAAGAGTGCATTGGAATTGCAAGGTAGGGATAAAGTTTAAGAATATTAGATTTTCTAATAGAAAGTTCTATCTCTACTTCCCGAATATAAGCGTTTTTCCATACCGTCCGCCCCATACGACAAACAAAACAATCCATCCGAACGCCGCAGCATCAAAAAGCCATCCGTGGGCAGCACCGAATGCCGTATCGACAGAGAGGGCGAAACGGACAAGGACGAGGAGTTGCGTCCACCAAAACAGCGCAATGGCTAAGGGATCAGCGTGAGGAGGCTGTCCGGAGTGTCCCAGTGTCACACGCGTTCCGAATCCGATCAGTACGGTAGTTAAAAAGCCCAAAACGAGCAGATGGATTTCCGCGAATAAAAAACTTACTCCATACATCATTTCGGCTATTTGGGTCAATGATCCGATGAGAAATCCTATCGGCAACCAAAACAGGGCTAAATGAAGTACCCAAAGAATCGCAGGGGATTGAAACGGATGCAGTTTCCAGCGTAAAAATTCGCGAAACAGATAGAGTGCGAGGAGAATCCCTACAACGGCTTCGCCCGCTGTGAAAGCAAATACGGCAAAGAGGGTTTTGGCAATTAATGCACCGAATATCGTCTCCACAAAATATTTGGGCTTAGATGCCTGCGAATGGCTGAAAAAAGGGATCATTCTCTGCGCGACGGCGAAGGTAAGAAACACGAGAAAGAAGTTCACGAGAATCGGTACGAGGATCGGGAACCACCCCTGGAAATCCCATATCAAACTGATACCGTAAGCGATAATCCAAAAGAGATGGGTTGTGATCGCGATACCGTGGGCGACCAAGACCCAATAAGGGTCTTGTTTTAACGGAGATTGCCCGATTTTATAGACCCAATGGAGGGTAAATATCGCCATAGCATGGGCAAACAAAACAGCAACCATCGAAAATAAAACCATCCATTCCGACAAAAGCGAACCGACAAAAAAGAGTACGGCGGCGATTTGATAGAGCCAAACGATTCGGATATAGACCTCTTTCGGGATGGCCATAGCGGTACAAAAGCGGGGAAAGGTCGTAAATAAAAAGCCGTGAAAGAATTGGGCAAAAACGATAAAGGCAAGAGAATAGAGATGAAACTCGTTTTCGCTTATGCTGAGGGAGATGACCCCTTTATGAGAAAGGGTAAAGAGTACCATAGAGACAATTGCCCATAAAAGTCCGAATACGAAAAACGGTTGATGGGGCTGAGATAAAAAATAGTTTTGTTTTTTAGGTATAGGAGTCGTTGAAAAGGCAGCCATTGGTGATCCCTTGTAAAGTATGCGGGAGTATATCAAGATAGTGAATGGAAGAAATTGACGAAGGTCAAGTGTTATAAAAACTTCAAACGGCTTTGGCTAATATCGGAAAGTAATACCAAAGTGTTTCAAAAACAATAAATTGAATAACCAAAATCACCCATAAAATGTATCTAAATTTACGCGTTTTGTGACGAACCAGTTTTTGTGCGAAAACGGCGCCAACACTTCCACCGGCTATTGCCAGTGTCAGCAGCGTTTTTTCACTTATGCGTTTTCGATTTGTACGAGCTAGAAATTTATCAAGAGCAAATACAACGAAGGTAATAAGATTAAAAATGATAAATAGAAAAATAGCACCTTTCATAAAGTGTTGATCCCTCTTTGGGCAAAGTTACATAACAGTATCAAAATTTCGCATGAGGAACGGGATAGTTTTCAATGACATAATCAATATCTTTGTCCCCTCGACCGCTCAAATTTACCAAAATGGTCTTATCTTTATCCAACGTTTTTGCAAGCTTCATAGCAAACGCTACCGCATGGGCGGATTCAAGAGCGGGGATTATCCCCTCTAACTGGGAAAGCTTGTAAAATGCGTCGACAGCTTCCTCGTCATTGCATAATCCTATTTTGCTTCGTCCGCTTTGATTGAGATAGGCGTGTTCCGGTCCGACGGAGGGATAATCAATTCCTGATCCGATTGAATAGACGGGTGCAGGATTTCCTTCAGCATCTTTGAGCATAATGGAATTAAAGCCGTGCATAATCCCTTCTTCTCCATACGTCAATGTCGCGGCGTGTTCCCCGAGTTTTTCCCCTTTCCCAAGCGGTTCAACTCCGTAAAGATTGACATCGGTATCGTCGATGAACGCGGCAAAGATCCCCATTGCATTTGAGCCTCCTCCGACGCAAGCGACGATATTATCGGGAAGCTTCCCTTCGAACTCATCAAATTGCTCTTTTGCCTCGAATCCGATTACGGACTGAAAGTCGCGCACCATCATCGGAAACGGATGGGGACCTACCACGGAGCCGATGCAGTAAATCGCATTGATCGGATCTTTGACATAGGCATCGAATGCCGAATCTACAGCCTCTTTAAGGGTTTTTAACCCGTGAGTTGCCGGGACGACTTTAGCCCCGAGAATTTTCATCCGAACGACATTCGGATGCTCTTTGGCAATGTCGACTTCCCCCATATGAATCTCGCATTCCAAACCGAAATAAGCCGCTGCCGTCGCTAAAGCGACACCATGCTGTCCTGCACCCGTTTCGGCGATAACCTTTTTTTTGCCAAGGTGTTTAGCCAGTATAACTTCGGCCATACAGTGGTTGAGTTTGTGTGCTCCGGTGTGGTTAAGGTCTTCACGTTTGAGGTAAATTTTGGCCCCCCCGCAGTACTCTGTTAAATTTTTCGCAAATGTCACGGGAGTAGGGCGTCCCTGATAGTGTTTACGTACGTATTTGAGTTCCTTGATGAACTCCGGGGAATGTTTGAGTTCCTGATACGCCTGAGTGATTTGGGCAAAAGGTTCTTCGAGGACAGGAGGGATAAACGAACCTCCAAATTTTCCAAAATATCCCCGTTCATCGGGATGAGTTTCTAAATACGGTGTTGACATCATTTTCCTCTGCTTCATATTATCAGCAGAGATTATAGTGAAAAAGGGTCAAACTTTTCTAAAATGATCGGTTTTATAGCCAGTTTGCGGCATTGGTTGTTACGAATCATTTAAATTTTGATTATTAGATGAGGATACATATTTTTAGCAAAAATATTTCAAATGGTTACATATTGATAAAATATTAAAATTAATAGTTATATTATATTAATTAATAATATTTTAATATTCTTTCCCCTGTTTACGGATGTTTTGAAAAATTATATTCCAATAAAAAATAATTCATATGTGTAAAATGTAATTATATATAACTATTTTATGATCTTAATCTAGTTAAAGTATTTAATATTTATTTTTGTATTGTGACTTTTCAGGGGAATTTAGATGGATTTTACTTTGTTTATCGTCGTTTTAATATGCTAAAGAGTTTGCGTCATTTTGTCGGAGGGGCGGAAAATCGGGGAGCAGAGGAACTCTCTGCCGGAGTCAAGAGCGGTACACATATCGATAAGACCGATAAATTCCTCAGGCGGCTTGGGTTTGTCCAGACCGGCGGGAATTATGCGTTGGCTTTAAATCTGTCGCAGGAGGGGAATTCAAAATGAAAACATTATTTCGGCTAATTCTTTTTGGATTAGGCTGTTACGGATACGCCTTCGAATTTAGCGGTCCGTTCCCGACAAAAGATTATTCGTATACAATCCATAAAAGCGGTGAAGAGGTGTGTACCGACTGCGCTAGTGTGGTGGCATGGTTGGATAATGACCGGGTAATCTTTACCCGTCTGAAAAAAGGAGAGCCGTTTTTGCAGATGCAAGCAGCTAAGCCGTTTGTTTTTAATGGAGAGACCGTTATCTGGGATACGAAAAAAGACAAAATTATTCCCTATCATGATGGGATGTTGTGGTGTTCGCATAATGGATATTCAAGTATATATTATAACGATGGAGAGCAATCCCAAGAAAGTGCTTATGGATTCAATGGATTTGAACATAAAGAGAAAGTTAAACGTTTTTGGCAGAACGGAGACCCTATTACAAGACATAATGACAGACATACGTGTCTTGAATATAATGCTCCACCATTCAAACCTGATACCCCAAACTGGACTTATCCGTTACGTGATCAAGACGGGGTGATTGATTTAGGATGGAAAAAAGATCGGAATGATCCCCGCCCTTCAACGCCTGTAGGGGTTATCCGACCTGATGGGAAACGGATCGGTTTACCGCTGACGATTAATGATGTCCAAGGGGTTTGGTGGGATGAGTGGGCAAATACCTATATCATTAAGATGATGTTTTTTGGAGCAAGCAAGGTCGGTAAACTCCCAAGCCGTCCAGATGAGTTGATATTTCTACATCCTGATGGAACTTTAGAGAACTATCCGCTCCCTTATGCCTACTGGTGGAACAAATACACCAGTCGAGCTGCTATCACTAAAAAAGGGATCGTTGTTGTCAACGAACAGGCTAATGTCCTGCCTCCCGGTAAGATTTATAGTGGAGCCTACCTAGTTCGCGGAGAACAGGTCGTACGGCTCAACGACTGGTATGTGGGGAATGAACGTTCTGGACTGGACAATATTCACCGAGGTTTGGCGGTATCCCCCGATGGATGCAAAATTGCCTACAAACACACAGATGGTCCACGCGTTAAAAATGAGAGCACCATTCAAATGATCAATCTATGCGAAGGAGATGAATAGTCGATGAAACATAAAATCATTTTGCTGATGTCATTATCGGTTTTTATCACCTTGCTTGCTACCGATGAACGACGGTGTATTATTTCTATTAACGAGATTGTTCATTCCAAAATATCGGGACGAATGGACTATCCAATACATTCTTCGAATCAATATGCCGGAGATTGGTACTGAATGGATAATTAACGGATCATATTTTGGACATATGAAGAGAGTAGAAAAGTGGAATGACCCTTAATGAGATTGGATTATTGGATTTAACTGGACGATTGACTTTAGAACAGACTAAAATATATGCTAACTCGTACATTTTGAAGAGATGAAATAAGTCGTTGAAAAAATCTTTATATCATACGCACAGCATTTAAACTTTAAGTATGTAGTGACCTTCATTTTAGAGATACATTAGTTCTCCACTACCCCCTCATTTTTTGTTGATTCCAAAAAGTATCTTATCTAAAATTAGTTTGGAATAAATATTGCTTGAAATTTGCCAATTATAGGAGACATCAATGAATACAATTGGGGCATTGCAAGTAACCACTTCGTCGGAACTATATTCAGCAACCAGACAACAGAAACAGCGATCTGAAAGCCAAAATGTATTAGAAACAGCTGTCTCTTCGGAAAGAATTTATACCACGGCTCAGAACTACAATGTTCATTCTATGAGTCTTGATGCAACTGTTTCCCTGTCTCAGGAACTTTATGATTCGGGTAATATTAGCCTAAAAGAGCATGCAATTTTATCTTTTGATCCCAGCCAAATGGGTGTAGGCTCAGCCATGCTTACAGCACCTGACAGTAATGGAAACTATGATCTGATTTCTGAATTCAAAGCGCGTATGGAGATGAATAAAAAACTCGGTGACACTCAAAGTCTGCAAAATAATAAACAAGTGCTTGAAGTGCTTGTCAAATTAGATGCTTTACATTCAGGACCGGTTGATGTCAAAGTCTAATATCGATACCGTGTGCACTTATAAAGCGTATTAAAATTTAAACTTTAGTCCAAGCGATAGCGTTTCATTCTTGGTTTCGCTGTCGGGTTCAAGATATCCTCCGATAGTATTTGAAGCACCGATATTCCAATACTCATAATTGTAGGAAAAAAATGTGCTTATTGTCGGAGTGATGGCTATTTCAAACGGAACGGCAATTTTGTAGCCGTACACATTTTTGAGATTAAAAGTGTAGCCGTTGGAATTTTCATACATTTGAGCATTGAATGCTTTTCGATAATTGGCATCGACGCCGAGTGAGATTTTGGAAGAGACGGCATAATGCAGCCCGATTCCGGCATCGTAATATCCCCAGTCATAGAGCTCATCATATCCTGTGACACCCGCATTGCTGTGCAACTGACGGAGCCATCGGCGATATCCGAGGCCGATGGTAACGGGCATTTCCCACCCGCTGCGCGGATCAAGCAGTGCTGTTGCTTTGTATCCGAAAGTATAATTACCGACTTCATTCGTCGTGGTAGTACGGTAAGAGCCGTAAATAGGGTTTAAGTTCGTTCCGCCGACATAGTCGGTATTACCCTTGGCGTAAGATGCGCTGATATATATGCCGTTGTAGCGAGGGTTTAGACTGGTACTGAAGCCATTGATATGGCCGTAGCCGGCTTTTTCGATATCAAGTAAATTCCCGCTGCTATCAGTTTCGGCATAGTCGAATTTTGTGGTGTCGGCACTCACCGAGACCGAATAATTGGAGCCGTAAAGAGAGGCGGCACTTAAAAGAGGTATGAGCAATAAAGATCGTTTCAACATAAATCCCCTTTAATAGTTTCTAATTCTAGGGATAAAATATTTATTTATAAAACAATACGAAAACAGTTTAGCCCAGAGTCGTGGTGATAGAGAAGATTATACCCATGTTTTTGAAAAATAGAGTGGGTGATATAAAGACCTAGTCCCAAGCCGGTCATGGAGCTTTCATAGCTGCGGTTAAAGGGTTTCGTAAAGGTTCGATTTTCCTCAGGCAGGGGGTCTCCGAGACTGCATATTTCGATTGCGTGGGCTAGAATAATGATGGTAGGCTTACTCTCGGAATATTTAAATGCGTTATCGAGGAGATTTTTCAATGCGATCGCAAAAAGTTCAAAATCGACGTTAATAATAAGGGCGGAATCTTCCCCCTTGAGCGTAATGTTTTTTTTATCGCACATCAAAATATCGCATGTATGATCGAGAAGATCGACAAATCGGTATTCTTGGGGATTGATGGTCATTTCACCGCTGCTGAAGCGCTCCATCGTCGAAAACTCTCCTAAGAGATAATTCATCCGATTAAATATCCGTTTCAGCCGCTCCTGATCGGGTGAGCGTTCAAGGCAATCGGTGGTGAGGGCACCTTTCATAATCGGTGTTTTCAGCTCATGGAGGATATTTCGCAAAAAGAGGGCTCGCGCCTCTTTCATCGATGCGATTTTCTCTAATGCGTGGTTGAACTCATGGGTGATTTGGGATATCTCATCCTTTCCCTCTATCGGTACATCCAGATGGGTATCCCCCTCTTTAAATTCGATGATCGCATTTTTGAGGCGGTGCAGGGGGGTGAGTTTTTTGAGAATGAAGCCGAAAAAAAGCAAAATCAGCAGATCAATTGAGAGAAATACCGCCCAACTCATCCACGTTGATTGTACTTTGAGATCTTCCAGCACGACGGAGGAAAAATTCTCAAACGGCGGCGGTGGGAGAAATCCGGAATTAAACATCGGTGGAGGGCGATCAAACGGCGGCATTGGGGGAGGAGTTTTGAGAAAATAGACTTTACCTTTATACTCGATCATCTTTCCGAAGGGAAACACCGCTATTTGATTTCCGTGGAACTGCAGGAAATCGCCTGAGAGGGAAGAAGGGGCAATCATCAACTGTTTCAGTTCCGCGTCAAAGCTTCCGCTTCCGTGATGGATAAGACGTTCCGCCAAAGCAAAACGGCGCATCCGATCCCCTTCCGCCTCTTTGGTGAAATGGACATGAGCGATCCAAAAGAGGCCATTAATCAAGGCAAATATCAGGAGAAAGAAAAGGGCGATAAGATTTAAAATGGAGTGCTTATTCATTGACAAATTTATACCCTACACCCCGTACGGAGATAATATATGAGGGATTTTTCGGATCATCGCCGATTTTTTGGCGGATACGTCCCATGATGACATCGATGCTTTTAAGACTGCTTTCGTATTTGATTGAGCCGATATTCATCAGCAGCTCTTCTCGTGAAATGGCGTAACGCTCTTTTTTGATCATATACGAGACAATATCGTATTCGGCCGGTGTCAGCCGCAGAACCGATCCGTGACGTGTTATTTCATGTCTAAGCTCATCAATTTCAAACGGGAATGATTTTTTGGGAAGCGTGGGATGAATGCGGCGCATAATGGCATCGATTCGAAAAATAAGTTCCTGCGGATCGTAAGGCTTGGGAAGATAGTCGTCCGCACCGCGCGAAAACCCCATCATTTTATCCCGTAAATCGGAGCGTGCCGATGAGATAATGATCGGAATGTCACTCTCTTGGCGGATGAGACGGCAAATTTCCATTCCGTCCATTTGGGGCAGCGAGAGATCAAGTACCAGCAGGTCAAAAGTGCGTGTTTGAAAAAGGCTCAACCCTTCCAACGGCGTTAAGGCAATAGTCACGTCAATATCATCTTTTTGAAGACGTGATTTAAGCAACTGTGCGAGTTCGTCGTCATCTTCAATCATCAAAATCTGTATCATAAAATCGATTATATCGGCGGGATAGTAAATATTAAGTAACATGCCCATAAGGGCATGAATATTTAAGCGCTGACGCTTAAAAGTGAAGTGGAGTTGCTCGAAGAGGCATTGCTGCCATAGTAGGAGAGAATTTTTTGAAGCATATCATTTCGCATATTTTTAAATACGTCTTGAGAGGCTGTCTCTGTTGTCGAAGCAGTTGTTTGCGCCGATGTAGAAGTACCGGTTTGTGATGATGTATTTGAACTGTCCGCAGAATCTTTTTCAAAAAGTGCTGCAAATTCATCCGCACTGATAGAACCGTCTTGATTCGTATCCAGAGCGGAAAAAATCTTATCGACACTTTCACTGTCCGATGAAGAGGATGTTGAATCGCTTGGAGGAGGGGGAGGAGGCATTCCGCCAGATGGTGGCGGCGGTCTGTCCCCTTCTTCTCCTTTCTGCGGTTTTGAATTTTTAAGTGCAGCCATAAACTCATCCGTACTTAATCCGCCGTCGCCGTTGGAATCCAGCTTATTGAAAATATCTGCTGCCGAGGTGCTGCTCGTACTGGAACTGCCGCTAGAACCAGAACTGTTTGAACTGGATGCAAGCGCTTGCGCTGCCGCACTGAATTCTGCTGAGTCAACACTGCTGTTTCCGTCCGTATCTAAAGAGCTCAATAGTTGTTGAGCCATGTCCTCAAAACTCGGTTTAGACGATTTCTGTGACGAAGATGCCCCGGAAGAACTGTAAGACGAATACGCACTGTAGTTAGAACTAACTGTCATGGTATGCTCCTTGTCGGGTGTAGCAAGAAAAAAAATTCTTACTCGGCCAAAAGCATAGAGCCTTTATAGTAACTAATGGGTAACATCAATTAATCTTTAATAATATCAAAACCTTCGGGGATAGCGGGTTTATATCGTCCGGATTCGATCGGTTTGTTTTGCACCGGATTGGTAAATTGGATACTGACGCGGTTATCGTAGCTGTCTTTATAGGAGATGGAAGCGAGGAGTCCGTTTTTAAATAGAACCGTATATATTTGCCCTTTTACCGTTGCCGTATATTTGTCTTCGTCCACTTTTTTCGCTTTTTGGATAATCTGCAAAAAATCGATCTCATCATCAAGCGTCCGCAAGGTGACTTGCTCAATTTGAGGTTCGATGACTGTAATTTTCGATCCGCTTATATAAACACTTTTTTGAATCGGTTTTTGATAGGACCAAAGGGCATTTTGAGGCTTGCTTGCCCACAGCTCACCAAAATAGGTGATCTTTTTGTTGTTGTCATCGATAATAGTCTGTACAAATTTCGAGTTAAATGAAGTTATCTCCTTCGGTGAAGCAAAAAGACTCAGGGCAAAGAGAAATAAGACGGGTAAAAAACGCACATAATATCCTTGAATGGAGTGAATGTCGTATTGTACCCTATGCTCATTTACCAAAACAATAGTTTTCGTATGCTAAAATCACCAACTTTTTCAATACTGTTCATAATGAAGGCTTTTAATGCTCCAATCGCTTGTCGGAAAAATCTTCGGTACCAAAAACGATCGAGAAGTCAAAAAATATCGTAAAAACGTCGAGGCTATCAATGCCCGCGAATCTTATTTCAGTGCCATGAGTGACGAAGCGTTGCAGCAAGCTTTTCAAGCTCTTAAAGCGTCGGTGCTCAGCAACACGAAAACATTAGATGACGTATTGGTTGATTCATTCGCGATTACCCGCGAGGCGAGCAAACGTATCCTCGGTATGCGTCATTTTGACGTTCAGCTTATCGGCGGTATGGTACTCCACGAGGGGCGAATCGCCGAGATTAAAACCGGTGAGGGTAAAACCCTTGTCGCAACATTAGCGGTTGCCCTAAATGCTATGAGCGGCAAAGGTGTTCATGTTGTTACGGTGAATGATTACTTGGCCTCTCGTGATGGAACGCAGATGTCTGAGCTTTACTCTTTTCTAGGGTATTCGACGGGGATTTTGGTCGAAGAGGGGTACAACCCCGCCAACAAACGAGATCAATACGGATGTGACATTACCTACGGTACGAACAATGAGTTTGGCTTCGATTACCTCCGTGACAATATGACTTACTCGCGCGACCATATGGTACAGCGTGGACACGCGTACGTTATCGTCGATGAAGTTGACTCGATTTTGATCGATGAAGCCCGTACGCCGCTTATCATTTCAGGGCCGACCAACCGTACGCTTGAAAACTATACCCGTGCCGATGCGGTAGCCAAAGCGTTGGTTAAAGATGAGCACTTTACCGTTGATGAGAAAGATCGTCTTATCCTCATCACAGAAGAGGGGATCAGCCGTGCGGAAGAGCTTTTTGGTGTTGACAACCTTTACAGCATCGAAAATTCGGCACTTTCGCACCATCTTGACCAAGCGTTAAAATCAAATTTTATTTTTGAGATCGATGTTGATTACGTTATTCAAGAGGGGCAAATCGTTATCGTCGATGAGTTTACGGGACGTCTAAGCGAAGGGCGCCGATACTCTGAGGGGCTGCATCAGGCTCTGGAAGCGAAAGAGGGGGTCATTATTAAAGAAGAGACCCAAACTCTGGCCGATATCACCTACCAAAACTATTTTCGTATGTACGGCAAAATCGGAGGTATGACGGGAACAGCGCAAACCGAAGCGACCGAATTCGCACAAATCTACAACCTTGATGTAATCTCTATCCCGACGAATGTCACGGTTATCCGACAAGACTTGAACGATTTAATCTATAAAACGGAAGCGGAAAAGTTTGCAGCCGTTATTGCCAAGGTTAAAGAGCTTCATGCCGCAGGTCAGCCGATATTGATCGGTACCGCCTCGATTGAGAAATCAGAAAAACTTCATCACCTTATCAAAGGTGAAAAAATTCCCCATACCGTCTTGAACGCAAAAAACCATACTCAAGAGTCTGAAATTATCAAAAACGCCGGAGCAAAAGGGGCGGTGACAATCGCAACCAATATGGCCGGACGCGGGGTTGATATCAAAGTCAGTGATGAGATCAAAGCTCTCGGCGGACTTTATATCCTCGGAACCGAACGTCACGAAAACCGTCGTATCGATAATCAGCTTCGCGGGCGAGCAGGGCGTCAGGGTGATCCGGGAACGTCTCAGTTTTATCTCTCTCTCGAAGACAATCTCCTCCGTATCTTCGGCTCGGACAAAATCAAATCGATCATGGAGCGTTTGGGTGTTGAAGACGGTGAGTACATTGAATCGTCGATGGTGACCCGTGCGGTTGAAAAAGCGCAGAAAAAAGTGGAAAGTATGCACTTTGAGGGGCGAAAAAATATTGTTGAATACGATGATGTTGCCAACGAACAGCGTAAAATCGTTTACAAATTCCGCGGTGAATTGCTTGACTCTACGTACAATGTCGCGGATAAAATTGATCTCATCCGCAGCGAATACGTTAATCGTACGCTGGCCTTCTGCGGTATATTTGAAGGAATCCCCGAAGAGGAGATGGATATTGATCGTCTTGTACTAACGATTAAAGAGGAGCTGAACGCGGATATTGATACCGCGTTGTTTACTCAGAAATCGTTTGATGCGATTCAGCATACGTTACTCAGTACATTGAAAACACAGTATGATGAAAAAATGGCGGTTGTCGACGACAAACTCCGAAGTGAAATCGAGCGGGAAATTTATCTTAAAACACTCGATACCGCGTGGCGTGAACATCTCTACCAAATGGACAGTATGAAAACGGGGATCCGTTTACGCGCTTACAACCAAAAAGATCCGTTGGTCGAATACAAAAAAGAGAGTTATAACCTCTTTAGCGAACTGGTCGAGACGATCAAATACGATACGATTAAAACTCTCCATGTTATCCGTTTCAAAGTGGATAATGTGGAAGAAGAGGCCGAAGCGTTTGCTCGTCAGTTGGAGTTAGAGAAAAAGCAAGAAGCGTTTCGAATGAGCCTCAATCACCAAGAGCATGATGCGGATGAGAAGAAAATTGCCCGTAATGATGATTGCCCATGCGGAAGCGGACTCAAATATAAAAACTGCTGTGGGAAATCTGGACCGAAAAAAGGGGTATTTGCCTCTTGAATATTGTCTCTTATCTTGTCAAACGGTTTTTGCGCTTTGACAAAGAGCAGCCTTTTATTTTCCTCTCCGCACTCCTTGCATTCTCCGGAATCGCACTGGGGGTCATGGTTCTGATAATCGCGATGGCGCTTATGAACGGTTTTGATAACGAGTTCAAAAAAAAGCTTACCGTGATGAACTACCCACTCACCATTCAACCGAAATTCTATGCGACATGTGATAGCGCTTTGCTCGAGCAACTGCGGGAAAAATTCCCCGATTTATCGTTTAGTCCTTACGTTACTTCTGCCGTATTATCACGAAGCGGTGATCAGATGGAGGGTGGATATCTCTTTGGAGTCGATTTTGCTCAAGAAGCAAAAGTAAACCGGATCGTTGCCGAAGGGCTGCAGGGGGGGATACCGAAAAACTTTGAAGTGATGGTTGGCAAATCACTCAAAGATGAGTTTTCTCTCGCATTCGGAGAGAAACTCACCTATATTTTTACGCAAATGGAGCCGGGTGGTTTGGCATTGACTCCGAAAATCAAACGCTTTAATGTCGTCTCGACCTTCAATTCGGGGCTCAGTGCCTACGACAAAGGGTTTTCATACACCTCACTGAGTGCACTGCAGCGCATTTTGGGTATTCCCGAAAATCTTTATGACGGTATCCATGTCCACTCTCTTAATCCTGAAACCGATATTGCCCGCGTATCCGCTGCTTTGCCTGATACGGTATCGATACGCGGCTGGTGGGAAGACAACGGCAATTTTTTTGCCGCATTGAAAATGGAAAAAATGTCCCTTTTTATCGTTTTGATGCTTATTATTCTGATTGCCGCGATCAATATCATCTCTTCGCTGCTGATGACGGTCATGAACCGCCGAAGCGAAATTGCTCTTCTCATTTCGTTGGGGGCGTCTAAGCAAGAGGTGAAGAAAATATTTTTAGTACTGGGAATTGTGATTGGGGTTTTAGGGATTACAACGGGGGCTCTTTTAGGCTTTCTAGGGATGTGGATATTGGGCACATTTGATATTATTTCTCTTCCGACCGATGTTTATCCGACTTCAACCCTGCCGCTTGATTTGAGTGTTATTGATTTTTTCTCCATTATTATCGGAGCATTTGTGATTGTATTGCTCTCCGCATGGTATCCTGCCAAAAAAGCTTCTGAAGTCGATGTATTAACGGTTCTGAGAAATGAATAGGGGATAACTACAGCTATACGATAGCTGTAAATTATTATCCTTTGATATCGAGCTTTTGACCTAGACCGGTAAGCCCTGAACCTGAGAGATCAGAAGAGGGGATAGCACTCTCTAACACTTTCATTATTCCTTGACCTTGAACTTCCATCGCTTTTTTCATCGCGTAAATCTCAACACCAGTCCCCGAACCGCTACTAATTGGATCCATTTTGTAACCTCCTGTATGGGATTGTTTATATATCGGTATTGAGGGATAAATATTTAATGTCAAGAAAGTGTCAAGAGAGTGCCCACAACAGATTGACATCTTTGCCGTAACATTTGAGCATCAAATAACAGGAGGCAGGTTATGAAATACCTCGCAATCGTATGGATGTTCTCGATGTCGCTTATGGCGGCATCACCCGAAGTGGTTCAATATATGAATGAACTCTCAAAAACGGCAAAAGCTGAAAATAGCTCTTTCAGTGGATTTGATGCGGCAAGAGGAAAAGAGATATTTACCTCGACCCACACCGGAAAACAAGGCAAACCGATGGCGTGTACGAGCTGCCATACCACGAATTTATCGAATAATGGAAAAAACTCTCTCACCGGAAAAGTGATTGATCCTCTCTCTCCGCGTGCAAATCCGCAGCGTCTTACCAGCACCAAAGAGGTGAACAAATGGCTCAAGCGTAACTTCATGGACGTGTATGCCCGTGAAGGGTCGGCTCAAGAAAAAGGTGACGTACTCACCTATATTATGAAAAATTAACCTAAAGGATATCCGATGAGAAAATTATTAAACTTATCCGTAGCGGCTCTATTATTAGCCGGAGGGGTTTATCTTTATGCCGAAGATGAGCATGAAGAGCACGAACATCATGCTTCAAGCTTCGTAGCGAAGCCAATGAGCAAACAAGAAAAAGCAACCGTACTCCTCTATCAAAAAGAGTGCGGAGCCTGCCATTTCGCCTATCAGCCTGAGTTTTTACCGAAACGGTCGTGGGATAAAACGATGAATTCATTGAATAACCATTTCGGTACGGATGCAACGCTTGATCCAAGCGATCACAAAACGATACAAAATTATTTGGTATCTCATGCATCTAAAAATGATCGTATGACCGGTATGGGGGGAGAAATCGCTATGCGTATCTCTGAAACACCTAACTTTAAACATGAACATCGTGAGATACCTAAAAAAATGGTGACCCAAGCCGATGTCAAAAGTTTTGCCAATTGTGCGTCATGTCATACGAAAGCCGCCAGCGGAAGCTATCGCGAGCGTGAAATCCGTATTCCGAATTACGGCAGCTGGGAATAATTATTATGAAACGGGTATACGTTTGGACCCTTCCTACACGGGTATTTCACGGGCTGTTTGTTGCATTGATTCTCGGTGCCTGGATCGCCTCACTTGAAGATCGCTGGCTTTCATTGCATGTCGCGATCGGGAGTGCCGTCGGTGTACTGGTCGTGTTTCGGATCGTTTGGGGGATTATAGGTCCAAAATATTCCCGTTTCAGTGATCTAGCTCTTCGTACGGATGCGCTAAAAGAGTATCTATTGAATCTCTTGAGCCCGACACGCCGTTATGCCGGTCACAATCCGGCCGCCAGTTTTGTGATGGTGGCAATGTTGGTTACGGTCGTTTTTGCCGTGATCAGCGGGATGCTTGCGTATGGGATAACGGAAAATAGAGGGGTACTGGCATTTTTACATACAGGACTCTCTCATAATATGGAGTGGTTTGAAGAGATTCACGAGTTCTTTGTCAATCTTTTGTGGATTTTGATTGCGGCACATGTTGGGGGAGTATTGGTAGATCGGTTTTTGCACAAAGATGACCGTACCCTCAATTCGATTATCGACGGGCATAAAAACATGGAGGGGGAAAGCGCGCTGCTTTCATGGTCCCAAAAGATCGTCGCGCTTATCGGAATCGGCGGTACGATCGCAGTGCTTATTTATACGCTCAGCGTCCCCAATAACCCGCTTATCGCGGGATACAATCAAAAAATAGACTATAAGCAGGAGAATCCTGTATTTGTGAACGAATGCGGCTCCTGCCATACTCTTTATCCCCCTACGCTTTTGCCAAAAGAGTCATGGAGCAAACTTATGGGGAACCTCTCCAACCATTTCGGGGATGACGCATCGCTCGATTCCGCGGATCATCAAACCGTTTTAGACTATTTGATTAAACATTCTGCACAGAGCTCATCTCAGGAGATGTCACTCAAAATGATGCAATCGATTGAAAATCGCGATATGATAGCAATGACACAAACACCATTTTGGAAAAAGAGACATAAAAATATTCCTGATGATGTTTTTAAAAGCGCTCATGTCAAAAGTCGAGCGAATTGTAAGGCTTGTCATGGTGATGTAGAGCAGGGAACAATCGAAGACAATGCCATAAAAGCACTATAACCAAGAGGGTAAAATGAAGTGGATAGCGATTTTTGTTACGTTAATCTTTTTATCAAGCACCAATTCTGTTTACGCCGACGATGATCACCGTTTCCCGATGGATTTGCATGATTTAGGGCTGACAAAGCAGCAGCATCGTTCGCTCGAAGAGGCGATGAAAGAGTACCAATATGCGTATCGACGCTACCATCATCAAAGCGAGAGAACGCGTGAGGATCTTAATGCCTTATTTCTGAATGCTTCGTTTGACTCGGAGACGTTTCGAGCGAAAAGTTTAGAGATGCAGAAGGGTTCAATAGAGATTCGAGCTAGATTGCTTGAGCGGATACATACGATTCTGACCCCTGAGCAAAAGCGTCGTTTTATCCGTCATCTGGAGGAGTGGGAGATTGAGTAAAAAAGTTCTTTTGATCGAAGACGATCTTGCTCTTCAAGAATTGATCCTTTCATTTTTGGAATCGTACGGATTTGAAGCACACGGATATGCTGATCCGAAAAGGGCGCTGGAGTGTTTGCTGGAAAAGAAAGAGGTATATGACATCGTCGTTTTGGATTTGATGCTTCCGGGGATGGATGGATTCGATGTGGCGAAAATGATCAAAAGCCAGCTTGATATCCCTATTATCATCTCCTCCGCCCGTACTGATATCGGAAACAAAATCTACGGCTACGATCTGGGTGCCGATGATTATCTTGACAAACCCTATGAACCCCGCGAGCTTGTCCTGCGGATTGAAGCGGTATTACGCCGCTACGGACGTAAAAACGAGTTGGTAGTATCGGATTTTACGATTGATGAATCGAGCAAATCGGTTATGTTGGAAGGGTATCCGATTGATTTGACACGGATCGAATTTGATATTTTCGTGCTGTTGGCTAAAAATAAGGGGAAAAATCTCTCACGTGATCAGATTATCGGCGCATTAGGACTCGGAGATGAGACGAAACACCGTACCATCGATATGCATATCAGCAATATTCGTCTCAAAATCGGTGATGATGCCAAAGAACCCCGATACATTAAATCGGTATGGGGCATCGGCTATAAATTTACGGGATAAATGATGTCAATTTTTACCAAAATCACTATTTTATTCCTTATAAGTTTGACACTTATGGTAGGTATAGGATACAAGATCGATACCATCAATACCGAAAAATATGAGTCGATCGTTCTCCAAAAATATCTCCTTGACGGCCGGAAAATATTCAGATGGATGGCAACATCTTCTCCCAATGAACTTGAAGATAAATTTCGGACATTGAATTTGGTAAAAATAGACTCTGTCGTTACCAAACAGGTGATTATGCGTCAATCGCACACTTTCGGATTATTTGAGATTCTTAAAGCCGAGGGGGGAGAGTATATCCTCCATATACGCTATTTTGAAGATAATATCTATCTGCGGGATACGACACTCCAAGAGGGATTGAGAGAGGGGTGGATTCTTAATGCTCTGGTTATTGCCGATATCGTTGTGTTATCCGTCATTTTCATTCTAATCTTGCGTATGTTGTCTCCATTGCATTCGATTACCGCGAGTATGCGGCGATTTGCGAAGGGAGAATATCGCAGCCGCAGTGCGATAGAGACTCACGATGAGATAGGGGAAGTGGCACGCAGCTATAACGAAATGGCGCAAACCATCGAGAACCTGATTCAATCACGCCAAGAACTTCTGCGCGATGTGGGGCATGAGTTGCGTACCCCTATTGCGCGGGGATTGTTTGCACTGGAGCAGCTAGAGGATTCAAAAGTCCGCGAGACACTGAAGCATTCGTTTAAAGAGCTTGATCAATTGACACAGGAGCTATTGGAGATTGAAAAACTTCAAGCTACGGATATCATACGATCGGATAGATTCAGTGCTGAAACCCTGGTAATGGAAGCCCTTTCAAAACTCTATCTTATCGACGAATCCAATCTGTCGGTTACTATCAAAGACAATTTTATTTTGACGGGAGATTTGCAGTACCTCTCTTTGGCATTGAAAAATCTGCTTGATAACGCATTGAAGTATTCCGATCGGTTTCCGATAGCTCTGGATGTTACTACGAATCGCATCAGTGTTTATAATCATGCTCAACCGCTAGAGAGAGAATTCAACTATTTTCTGACACCGTTTACCCGACAGGAAAGTTCGCGCACGACCCAAGGGTTCGGCTTGGGACTTAATATCGTGAGTAAGATTGTCGCTAAGCACGGTTTCTCGTTGACGTACAAGTATGAAAACGAAGAGCACTGTTTTTCCATTCTTACAGCATAAAAATTACAATTGAAAAGAGTACTATGACACCGTTTATGGCTATGTTTATTCCTGCTATCGTTGCTTCTATGGGAGGTCTTTTGGCCGTTTTCTGGAGCCCCACACATCAAATGCGCAGTTTGATTCAACATTTTGCGGCGGGAGTCGTCTTAGCGGCTTTGGCTGTGGAAGTTTTGCCTGAAATCGGCCGTGAGCATGCTCCGGCCTGGATTCTTATCGCTTCATTTACCTTCGGCGGATTGATGATGTATGGTATGAAACTCTGGAGCATGCGTCTGGAATTGCGTGAGAGTCATTCGGGAGAGGAGTCTTTCAATTACGGACTGATTGCCGCAACCTTTATTGATGTTGCGGTGGACGGATTTATTATCGGTGCCGGATTTGCCGCAGGAGGAAATACTGGGGTGATTTTGGCGTTGGGTCTGTCGGTCGAGCTGCTGTTTTTAGGATTATCGCTGGTCTCGAATACGATTAAAGGATGGCGTGTCGTCATTATGACGGCGGCATTGGCAGGAGTCGTATTGACATGTACCTTACTCGGTAATTACCTTTTATCGGGCGCATCGACCAGCGTTATCAGCGCAATTCTCGCTTTCGGTGTCGCGGCGTTGCTGTACCTGGTAACGGATGAGCTTTTGGTGGAAGCTCACGTGATCGAAGAGAAACCTTCTTCGACGCTTTGGCTTTTTGCGGGATTTTTAGTATTTTGGAGTATTCAGCTTTTTAGCGGTGAATAAAATAGGGCAGATATGTGGCTATTTTTTCTTCTTATCGTCCATCATCCATAAAAAAGGGTAGGCCAGTGTCCGCTTTAGGATGTTAAACGGTGCGGTTACGATCTCTTTGGCAAGAGCGGTACTGATTTTCGGATCATCGAGCTTTCCGGTGAGGGTCAATGTCGTCGAGAGCGATCCGTCGTCACCGAGGAGAATATATCCTACCATCGGTACTTTCCCCAGCGTTGAGCCTAAATCGGTTTTCAGAGTCATAGCCCCTTCCAACTGATTGGAATTAAGATCAGCCCGTCCGCTTCCGGTGATTTTCATTTCCGGTGAGTTCAAGGTGAAATTATCTACGGATACAATCCCTTTCTGATACCCGAAATGGGCATACCCCTCTTTTACCGGCAACCCTTTTGAATTGTAGTTCGGCAGAGAAAAAGTGGCAAGAGATGGGACGGTATTCACAAATGCCAATACGTTATTTAGTACCTTATAATCTTTCAAAATAGTATTTTCCACCCGCATTAATCCGTCGAATGAATCTGTTTTCCCTTTAGCTTCAAAAGAAAATGTCCCTCCGCTAAAATCACTGAGAGCAAAAAGGTGCTCCATGAATTTGTCATTAAAACCACTACCGTCGATTGAAAAAAGGTTGTCTCGTATTTTAAGTATGGCTGATCCGCTCATGTGCTGTAGCGATGCATCGAAATTGTCATCTATCAATGTCGCATCCAACATATCGGTAACGATCTTTCTCTCCTTCATCAAATACAAATAGGAATTGGTTGCGTGAATACGGATAGGCGTTGATGCGTCAGTTTTTGAAGATTGATCAGATTCTTCTTTGTGTGCAGCCAAAAATTTAAATAAAATTGGGAGATTAAGACCCGTATTGTTGGCCCGGATGTAAATATTTTCCGGAGAGTGATTGATCGTTATACGGTCGTTTACCCGTATCTGAGTATTTTCGTTTTGGTGGGAACCGCTAAATCGGTAATGCGATACCGGCGTATCATTCATGATCATAAGAGGATAAAGATAGTCTATTTCACCGTTGAAAAGATAGCGGGAGCTCTCTCCGGTATAGTAAAGATTTAAATAACCGTTATTAATGTTGTAGAGGCGTAAAATAGGAGATTTTTTAGAGAGGAGCGAAATATCGTTCAGCGCAATTTTCCACCCCTTAGGTATCGTCGTAAAATGGGCTTTAAGTTCTGGAGCATCAATCTGTATGGGATCGTTTTTCGCATCGACGATTAAACTGATCGATTCTTTGGACTCGATAATAGGGGTCAATTTCGGAGCGATGGGAATCATATTGCTTAGATGTATGGTTCCTTTATGGGTATCGAGGCGGTAGGTTCCGGTAAAATTTCCTTTGAAAAGGTCACCGAGAACGGTTTCTATTTTATCAAATGCGATAGTCTCATTCTTAAGAGTCGCACTGAAAGGCGATACCAATAAAGGGAGCTGATGAACCGACCAGGCTGAGGCACTTTTAATCTGCAATTTTGTCGTTTCGTTGCCGTAATGCAGGTCAATATCAAAAAGCGGCTGATGGAGTTCGACTTCGCCGAGTTTGAATTCATTGAAGCGTATTTTGATGTCACTTTGTTTTTTCACGCCGTCAAAGGCAGCATCGATTTTTCCTTTGACGCTGCCGGAGAGGAGAAAGGGGACGGAGCTGATAGCCGAGGAGGCACGATGATAATCAAACGGTGCCTGAAAGCGTTCGATGGTTAATTTTTCTCCCAAAAGGTTCCATTGAGATTGCTCGACACTTAAGGTATCTCCGCTTGGGGCAATGATATAGGCAACGCGTATCGGATCTTTAGGATTAAAAAGACTCAGCCCGTCTGCAGGTGAGAGCGCGTATGCATTGATCGCGACGGCACCTCTTTGCGTATGGGCATCGTATTCACCATTGACGTGAGCATCCGCTATATTGTTACCGTAGTGGGCGATAAAGTTTTCAAAAGTTACATGCGTACGGTCTACTTTAACGATCCCTCCATCGGTTTTGAGTGCGATTTGATCGAGAAGGAGTTCCGAAGGGGTAGGGATGAACGACCCTTTGCCGGTGGTATCGAGGGTATGCAGATTTACGGATAGATTCAAATCAACGGCACACTCCCCTTTGAGCTGCTTAATCGGCAAACGGATATCGTAGAAAGCCAAGAGGGATAAGATGGGATCATTGAGTTTGGCATGCTTGGTTTGAATATAGGCATTAAGAAAGGTATGCGGTGCGGTGAAATCGATTACAACGCGGCTCTGTTCGGTCGGAAGGTTATAAAAAGTACCGTTTCTCGGTACTATGTGGAGTTTGCCTTTACTAAAATGTAGATCGATTCGAGGCGCTCGGATAGGTTCAAACCCTTCTGCAAAGGTATATCCTCCGTCCACAACGGTAGCATCCGCAACGAGATTTTGAATCAGCTCTTTGGGGTTTTTGTAATGGAAAGTACCGTATAGCCGAGCAAGATGGAGAGAGGAAGCTTGGGTGTAATCGACAATCCAGGGAACAACATCGGGATCAAGCTTGAAAAAATCAACTAACGGTTTGATAGTTGTCAATGGACTTTTCGTGTATGCATTAAAACGGATCAGATCAGAATCCCCTGAAATATTGAGGGTAATCAGGGGTGTTTTCGGAAGGTTAACCCTTATCTGAGAGTGAATATGCTGATTAAGAAGATTAATATGCAGATGGGCTGACAAATTGGCATCATTGATAGTATAGGATGGGAGAGTGAGGTTAAAATCGGTTTCGTTGAGCGCAAATGTCCCTTCGCTTCGGCTCGTTGAATCCCCTAAAATTACTTTTCCGATCGCCCCTTTTCGGTAATGCAAAGAAGCAGTGAAATCTTTATAGGCAATGGTCTCTATGTCGATTGATTCTACCCAGCCTTCAATCCAGTGGAGATAGCGGGGAAGCTTAGCGAGGGGCTGAAGATTTAGGGGAGTTTCGCTGCTTTTTAGGTTGCTGAAATCTAATTTCGAAGCTTTTATCTGAAGGGAATTGTCCCATTTTAGGTATAATTTCTCAACTTTGACCCCACCTAATGTCAGGTGATCAATACTAAATCCCTCTAGCAAAGCGACAAACGTGAAAAAGCCAAGAAAAAAAGTAAAGACTAAAAAAAGTAAAACGCTCTTATGGGTTTTCGGAATTATTTTGGTGACGATTATATCTTTCATGACTTACCTATTCTCTACCGTTACATCACCGAAAATCGTTTATATACCGAAAGGTTCCGTATTTAAAAGTATATCACACCTCCAAAGCGAAGGGGTAAATGTCCATAAGATTGATGCCTTTATTTTGCGTCTGCTAGGGCAGCCTCAGCAAGGATGGATTGATATCAAAGATGTGAATATGACCCGGATAGAGTATCTCTACCGACTCACAACCGCAAAGGCTGTAAGCCGAGCGGTTACTTTGATTCCGGGGGAAACAACGGAGATCTTTTTAAAGCAGGTTGCAGAGGAACTTTCATTGGACCTTGGAAAACTTCATCAAGCCTATGATCTTCATGCCCGCTTGAAAGAGGGAAATTTTGCCCCTGAGACCTACAGCATTCCCAATGAATTCAGTGAAGAACAATTGATCGTACATTTATTAAACGAATCTAACAAAAAAATGAAAAAGATGGCTGCAATGTATCATTTGCAATCGGATAGTGCTAAATGGTTACAAATTGTAACAAAAGCATCCGTAATACAAAAAGAAGCCGCATCATTATCCGATATGCCGTTTGTCAGCTCGGTCATCGACAACCGAATTAAAAAAGGGATGCGTCTGCAGATGGACGGGACATTGAATTACGGAGAATTTTCCCATCAGAAAGTAACGGCACGCCGAATACGAACCGACTTAAGTCCCTATAATACGTATAAAAACAAGGGTTTACCGGAATTTCCCGTATGCAATGTTTCAGAAGAAGCGATTGATGCGGCACTTAATCCAAAGCATACCGATTACCTCTATTTCGTTCGAGGCAAAAACGGTGAGCATGTCTATAGTAGTTACTTTTCTACACACCATCAAAACATAGTAAATGCTACAAAATGAAACATATTGCCAACTTTTTGCTCCTATTGGTGTTTCAAACAGTAAAA
Source organism: Sulfuricurvum sp. (assembly GCF_023250475.1). GTDB lineage: Bacteria > Campylobacterota > Campylobacteria > Campylobacterales > Sulfurimonadaceae > Sulfuricurvum. The sequence continues at coordinate 17,581 of NZ_JAHFAQ010000001.1, read as the reverse complement.
ATTTCTCCGTAAGTGTTATGATGCTTGCATAAAAAAAATAACAGGAGAACCTGATGGCAAAAATCATTTGGTCAGTAATTGATGAAGCACCGGCATTAGCGACATATTCGCTACTTCCTATCGTAAATGCATTCACACAAGCCGCAGGCGTTGAAGTTGTAACAAGTGATATTTCACTTGCAGGTCGCGTTATCGCTACATTCCCAGAACGTATGAGTGATGCGCAGCGCATTCCCGATAATCTTGCACAATTGGGTGTTATTGCAACTGAGCCTGATGGCAATATCATCAAGCTTCCAAATATTTCGGCTTCAATTCCACAGCTTAAAGCGTGTATTGAAGAGCTTCAAGGTCAAGGTTACGATCTTCCTAATTATCCGGAAGAGCCAAAAACAGATGAAGAAAAAGAGATACAAGCACGTTATGCAACCTGTCTCGGTTCTGCGGTTAATCCGGTTCTTCGTGAAGGTAATTCAGACCGCCGCGCTGCGGTTGCGGTTAAAAACTTTGCTAAGAAAAACCCGCATAAACTTCGTGCGTGGGATGAGGGCTCTCGTACTCGCGTAGCTCACATGAACAGCGGCGATTTCTTCGCGAATGAGCAGTCGGTAACGAAAAAAGGTGACGGTAAAGTAACGATTGCCCTCAACGGTAAAGTACTCAAAGAGATCAATGCAGTTGACAAAGAGGTTCTTGACGGTACATTCATGTCTGCAAAAGCACTTCGTGCATTCTTGGGAGAATCTATCGCCGAAGCGAAAGAGAAAAACATCCTTTGGTCAATCCATCTTAAAGCTACGATGATGAAGGTTTCTGACCCAATTATGTTCGGTCATGCTGTTAGTGTATTCTTCAAAGACGTGTTTGAAAAATACGCAGCAGAATTTAAAGAGATCGGTGTTAATCCTAATCTCGGACTTGGTGATTTGTACAAAAAATTGGCAAAACTTCCAGCGGATAAAAAAGCAGAGATTGAAGCGGCTATTATGGCAGTATATCCGACTCAACCGGCAATGGCAATGGTTGATTCTGACAAAGGGATTACGAATTTACACGCATCAAACGATGTAATTATTGATGCTTCATTACCGGTTGTGGTACGTGATGGCGGTAAAATGTGGAATCCGGCAGGAAAAGTTGAACAGTGTGTTGTAACTATTCCGGATCGTTGTTATGCAACGATGTATTCTGAAATCATCGAAGATTGTAAGAAAAACGGTCAATTCGATGTAACCACAATGGGTTCAGTATCGAATGTCGGGCTAATGGCTCAAAAAGCGGAAGAGTACGGTTCACACCCGACTACATTCGAAATTGCTGAAGACGGTGTTGTCTCTGTAACTGATGACAGTGGCGTATTGATGAGCTTCAACGTAGAAAAAGGTGATATCTGGCGTATGTCTCGTGCAAAAGATATCCCGATCAAAGACTGGGTACGTCTTGCGGTTGAGCGTGCAGAGATTGAAAACGTTCCGGTAGTCTTCTGGTTGGACGAAAAACGTGCTCACGATGCTGAAATCATCAAAAAAGTGAACGCTTACCTTCCTGAGTTCAACAAAAATGGAATTGAGTACCACATTTTGGCACCTGAAAAAGCGATGGCGTTCTCTTTGAAACGTGTACGTGCTGGTCAGAATACCATTTCTGCTACCGGAAACGTTCTTCGTGACTATTTGACGGACTTGTTCCCAATCCTTGAGCTTGGAACGTCAGCAAAAATGCTCTCCATCGTTCCTCTTCTTGCAGGTGGTGGATTATTTGAAACCGGTGCGGGCGGATCAGCTCCGAAACACGTTGAGCAATTTGTAAATGAGGGTCACCTCCGTTGGGATTCATTGGGTGAGTTCTTGGCTCTTGCTGAGTCACTGCGTCACATCAACAAAACGAAAAAAGATAACAAATTGACTGCACTTACAGCAGCTTTAGATGAAGCAAATGCGGCGTATTTGGATAACAACAAAGAGCCTTCACGTAAAGCGGGGGAGCCGGATAACAAAGCAAGCCACTTTTTCTTGGCACAATATTGGGCAAAAGCGCTTGCCGAGCAAACAGTAGACGCTTCTCTTGCTGAAAAATTTGCTTCTGTTGCTGCGTCGTTGAGTGAAAATGAAGCTAAAATCATGGAAGAACTTCTCTCGGTAGAAGGTAAAGTGCAAGATATCGGCGGATACTATCATCCGAATGTTGCGAAAGTGACCGCTGCAATGCGTCCGAGTGCAACATTGAACGCTATCATTAGCGCAATCTAACTACTTAGATTCCGGTTCGCCGGGATCGTTTTTTATCTGCAGAGTTTTCTCTATAGATAAAAGGCGATTAGATCGTCTTGTAATTATCTTCTTCTGGAGAGGGTAATAGCAATAATACAAGGAGCAGGAAATGATAAACGGAAAACGCGTTGGAATCGTAGGGGCGGGAAATGTCGGATCGACGATAGCCTACTCGCTTGCAATGCTTGGCTCTTGTCATGAAATCATCTTGCGTGATAATAAAATTGAGATAGCCAAAGGCAAAGCGTTGGATATGTCTCAAGCCGCTGCAGCGGTAAGATCGCACTCTACGGTCAAGGTTGCCGAGAGTATGGCAGATTTGACCGATTGCGATGTTGTCGTTATTACTGCGGGAAGCCCACGTTTACCGGGTATGAGCCGTGATGATCTGCTAATGATCAATGCCAAAGTAACTCGTGAGGTGATCGAAGGTGTTGCAAAATACTCTCCGAATGCGATCGTGATCATGGTTTCAAATCCGTTGGATGCTATGACCTATGTGGCATTACGCGAAAGCGGATTTGACCGCAGCCGTGTTATCGGCATGGCGGGAGTGTTGGACAGTGCGCGTATGGCGGCATTTATCCAAGAAAAACTCGGATACGGCGGAGGGCAGATCCGTGCCTCGGTTATGGGCGGTCACGGGGATGACATGGTTCCGTTGCCTCGCTATTCTACCGTCGCCGGTGTCCCTTTGTCGGATGTTTTGAGTCATGATGAGATCGAAGAGATCGTACAGCGAACCCGAAAAGGGGGAGCAGAGATCGTAGCGCTTCTTCAAACCGGATCCGCTTACTATGCACCGGCAAAAGCGACGGCTATTATGGTTGAAGCGATTTTGAAAGATACCAAACAAATCCATCCGTGTGCCGTTTATCTTGAGGGTGAATACGGATTTAGCAATGTTGTGAGCGGTGTTCCGGTCATGCTCGGAGCTAACGGTGCTGAAAAAATCATTGAGGTCACCCTGAATGAGACAGAGAAAGCGATGTTTGCTGCATCGTGTGCCTCGGTTCAAGGGTTGATCGATACGTTGAATACCAATAAATTTTTTGAAGGAGCCAAATAATGAGTTATCGCATCGAAAAAGATACGATGGGTGAAGTTCGGGTACCGAATGACACTTACTGGGGAGCGCAAACACAGCGTTCACTGGAGAACTTCCAAATCGGTGAAGAGAAAATGCCGTATGAAATTACAAGAGCATTTTCATACCTTAAAAAAGCGGTTGCTTTGGTCAATTGCGATCTTGGAATGTTGAGTAAAGAAAAAGCGGATGCGATTGCTCAGGCGGCAGACGAGATGTTAGCTGGTAAATTGGATGCACATTATCCTCTCGTGGTATGGCAAACGGGTTCAGGTACGCAGTCAAACATGAACAACAATGAAGTTTTGGCAAGCCGTGCAACCGAAATCCTCGGCGGTGATTTCCGTACTCAAAAATTGGTTCACCCGAATGACGATGTCAACAAATCTCAAAGCTCGAACGATACCTATCCGACGGCATTGCATGTAGCAGCGGTTATTGCGGTAGAAACGCGTCTATTGCCTGCCATCGATCATTTACGTAAAACGTTGCAAGCAAAGTCTGAAGTATTTAGTGATATCGTCAAAATCGGACGTACCCACCTTCAAGACGCAACACCGCTCACTCTCGGTCAAGAGATCAGCGGTTGGGTAGAGATGCTTAACAAATGTGAAAAAATGGCGAAAGATTCTCTTGAGTCGGTTCGTGAACTTGCTCTTGGCGGTACAGCGGTCGGAACGGGATTGAATGCACATCCTGAGTTGGGAGAACGCGTAGCGGCAAAACTAACGGAGCTTACGGGTCATACCTTCGTTACGGCACCGAATAAGTTCCATGCGTTGACCTCTCATGACGCTCTTGTGTTCGCTCACGGTGCCCTCAAAGCTCTTGCTGCGGATATGATGAAAATCGCGAACGATGTTCGCTGGTTGGCGAGCGGTCCACGCTGCGGTATCGGTGAGATTACGATCCCTGAAAACGAGCCGGGTTCATCCATCATGCCGGGTAAAGTCAATCCGACGCAATCGGAAGCGGTGACGATGGTGACGTGCCAAGTTATGGGGAACGATGCCTGTATCGGTTTTGCGGCGAGCCAAGGTAATTTTGAGCTGAACGTATTCAAACCGGTAATCGCCTATAACTTCTTGCAATCGGTACGTTTATTGGCCGATTCAATCGTTTCATTCAACGATAACTGTGCGGTAGGGATTGAGCCGGTGCGTGATCAGATTGATGCGTATTTGAACAACTCATTGATGCTCGTAACGGCATTGAACCCGTACATCGGGTATGAAAATGCGGCAAAAATTGCTAAAACAGCACATAAAGAGAACTCTACACTGAAAGAAACCGCCATCAAACTCGGTCTCCTGAGTGCCGAAGAGTTCGACAAATACGTCATCCCTGAAGAGATGACAAGACCTATAGCGTAAACTTATAACAGGAGGAATTAATGAATATTCACGAATATCAAGCTAAAGAATTATTCAAAAAATACAATGTACCGACCTTGCGCGGACACATTGCGTTTACACCCGATGAGGCGGTTAAAGCGGCTCAAGAACTCGGCGGAAATATCTGGGTTGTCAAAGCTCAAATCCATGCGGGCGGACGCGGTTTAGGGGGCGGTGTCAAACTTGCCAAATCAACGTCTGAAGTACGTGAAATGGCAGCTCAAATCTTGGGCATGCAGCTCGTAACGCACCAAACAGGCCCTGAGGGTAAATTGGTTCAAAAAGTCTATATCGAAGAGGGTGCCGATATCAAAAAAGAGTACTATCTCGGACTCTTGCTTGATCGTGCACTTAAAATGCCGATCATGATGGCATCCACTGAGGGCGGTATGGCGATTGAAGAGGTTGCACACAATACTCCTGAAAAAATTATCAAAGTTTCGATCGATCCGTTGACAGGTTTCCAAAGCTTTCACGGACGTAAATTAGCATTTGGTTTGGGTCTTCCGGTGGAAGAGATCAATACCTTTATCAAATTTGCGTCTGCCCTTTATAAAGTTTACATGGATCACGATGCGGAGATGATCGAAATCAATCCGTTGGTCAAAACGGGTGACGGCAAATTCTTGGCACTCGATGCAAAAATGGGATTTGACAACAACGCCCTTTATCGTCAATCTCAGGTTAATGAGATGCGTGATTTGAGTGAAGAAGAGCCGACGGAGATCGAAGCGGGCAAATTCGGCCTAAGCTACATCAAACTTGACGGTGACGTCGGTTGTATGGTTAACGGTGCGGGACTTGCTATGGGAACAATGGATACCATCAACTACGAGGGTGGCAAACCGGCCAACTTCCTTGACGTCGGCGGTTCGGCAAGCGCAGAAACGGTGGCCAAAGGGTTTGAAATTATCCTTAAAGACCCGAACGTCAAAGCGATTTTCGTCAACATCTTCGGCGGAATCGTCCGTTGTGACCGTGTTGCCAACGGGATTATCGAAGCAACAAAAATCACCAACGTAAACGTACCGGTTATAGTACGACTTGACGGCACGAATGCTATCGAAGCGGCAGAGATTTTAAACAATGCCGGTATCGCTAACATTGTAGCGGCAACCGATCTTGCAGACGGTGCGCGTAAAGCCGTTGCAGCAGCTAAGGGAGAGTAATTAATGTCTATTTTGGTTAATAAAGATACAAAAGTTATCGTTCAAGGTTTCACAGGTAAAGAGGGTACATTTCACGCAGAACAGTGTATCGCATACGGCACCAAAATTGTCGGCGGTGTTACACCGGGCAAGGGTGGACAAGAGCACCTTGGTCAACCGGTATTTAATACGGTAGAAGAAGCAGTACGTGCTACCGGTGCTACGGTCTCGATGATTTTCGTTCCGCCGGCATTCGTCTCCGATGCGGTTATGGAAGCGGCAGATGCGGGGATCAGCCTTGCGGTTATTATTACCGAAGGGGCACCCGTAAAAGATATGATGTTTGCAAAAGCGTATGCGGTTAAAAAAGATATGATGACTATCGGGCCGAACTGTCCGGGAATTATCACGGCGGATGAGTGCAAAATCGGAATCATGCCGGGATTCATTTTCAAAAAAGGGAACATCGGACTTATCTCTAAATCAGGGACGTTGACGTATGAGTCTGCGAACCAAGTCGTTAAAGAGGGATTCGGTATCACCACAGCGGTCGGTATCGGCGGTGACCCGATCATCGGTTTGAGCTACAAACAACTCCTTCCGATGTTCGAAGCGGATCCGGAAACGCATGCGATCGTTATGATCGGTGAGATCGGCGGAGACTTGGAGATCCAAGCGGCGGCGTACATTAAAGAGCATATTACCAAACCGGTTGTTGCTTTTATCGCGGGTCAGACGGCACCTGCGGGAAAACGTATGGGGCATGCCGGAGCAATTATCTCCGGCGGTGCGGGAACGGCAGCCGAAAAAATGGCGGCGCTTGAAGCGGCGGGTGTCAAAGTCGTTGTCTCTCCGGCAGATATCGGCAAAGCCATTGCGGAAGTAATGGGAAAGTTGAAAAAATAATGACACATATCTTTGAGGTCGCCAATGTACGTTGCGGCGGGTGTGCCAACACAATTACGAAAGCTCTCAAAGAAGCAGGATTTAATGAGATCAACGTGGATCTTTCGTGCGAGCCTCGTAAAGTAACAGTAGAAATTCTGGACGAAGCGCAATCAGCACAAGTTAAGGCAATCTTAAGAAGCCTCGGTTATCCTCTGGCGGGTGATGAAGAGGGTGTAATGGATAACGCCGCACTCAAGCTCAAGAGTTTTGTCTCTTGTGCCGTTGGTAAATTTTCAACAGATAAAGAATCAGATTAATTTCAAAATTGTGAGGAGAACAGATGTTTAAAACGACCAATCCCGGTAACGTCCCTGTATGGGTAAATACCGATAACTGTAAAGCATGTGATATTTGTGTATCGGTATGTCCATCGGGTGTACTCGGTATGCGTTATGAGCCGACATCAACCTTGGGTGCTATGATCTCGATCAATCATCCGGAGAGTTGCATCGGCTGTAATGAGTGCGAACTCACATGTCCTGACTTTGCTATTTATGTTGCAGATAAAGCAGATTATAAATTTGCAAAACTCACCGATGAAGCAAAAGCGCGTCAAGCGGCTATTATCGCTAATAAGTATATGTCACTAGACCAAGCAGGAGTGAAGTAATGGCAAGAGAAGTAATTTCAACAGGTAACGAATTATCAGCACTCGGTGCTTTTGATGCGGGTTGTATGTTTTTCGGCGGATATCCGATTACTCCATCATCGGAAGTAATGCATGAGATGTCCGATCTTCTACCGACTGTCGGCGGAAAATTCATCCAAATGGAAGATGAAATCGCGGGTATCTCCGTTGCCCTCGGTGCATCTATGGCGGGTACAAAATCGATGACGGCAACGTCAGGTCCGGGGATTTCTCTTAAGGCGGAACAAATCGGTTTGGCGTTTATTGCTGAAGTACCGTTGGTTATCGTGAACGTAATGCGCGGAGGTCCATCGACCGGTCTTCCGACTCGTGTATCCCAAGCGGACATCGGTCAGGCGCAATATCCGACCCACGGTGACTATGCTTCTATCACGCTGTGTGCGGGATCACTTGAAGAGTGTTACACACAAACCGTACGCGGATTTAATTTGGCTGAGAAATACATGACTCCGGTATTCGTCCTTTTGGATGAGACGGTAGGTCATATGCACGGTAAAGCGATGCTCCCGGATCTCGAAGAGGTCAAAGCTTCAATCGTTAATCGTAAACGTTTTGACGGAAAACCGGAAGATTACCGTCCGTACGATGTTCCGATGAACGAAGCGGCAGTCCTCAATCCTATGTTTGAAGGGTACCGTTTCCACTTTACGGGACTTCATCACGGACCGACAGGTTTCCCGACGGAAGATGCGGCACAATGCCAATTCAATATCGAGCGTCTTGTCGGTAAAATCAACACGGTTGCGGCAGAAAACGACGGTTTGGATGATGAAGCCGATTATGAAGAATTTATGATGGACGACGCAGAAGTATGTATGATCGCTTATGGAAGTATCTCTCGCGGTGCGAAAGAGGCGGTTATGAAACTCCGTAACGACGGGATCAAAGCGGGTCTTTTCAGACCAATCGTATTGTGGCCGAGTCCGGCTAAAAAGCTCAAAGAGATCGGTCAGAAATTTGACAAAATTTTCGTGACGGAACTCAATATGGGTCAATACCTCAAAGAGATTGAACGTGTAATGGGACGCAGCGATTTCGGTACGCTTCACAAAGCAAACGGTCGTCCAATCGCACCACTTGAAATGGTAGCAAAAGTTAAGGAGATGTTCTAATGGCTTTCAATTACGATCAATATTTACGTGTAGATAAAATGCCGACACTTTGGTGTTGGGGCTGTGGGGATGGTGTTATCCTTAAGTCGGTTATCCGTGCTATCGACAAAATGGGCTGGGATATGGACAAAGTATGTGTCGTTTCCGGTATCGGATGCTCAGGTCGCTTTAGCTCATACATCAACTGTAATACGGTACACACGACACACGGTCGTACGATTGCGTATGCTACGGGGATCAAATTGACTCGTCCGGATGCACACGTTATCGTGGTTGCCGGAGACGGTGACGGTTTGGCAATCGGGGGTAATCATACGATCCACGGCTGTCGTCGTAACATCGATTTGAATTTCATTCTTATCAATAACTTTATTTATGGTTTGACAAATTCTCAAATCTCTCCGACGACTCCGCAGGGTATGTGGTGTGTATCGGCGCAAAACGGGAACATCGATCCGACGTTTGATGCGTGCAAACTTGCCATCGGTGCGGGTGCGTCATTCGTAGCGCGTGAAACGATGCTTGATCCGAAAAAATTGGAAAAAGTGCTTGTCAAAGGGTTCTCTCATAAAGGGTTCTCTTTCTTCGACATTATGTCTAACTGCCATATCAACCTTGGTCGTAAAAACAAAATGTTGAGTGCTATGGAAAATCTTGCTTGGATCGACAGTATCACTGTTCCGTTGAAAAAATGGGAAGCACTTCCTGCTGAAGAACAAATGAATAAATTCCCTACGGGTGTATTGCGTGAAGTTGAGCAAGCTGAGTATTGTGACATGTATGAGATGGTCATCGAAGCGGCACAAGGCAAACGCGGCAAAATCACGCAAGATGACTTTGCGAAAAAAATCTAAGGAGAAACCATGAGACATACGATACGATTTACAGGCGTCGGTGGACAAGGGGTTCTTCTCGCCGGTGAGATTATGGCGGCTGCCAAGATTAAAATGGGAGGCCACGGGCTTAAAACGGCTACCTATACGTCACAAGTTCGCGGCGGAGCAACGGTTGTTGATATTACCCTCGATGACAATGAGATTTTTTACCCGTATGCCAATGAGGGTGAGATCGATTTCATGCTCTCGGTTGCGAACGTGAGCTACCAACAGTTCAAAAACGGTGTCAAACCGGGCGGAATCATCGTCGTTGAGCCAAACTTGGTTCATCCAACCGAAGAAGACCGTCAAAAATGGATTATTGTCGAGATTCCGATCATCACCATTGCCAAAGAAGAAGTGGGTAACGTTATTACCCAATCGGTTGTTGCATTGGGTATTACCAATGAATTTACCGGTGTACTCGAGCCGGAAACATTGAAAGAAGTTATGCTTTCAAAAGTTCCGAAAAAAGTGCATGAAGTGAATAACAAAGCATGGGATTTGGGTATCAAATACGCCAAAGAAGCTAAAGCTAAAATTGGGATGTAAGTCATCTCTTCCCGCTTTGGCGGGAAAAATAGTATCTCTTAACTCCGCGCTATCTTTTTATTTCAAAAATTTTCTCTGTTTCAAACCTTTTGTGTTACTATTAAATAGCATGGATTGTACGTGTTGAAACAAAAATACAAAGTCAAGAAAGCAGAACAAAATGACTAAAAAAACAATGCTTGGCATTTTGTTCTTTTTTCTACTGATTCTTGTCATTCCAGCCGTTCAATCCACACTGTTTGCAAACCGCTCTACCGGTAAAATGATTATTAATAAAAAGCTTGATGCGCCGTATCTGCAAGGATATAACAACGACTTAATGTTGGTGTTTTTCGGATATGTGGGATGCGTGAAAGTATGTACACCGATTTTAGTTCAATTAGACGATTTATACGATTCAAAAGAGTTTGCAGCTTTTAAGGGATCCGTCGGAGTGACATTTGTCAATTTGATGCCGGAAGTAGAGCCGGATCAGCCTGAACTATTCGCCAAATCATTTAATCCGATGTTTAGAGGGGTGTACTTATCCCAAAAAGAGCTGATGAGCATCGATAGAGAGTTGGGCGTTTTCTTTTCAAAAAGCATGCGTGAGCCTACCGAAATCGATCACAGTGATCATTTGTATTTAGTTGAGAAGCAAAAAGATGGTACACTGGTTTTAAAATCTATTTATACAATGCATCCGTTAAACCGTGAAATGTTGAGTAACGATATCTTACAACTCCGAAAGGAGAAAAAATGATCCATACAACTTTGGATAATTTCTTCCGATTTCCGAAAATCCCTCAATTCGCTCAAAAAAATTTCACCGACCATTTTCTGCATGCCGATAAAGTAATGTTGGTACTGATCGTTATTCAGTGGATCATTGCAACTTTTGTCACATCCCTCAGTTATGACACGTATTTGTACGGTTTTGTAGGGGGAGGGCTTATTACTCTCGTTCTGCTGATGGCCTACCGCACTTTCAAAGGGACGCAAGTGATGCGGGCCTTGGTGGGTGTGGGGATGATGCTTTTTTCCTTGATTTATATTCAGCAGCATCTCGGGCGTATCGAGATGCATTTTCATGTTTTTATCGCACTTGCCATCCTCTCTTTGTATAAAGATATCATTCCGATTGTTGTCGCTGCCGCTACAACGATACTCCACCATTTTGTCTTTAATTTTTTACAACTGCATGAAGTATCCCTTTTCGGTATGCCGGTGATGGTATTTAATTACGGTTGCGGAATAGACATTGTCCTATTACACGGTATATTTGTTATTGCCGAGACTTTGGTAATCGGATACATTGTGAAATTGCAGGTTGAATACGCAATTGAACTCAACCGTTCTGAGAATAAGGTAATGGGCTTAAATGAAGAGCTTAGTTTTGCTTCGCTTCACGATTCTCTAACGGGACTGCCGAATCGTCATAGTCTGTATACACAGTTAAAACTGATGGTAGCCAATGCTAATCGTTACGATCGAAAATTTGCCGTACTGTTTTTGGATCTGGACCATTTTAAAAATATCAACGATACCCTCGGACATAATGTGGGAGATGAACTTTTAAAATCGGTCGCCGATAAACTAAAATCAATTATTCGTGAAAATGACATTGTCGCACGTATCGGCGGTGATGAGTTTATTATTGTACTGAGCGATTTTATTGAGACGACGACGATCGAACCGGTACTCTCTAAAATTCTTAATGCGTTTCATCATGAATGGAGTATCCAAAGCCATTTTCTTCGTCTCTCTACCAGTATCGGAGTTTCCATCTATCCGGATGATTCCAAAGAGATCAATGAACTGATGAAATTCGCAGATATCGCAATGTATAAGGCAAAAGGGGAAGGACGGGACCAGTTCAGCTTTTTTACGACAACGTTGAATAATAAAGTACACGAAGAGGTCGCCATTGCCAATGATATGCACCGGGCATTTGAAGAGGAAGAATTTGAACTCTATTATCAGCCTAAAATTCATATTGAAAGCGGAAAAATTATAGGTGCCGAAGCGCTGCTCCGATGGAATCACTATGAAAAAGGGATGATAGCTCCCGATCATTTTATCTATATCGCCGAGAATACCGGATTCATTTTAAAACTCGGTACATGGATTATCGAAGAAACGGCGCGTGCCATCAAACGGATACAAGATGCCGGATATAAGGGGATTCATGTCTCGTGTAATGTATCCACACGGCAATTCCAAAATCTCAATTTGTACGGTGAGATTAAAGAGGCAGTTCGAATCAATAGAATCGATCCAAGCTTGCTGGCAATTGAAATTACCGAAAGCGTTATGTTGGATTATCTTGAGGTAACGTTGGAGATTTTGAAAAAAATAAAAGCGCTTGGTGTCTATATCTGTATGGACGACTTCGGAACCGGGTACTCCTCATTGTCCTATTTGCGCCAATTTCCGATAGACTCATTAAAGATCGATAAAAGTTTCGTAGACGATATCTCATGCACCCAAAAGAACGAAACTATTTTGCTCAATACGATTATCGCGATGGGACAGACCCTCAATCTGCGCGTAATCGCCGAAGGGGTTGAAGAGGAGTATCAAATGGAGTATCTCAAGGAACGCGGATGCGAATTTTATCAAGGGTACTATTTTTCCAAACCGATTCCCGAAAAAGCCTTTTTTGAGTTGCTCCAAAAGAATAATGGTGTGATTAACGCTGATGGGGAATTAATCTAATATCCCCTATAATTACGCAGGTACAACAGGTGATAGCTTGGAACTAGTAATCCCAAGAGGTAAAGTCCGGGCTGCCGTAGGACACGGTTCCATCTAACGGATGGCCATGGTAACATGAGGGATAGTGCAACAGAGAGTATACCGCCTCGAAAGAGGTAAGGGTGAAACGGCGGGGTAAGAGCCCACCAGTCTCTTAGGCAACTAAGAGAGCTATGTAAACCCAACCGCGCAGCAAGAAACAGATGGTTAGCGTCCTACATCGCTATTGTTTCGCTAGAGGCCTAGAGTAATCTAGGCAGTAGATTAATTATCACTTTATCCAGAACCCGGCTTACGTTGTACCTACTTTCCTTGAAAGCGCCTATTTAACGATGTTTGAAAGACCTTGATTTTTTTGGCGTGACGAAAACGTGCCAAACAAATCGAAATTTATACCCAAATCAATCGTTTTTGCTTCGATCACAGAAGCATAATGCGAAAGAGTAATTTTAGGTGTTGAGTGTCCCAATAAACCTGCCAGTTCATTAATACTCACAATCCTATCTTGAAGCATGATCGTCGCAAACGTATGACGAGTGTTATACAACTTCCTTTTTCCAAGACCGGTCTTTTTTAACAAGCTCCGCCACGGACAACGTAAACCCGTTGAATCGTCAATATCCCCAAATATAAATATAGATCCACTATAGATAGATTTAATACTATCCATAATGAAAGCAGGGTAGGGAACAGAGCGAATAGAGTTTCGAGTTTTCGGATGATCTATACGTCCACGAGTACGAACCCGTTTTATATTAATATGTGTATCCGAAATATCTCCCCATTGTAAACCTAGAATCTCCTCAGGGCGTAGACCAGTATTGAAAGCTATCATAAGATAAGCCAACATAACGTCCTCAGCATTTTCGAGCAAAATATTGACTTCCTCTTTTGTAAAAAAGTCTATTTTCTGCTTGTGATCCGATTTTAAACGGATATTTACAGCAGGGTTATTAACGATCACTTCATCGTCAATAGCAATTTCAAAGATCTCTTGTAATGCAGATTTATAGACGCCCTTTGAATTATTCTTAATCGGCATATCCAAAAGATACCGTTTAATATTAAAGCGAGTTATCTTGTCTATATTGATATCTTTAAACGTTTCGTTTAACTTTTTCCAATGAGGAAGTTTTGAATTAAAAGAACGGTTAATGTTCTTAGTCTTTAAAAATTCATTGAAGTAATACCCAAAGTTTTTAGGCTTATTTCGATGAATTTCACCAGTAGCAATCATACCAACGAGTTTAGGAATAACGGATCGCTCAACAAGCTCACGATTTGCCTTAGTGTTAGGCAGACCAGTAGACTTACGTTTACGTTCTCCATCAACCATATAGTCAATATGTATATTTCCGTAACGAATACGGATGTTAGCCATAGATTTGTCCTTTCGGACAGAAACTCCATAGCTTGCATTTTATCATTCAGAGATAAAAAATCAAAGTAAATTGGAATGTAATTAATTTTTGTAGAGATGAATCTTCATCGAACATTGTACAGATTATGAATGCAGAGTTTTTATGTTTGGGTAGGGCATTTAACGCCCTATTGAAGTAATTATAATGAATTACTAGAAACTAAAAGACATACACCGCCATTATAAGTATCATGCCAAGCCATACAACTTGTTGTTTGACAGTACGCTGTACAAAGTTTAAATTGATGATTTTTTTCATCTAATGCTGCCTTGCTCATAAATGGACAAATTTTATTTTCTGCATCTTGGACTTTAATCTCATTCATTTTATTTCCTTTAAAATTTAATTTGACGTATATTTCGTGACAATTTCTTTCAGCCGATCTCTAAATGAATAGATATCCTCTACTTTAGAGATAGCAATTTTTTCTTCTTTTTTATCTTCAAGAGGAAATGATATATATTTTTGCTTTGAATTGAAGTGTAAACGACAAATCCACTTCCATGAGTTATTTTTATAGAGCACATTAAAGTATGAGGCATTATCTCTATATGTTATATCAGCTATTGGACATACTTCACCTAGCATAGATTTTACGATGTAATATCCTTCAAGCTCTTCTTCAGTAGTTACAATTGTATTTTTATCATCTTGTTGTTGCTCTTCTTCTGCACTTGAAACTTCCGCTATAAATCCTGCTTGCAAAGAGCTAATTTTGTCCGATACAAGTTCATTGACAATATCAGAAAATGCGAGTTTGCATAATGTTTTATACTCTTCGACTACTGTTTGAGTTAGCATTTTATCGGTCATCTTTTTAGCAAAGAATTTAACAAAATCATCGGAAGGGTCTTTGATCTCTTTTTTGAAAATAGATTGCAATTCACTCACATATTTTTTACGTCCTGCCATGCTCAATATTTGATCTATATTCATTGAATCTTTTGCAAACTGCTCTAAGTCTTTAATATGTTTATCTTTAAGAGATTCAAGATTTATGGTTAGAAATGGCTTATCATCCATTTTATTGACTATATCTAAATCAGTGAAGAAACGGTATTCAATGCCATTGGTAAGAATACCGAATTTTGCTTCAGTAACTGTGTAGTATCTTAGCAATTGACTATTATGATTATCTAGGTTTGCAGTATGGTGTTTTGCTTCAATAAGGATAATTGGTTTTCCATCATTTAGAATAGCATAATCAACTTTTTCACCTTTTTTATGTCCAATATCAGCTGTAAATTCTGGGACAACTACAGTAGGGTCAAATACATCATATCCAAGGGTTTTTAAAAATGGCATGATTAAAGAGTGTTTTGTCGACTCTTCTGTCAAAATATTTGGTTTTAATTTTGCAACTCGTTCGGCCAACTCTTTGATTTCAATTTGAAAATCCATATTAAACCTTTATGTTAATCATGTAAGAACGATTATACACATTTGATGTTGAATAGGCAATATTAAAATAAAGAAAATCTTAGAATATGTAGTTTATGTGAAATAGATGAATATTATTTAAAATTTAGAATATGTTTTAAATATTCATTTATTGTCATATTTTTTGTAGATGCATTTTTTTTAAAATACTTCCAAACCTTTTCATCAACAAAAAAAGAAACTCTTTTTTGACCCGATTTTTTCTTATTTTTTATGTACCTATCTAATCTTTCAGAGCTTGACATATATAACCTTTTTGTTTACACATACGTTTACACATACAATAATAGCTTGTAAATATCGTAAACACAAGGGTTTTAGACGATGTAGATAAAGTATAGATTAGAAAAATGTCTGTAAACTTTTGATAAGTTGACAAGGGCGCTTCGCGCCTTTGCCCCTGCGCGAGCGCAGGGAACCCCGTCGGCGGCTCTCGCGCCTAATAAGAATTACATAAGATAAAAGCACTAATATCTAGATATTAATAATATTATCTTAAATAAAAGTCTGATGATTATCAATGAGAACGAGGGGTTAAACTTCCAAGGATGCGAAGTGATCGACCCCCGAATGATCTGCAAGTGTTTGAGTAGTGCGTTAAGAGATCAACGCTCCGCTTTACTGGAGGGTTACGCAACGCTTCACCCCCAGCCCCCCAAGTGATGAAGATGTGACAATTTATATACTATATAATATTGAGGTTAAGGATATTGGTAGAATAAATGAAGCATTGAATTTGATTAAGTAGTTATGTACCTTTTGTCATATCATTTAAAATGATTTTTGTTGACAAAAGATATTTTTGTAAATTTGGTATTGATGTACGCCGTGTAGATGTAAGAAAAGTTCCAGTTGTAATAGGTAATTGTGCTCCATATGTTTGCCGTATTAAAGTTTTAAATTCTGCTTTTGCACTTGTTGAACTATGCGCTAATACATTCCGGATGATTCTCATCTCATTGATGATACGTCCGTGGAATTGTACATTTTGAATAAATTTTTCTGTTGTCGGAATGACATATTTGACACTATCTGATATATGTTTTGCTTGTGTCCATTTTAAATTTTGGATAGCTTTAGGTCTTCCATGTTGCAAAAATAATGCTCTTGCCGAAGCTATATTACTGGCTCTGATATTGAGAGTAGGAGATAGCCCATTTGTATAACTAGCTCCGGAAGCTAATTTAAAAGCAATTTGAGATATTGAATCTTCAAAAGCTCCAAAAAGCCTAAGCATGATCATTTCAGAAATAAAATACTGGTACTTTACATCAAGGCTTTGTGATTGATTGCGATAATCTTCTAATTTATCAATGATATTATTCGCATTGCGTAACGTAATAGATAACTGTGGAGTAGGCATAATTACATGAAACTAAGAATATAAGAATGCCGAATTCTACGTGATGCAATACCTTGTGTTGTAGAAGAACAAGCATTGTAAAAGTTAATATCTTCATCAGATTTATTTATATCAGAACTAAATCTTTCGTCAATTTCGATTATGGCTTGTTCAACTTTTTTTATTGATAATGTTTGTTTGGTATGAATGACATAAAGAAGTGAGAAAAATATTGGTTGTCTATTAAAAATAGTGTCGGAAATTTTCTCAGGATTTATAGAAGCAGCAAAATCGAAAATAAAATCTAATTGATTACTAATTTCATCCATTTGTGGGAAACTTTCATCATACATTTTATACATATTGTCTAAATACGATGCGCTATAACCGGAGAGACCATTAATTAAACTATAAATAAGATCAGAAACAAATTGAACTTCACTCATTCTTGCAATATCATTCGCAGTAAAAACATTACAGTTACGCCAAAAAGAAACACGTGAAGAAGCCTGTCTAAGACACAACTGCTTCATTTCACCACTGTATGCTGCATTTCTTTTTTCTTGACCGTTAAGTGATTTACTAACAGAATTGATTCTACCAAATA
>NZ_JAHFAQ010000177.1 GCF_023250475.1 Sulfuricurvum sp. | reverse complement strand
TATTCTACTCAACCGAACCGATCTGGAAGGGGCCCGTTTAGTAGGGGAGAGGCTTCTAAGTCTTTGCCGCAGCAACAAACCTTTGTTCCAAAATCAGCAAATAACCGTCACGTTAAGTATCGGCATGACGAAGCTAAAAGAGAACGATACGGTAGACACAATTATCCATCGTTCGGATACCGCCTTGTATAAAGCTAAAAATAACGGCAAAGACCGTTTAGAAATGGAGTTTTAATGGATTTAAATTATTTTGATGTCGCCGTCGGGTCGGTTGTACTGCTGTTGGGTCTTAAAGGTTTGTTAAACGGCTTTTCGAAAGAGGTTTTCGGTCTCGTCGGGATTGTCGGAGGAGTTTTTGTCGCATCGCATCTCGGCGGCATTATCGGAAAATTCTTAAGCGACTTCCTTTTCCATTTTGAGAGCACTACTGCGATTAATTTGGTCGGATTTATTTTTGCATTGGGTATTTTTTGGCTCCTTATGGTTGCGATGGGAACAGGATTTAAAAAACTCAGTACCCTCAGCGGCTTAGGGCCCTTGGATCGCGTATTGGGCTTTTTCATGGGAAGCAGCAAGTTTTTCTTTATTGTCTCGATCATTGTTTATGCCCTCTTCAGCGTAACCGCTATCCGTGAGAACTTCGAAGGAAAAATGGCGGACAGCTTTTTTTATAAGCCGATGTTTGCAACGGGAGATTTTATTTTGCACATTGAAACCGATGATGTCAAATCACTTATGAACGATGAAAACACATCCGATACCAATACCTCTCAAAAGGATCGTTAATCGATGAATGCGTATACCGATTTTACGGAACGGACGATTGAATACAACAAGCTTTTAAGCGATTTCAAACAATTGCTGAAAGCCAACGCGTTGAAATTTACCATTCAACGTGAAGTCATTTTGGAGATGCTCTACAATTCGGACGAGCATTTAACCCCCGAGGGGTTACACCATCTGATTCAACAAAAACATCCTGAACTCAATACCGGTATCGCAACCGTCTACCGCACCCTCTCACTGCTCGAAGATTCCGATATGGTGACTTCCCTCTCTTTCGGTGCACAAGGAAAAAAATACGAGTTGGGTGCCAAAGACCATCACGATCACATTATCTGTACGTCGTGCGGAACCATTACCGAGTTTGTCGACGAAGAGATAGAGCATCGACAAAAAGAGATTACCGAAGCGTTAGGGTTTGTGATGCAGGAACACTCTATGCAGATTTACGGTATCTGTAAAAATTGTCAAACTACTAAAAAATAACTATCGAAAAAAGGAAACCCATTGGCATTCGAAAACCAATACGTACAACAGCGAATCGAAAAAGCCGAAGCGCTCAGAGCGCTCGGAATCGATCCGTATGCGAATCATTCGGAGCGCAATACAACTGTCGAAAAATTTCATAACGTCAATTCCGATCTCTTCAAAAAAGAAGATCAACGCGATGAACATCGCCACTACACCGTTGCCGGACGGATCAAGCTTTACCGTCTAATGGGAAAAGCGAGTTTTGTGAAGATCGAAGATGAAAGCGGAATGCTCCAAATTTACGTAGCACGCGATAATCTGCCGGAAAACTTTTACAATGACGTGTTTAAAAAACTGATCGAAGTGGGCGACATCATCGAAGTGAGCGGGTATCCGTTCGTAACCCAGCACGGAGAACTCTCCCTCCATGCCGATAGCTTGAAAATTTTAACCAAAGCCATCTCTCCTCTCCCCGAGAAATTCCACGGAATTCAGGATAAAGAGATGCGTTATCGTCAACGCTATCTCGATCTGATTATGAACTCCGAAGTTCGCAAAACGTTTCATATCCGCTCCAAAGTGATCAGCCTTACCCGCCGATTTTTTGAAGATAAAGGATTTTTAGAGGTTGAAACACCGATGATGCACCCTATCGCGGGGGGAGCGAATGCAAAACCGTTCGTCACCCATCACAATGCTTTGGGAATCGACCGTTTTTTACGTATCGCCCCTGAACTCTACCTCAAACGGCTTATTGTCGGCGGTTTCGAAGCGGTATTCGAAATCAACCGTAACTTCCGCAATGAGGGGATGGATGCCACTCATAATCCGGAGTTCACCTCCATCGAATTTTATTGGGCGTACAAAACCTATAAAGATTTGATCACGATTACCAAAGAGTATTTTGAATACCTCTTCGATCATCTCGATCTACCAAAACGTCTCCCCTATGGTGAGTTGGAAGTCGATTTTGACCAATTCAGTGAAATCGAACTGATTCAAAGTCTCAGTGTTATCGGCGGAGTCCCTGAATCAATCGTTAACGACAAAGAGGCTATTTTGGCATTTTTGAAATCCAACAATCTCGAAGCCAAAGCGACGATGAACCTTGGACAGCTTCAAGGGGAATTGTTTGACGAGTTCGTCGAAGCCAAACTGATCAACCCGACCTTTATTACCCATTATCCGGTCGAAATTTCACCGCTGGCACGCCGCAATGACGAGCGTCCTGAACTGACCGACCGTTTCGAACTCTTTATCGCCGGACGCGAAATTGCCAATGCTTTCAGCGAGCTAAACGACCCCGTCGATCAGCTGCAGCGTTTTGAGGGGCAAATGGCGGCCAAAGACTCCGGCGATGATGAAGCCCATGAAATGGACGAAGATTTTGTCACCGCACTGAGCTACGGCATGGCACCGACCGCCGGTCAGGGGATCGGGATCGACCGTCTCGTCATGATGCTGACCAACCAACACTCCATCCGGGATGTATTGCTCTTCCCGGCTATGAAGCCAACCCACAACCAAACCAACCACGGAGAAGAAGAATGAGTTTCCTCAAAGAATACGACAACGAAATTTACGCCCTATGTGAGCAAGAGCTTGAACGTCAAACCGACCATTTGGAGATGATCGCGTCTGAAAACTTTACCCTGCCGGCCGTTATGGAAGCGATGGGGAGCGTATTTACCAACAAATACGCCGAAGGATATCCGGCAAAACGCTACTACGGCGGATGCGAATACGCTGACGGTGTCGAGCAATTGGCAATCGATCGCGCATGCGAATTGTTCGGTTGTAACTTTGCCAACGTTCAGCCCCACTCAGGTTCATCGGCGAACGGTGCCGTTTATGCGGCGTTGCTTCAAGCGGGAGACAAACTCCTCGGTATGGATCTCAGCCACGGCGGACATTTGACACACGGTTCAAAAGTAAGCTTTTCGGGTAAAAACTACCACAGTTTCTCGTACGGTGTAGAGCTTGACGGCCGCATCAACTATGAGCGTGTCCTCGACATCGCTAAAATCGTTCAAA
>NZ_JAHFAQ010000082.1 GCF_023250475.1 Sulfuricurvum sp. | reverse complement strand
TAATCAAATGCTGCATCACTACCGTATAGCACTCTACGCAATCGTTGTCACCTTAATGGCAACGGGATGCGTCCCTAAAGAACCGTTTCCTCCCGGAGAACATTATGAATCATCTGATATTAATGTCCCTTTTATCATGCCGCGTTCAGAACTGTGCGGTTCTACCTCCATTGAGATGGTCTCTTCGTATTGGCAATCAACAACCTCTTATAACCCTAAACTCTCCACAAAAGAACTCGATGATCATACATTGATTCCGGCAAAAGGGGGTACGCTGCAGATAGAGTTGGTTATCGCGGCGCGTGCTAACGGTCTGATTGCTTATCCATTGGAGCCAACCTTTGAAGCACTGTTTGCAGAGCTTTCCGCGCATCATCCCGTTATTGTATTGGTAAACCGCAGTTTTTCATGGCATCCGCTTTGGCATTATGCGCCGGTTATCGGGTACGATGAGGAAAAGCGAACCATAAGAGTCCATTTTTCGGATCAGCCGAATGAAGCAGTCTCCCTTGCAACTTTTGCCGCCCTATGGAAACGAAGCGGAAATTGGGGCGTTGTCCTTCTTCCTCCCGGTGAGCTTCCGGTATCGGTTTCATCGAACGTATTTTTGCGTGCTGCGTATGAATTTGAGAAAACCGGCAAGAGGGAGGAAGCTATTGCAGCTTATCAAAATGGGCTGATACGTTGGCCGGAAGATATGGATATTCTTTTTGCCCTAGCCAATGCCGAGTATAATGTCTTGAATCTCTCCGATGCCGAGAAAAACTATCGTAAGCTTTTAGCGCTGAATCCCTCCCATACGCTTGCCTTGAACAATCTGTCGATTCTCTTATGTCGCAGCGGCAGATCAGATGAAGCATTAAAAGTGCTTGATAAGGTTGTGAGTGATGATCCTAAAATACAATCCTTGGTTAAATCTTCACGGGAAGAGATTGAGGCTGGATGTATTTTTTCTCCAAAAAAATAACAAAGGTTTTTACCTGTATGGTATAAATAGTGTATCAGCGATATTTTTTCGGAAAATCAAATCTTCTAATTTCAGCGGAATTTTTCCCGATACTTTCCCAACTATCATCTTTCAACTGTATCGTCACAACACCGCAGGTAGGGATGCTCTCGATATCACCGTTTGTGATCAGATTGGCACATTCGGTAATTTCGGGATTATGCCCGAAGAGAAAGAGGGTATTGACGCTTGGCGCTACACTGCGGATGATGGAGAGGACGGTCTCGACGTCAGACGCATAGAGAGCATGATCGTAGTGGATCGACTCAGGCGGATAGGAGAGGGCTTCGGCGATAGAAATAGCGGTAGTTTTGGCGCGCAAAGCAGGGCTGGAGAGGATTAGATCGGGACGGATATCCTTATCCGCGAGCTTTGATCCCATCAGCGGTGCATCTTTCATCCCCCGATGACTCAGGGGGCGGTCATAATCGCTCAAACTCTCATCGCTCCAGTCCGATTTGGCGTGACGGATAAGGTAGAGCGTTTTCATGGCTATAACGTCAACCCCGAGGCTTTTAAGAGGATATTTTTCTCTTTTTCAGGGCTCGAAAAGAGGCGGTTGTGGAGATCGTCATCTAAGATGGCGAGATCGTCAAACAGTTCTTCGTCATCTTTTTCGGGGAAATACTTGCTCACTTCGCGTGAGAGTGCTTCGAGATATTCATCGGTGTTATTTTCATCAAACAGCCCGATACGCTTGCCGTGTTCAATCGTAGCGATCGTACGGAGGAGATAAAGCCGCTCGAGGTTCTCTTCGCTTTGGGGCGCATTGATCAAATTGTTGATACGATTGACTTCGCTACGGTAGATTTCGGTCGATTCTTTGATGCTTTGGAGCTGTTCAGGTGAAAAAGTCATAATATTTCCTTGATGAAATGTAATAGGCGGGCTTATTTGAAATGCGGCTCTTCGCACGTTTCCTCTTCTTCTCGCTCTTCTTTCGATTTGCGGTTAAGAAAAAGGGCGATCAAAATAAAAAGGCTAACTCCGCCGAATAAAAGTGTAAATGTATCCATTTAATCCTCTTTAAATGCTATAGGGCTATTATAATATGTATATCAATTATTTTATCGCTTTTCTCATTATTCTAAGGCTCATTCTCTGGGAGGGGTGATTACACTTTTAAAATATACCCTTCACCACGGATATTTCGGATCAATAGTCCCTCCACGGCACTTCGTATCTCTCGGATATGGGAGGCGATGGTGTTGAATTTAATGAACTTATCTTCCCAAATGTATTCGATGAACATATCATAGGTAATGACATTGTTGCGGTATTTACTCAGCAGATAGAGGATATTACGCTGATTTTTGGTGAGATTGACGATTTCCCCTTCCTTTATGAGCTGTTTAGAGGCTAAGTTGAAGTTATACGAAGGGGCGATTTGGATTTCATCGTCTTTGGATAGGATAAGGAGCTTTTGAATCCGTAGGAGCAGTTCCATTAAGTCGAACGGCTTTTTCAGATAGTCGCTGCATCCGAGGCGGTAGGCCTGAGTGATAGACTCGATATCGGTGTAGGCGGTCATAAAAATAACCGGTTTTCCGGGATCGTTGCGCGATATCCACTCGATTACCTCAAATCCGGTTGCTCCGGGAACATTGACGTCCAGGATGTAGATATCGGAATTAAATCGGCATTGGTTTAGCATGGCGTTTCCGTGACCGAACATCTCTACTTCATAGGAGTGGAGGGCAAGAAAGCCGGCAAGATTGTTCCGAAGGGAAAATTCATCTTCAAGCAGGGTGATTTTCATCGTCTATTTTTCCTTTGAAAGTATAGGTGAAGGTCGTCGTTCCATCCGATGATTCGACTTGTGCCCGGATATTCTGACGTTGGCATATCGAAGCAACGATCTCCAGTCCGACACCCATTCCGACCGTATCGTACGCTTCGCGGTACCCGTCGGTAAAGATATATTGTGGATTGATAATAGTACTTCCGTGATTTGTGATGCGGAGGGTAATTTTTGATTTTTTCTTGAGGGAGATGTGGATACTCGTATTTTCAAAAGAATATTTGATCGCATTGGAGATCGTGTTATCGATGATACGCTGTAGACCCGAAGCGGCGACTTTGATGAAACACTGTTCCTCAACGTCAAGTTCGATTCGGATGTTTTTGACCTCCGCAAGGAGAACAAAATATTCGACCCGCTTTCGTAAAAATACCGCCAAATCAATGACGTCATTTTGAAGAGGAGCCTGTTTTTTTGTTTCCAGAGCATAATAGAGGTCTTCATAGATGAGATGGAGCGATTTGGCAGCTGCATGCATCGTGTCGACGTAGCAGTTTTTCGGGTAGTGGTAACCGTACATCTCCGCAGAAGTTTTGATAACGCTAAGAGGATTATAGAGTTCGTGATAGGAGCGTTTGAGGAGCCCTTTGAGGTATTTGATCACGGATCGTTTTTTCAAGTGGAGCTGCACTCTGGCAAAAATCTCTTTTTCATAAAAGGGTTTTACGAGATAGTCGTCCGCTCCGCTTTCGAACCCTTTGGCTTTGTCTTCATGGGTTTGAAGCTCGCTCATAAAGAGGATAGTGAGATCGTTTTCCGGGATTATGCTTTTGATTTGGCGGCATATCTCATAGCCGTCCATATCGCTCATTTGGGTCTCTAGGAGGATCATGTCGAAATCGGTTTGTGAAATACGCTCAAGCGCTTCTTCACCCGTTTTGGCGATATATAGATCTAAATCAAGAGGATAAAGAATATCTTTGATGACAATAAGATTTTGGATTTGGTTGTCTACCAATAATACTTTAGGTCTGTCGGGCTTGTATTCAAACATATCAGCCTCTTTTTTAAGAATGATTCTAATGCAGTATTATGCAGAAATAATGGAGCTTCGGATGGTTTCGAAATCCATCTCCGAAAGCCGTTTCACGAGCCATTCTTTACATGCTCCCTCATCTAAAATACTAATGAGGTTTTCGCAACGGCTCAGTGCTCCTTTGTTTAATGCATTGATGAATTCACGGCGAAATTTCTCATCCAGAGTTGAAAAGTCGACTTTGCTATGCGCACTTATTTCGTACTTTTGAATCGATTTATGCTGTTCGTTATTAAGTTGAGTATGGACGTCCATCTATTCTCCTCTTTGGGCGAGAGTGAGTTTGGCAATAGTATATCACAAGAAAAATTATCGGTAAATATTTTTTTTGCATTCTAACTGCATTTTTTTTAATTAAGATACTGCCTATGTCCTAAATATGATGCAGGAGAAAAAGATGTCGTTGCTGAATCCCAAGGCAATAATGGGCGAATATAACGATCTAGGCAGCAAGGCGACACAACTGCATATGCTTAATAAACGGCTGGAATATTCCCAAAAATACCAAAAAGCAATTTTTGACGGGCAGCCGAATATTATTGTCGCCAATTTAAATACACAGACATTATGCGACGGAAATAGAGCTTTTCTGGATTTTTTCGGTTATTCGGATCTCCCCTCTTTTTTAGCGGAGCATGAGTGCATCTGCGATTATTTCATTGAACGGGAGGGATACCTTAGGACAATGATGGAGGAGAAAAACTGGATAGAGTATGTTAAAGACAACCCCGGATTCGCCCATTACGCATTGATGAAAAAAGGGGACAAAGAGTATGTCTTCAGTGTCAGCGTCAATGAAGTGAATAATGAAAACGATAAAATCAATATAGCCTCTTTTTCCGATATTACAGAATTGGAAGAGTATAAAAAAACACTCGAAGAACGAATTAAAGGGGAAGTTGCGGAAAATAGAAATAAAGACAGGATGCTGCATAATCAGTCTAAAAGTGTTCAGATGGGGGAGATGCTCAACATGATTGCCCATCAATGGCGCCAACCCCTTAATGCGATCAGTGCTTCCGCAATCTCTGTCTCCATGAAGCTAGAACTCGATGAACTGGAACCGGACGATATTCGGGAACATCTCACCTATATCCAGTGGCGCGTCCAAAAAATGTCCCAGACGATCAACGATTTTATGAATTTTTTCAAACCCGATCAGGAAGTACAGCAGTTTACCCTTAGTGACGTGATGAAGGAGATAGAGTCTCTTATGAAGGCTCAGTTGCAAGCCAGGGGGATACGTATACTTTACGATTCGCGTAATCCGATTTCTATCATCAACTATAAAAAAGAGCTTGCACATGTTCTTATTAATCTTATTGCCAATGCGCGGGATGCCTACGAGGGGAGACATCTCGATATCAAAACAATCGAAATTGTATTGACGCAAGATGAAGAAGGATTGATTTCCATTATAGTCCGTGATTGTGCGGGGGGGATAGATCCGGAAAATATGGAAAAAATATTCAACCCCTATTTCACGACAAAAGATCAGGGAAAAGGGACGGGTATCGGCCTTTATATGAGTAAAAGAATCGTGTGTGAAATATTGAACGGTTCGATTGAGGCATCCAATAGTGCCGATGGCGCAGAGTTTTATATAACATTTAAAAACAAATAATTGGATAATAGGTTCTGCATTTTTTCTGCATTCTTGATCCCTATACTGTTCAATGGATTTTGATTCGGAAGAGATTCGGTGGGTACACCGAACTCGATAAGGAAGAGAACATGGGGATCACAAAACTTGATGACCAAGAGTTGCTCGATGAGATCAGCCGTCGTTTTCAGGAGAAAAGAGCTTCAATCCATGAGATGGAGTTTATGACCAAAAAGCTCCTAGAATTCAATGAAAAAGCCAAAGAAGCAGAGGAGGTGAAGACGTACTTCCTCTCGTTGATTAAAAATGAGTTTAACAACCCGATGACGGTGCTGCTAAATCTGGTCAAAAAAATCGGGGGTGAAAACGATCCGGACAAAGCTTCCCGTATAGCTACCATGATGCACAAAGAGCTAATGTATCTCGATTTCAGCTTGAAAAATATTTTTGCCGCCTCGGAAATCGAATACGGTCAAAGTGCAAACAGCTACGTTCGTATTCGTCCCGATGAGATAGCGTATGAGGCGATCAGCTATTTAGAACCTATGATTGAGGAGAAGATGCTTTGCACCGAAGTAAATTCATCCGTTCGGACGATGGTGATCGATGCCCAGAAGTTTTATCTTGTCCTTTTAAATCTACTCTCCAACGGATGCGAGTTCTCCTATCCCTCTACGACACTGTCGATTTCATTTACACAAGAGGATAACGGTTATGAGCTAAGGGTCGCGAATACCGGAGAGAAGATAGATGAAGACCATTCCAAACATATGTATAACCGTTTCTACAAGTACAGTACGGGAAAAACCCGTCCAACACAGGGGCTTGGTCTCGGACTTAGCGTTGTAAAAGAGCTATGCGAATCGATGGAGGGGAAAATCGATTATTTCGAAGAAGAGGGGAAGACAGTTTTTGTCGCCCGTTTCCCTGTTAAAGACGAACAAAACCTGTCAATATCACATGGACTGGGTTCAGACGAGTTTTTCGACAGTGAATTCGTACAGTCGTTATTGGAGTTTTGATGAATATTAAAAAATATATCCAAGTCGGAGAATTTTACATCGGAATTAAGCCGACCGAAGTGTGTACGATTTTAGGATCGTGTGTTTCGGTATGTCTTTATGATCGGTTGGAAAAGATCGGAGGGATGAACCATTATCTCATCCCTTTATGGAATGGCAATGGCCTTCAAAGCCCGAAATACGGAAATATCGCAATTCATAGGTTAATAGAGGGGATGGTTAATATCGGATGCAGAATCGAAAATCTCGAAGCCAAAATTTTCGGTGGAGGCAATGTGATCGATAGCGTCTCTCAGGGGGCGATGATGGTGGGGAGGAAGAATATCGTAATAGCCCAAGAGGTACTGGATCAATACCGTATACCCGTCACTGCCAGAGATGTCGGAGGGGCATTGGGTAGACGGATCATGCTCCAAAGTCAGACGGGTAGAGTGTTGCTCAATTATATTAACGAGGAGATATATAGATGAAAAGCAATGATATCGCTGCAATCAAAGCGCTGACCAAAGAGCTCGTCGTTTTATATGTTGAGGATGAAGAGGATATACGTCACCACATGGTTGGCCTTCTGCGAATACTTTATAAGAAGGTAGATGTCGCGTGTGACGGGTTTGAAGGCCTGGAGATGTTCCATAACCACTCGTACGATTTGGTGATTACCGATATCCAAATGCCGAATATGAACGGGTTGGATATGATTGAACATATCCGAATGAACAATGCGGATATCCCGATTATCATCACGACGGCATTCAGCGATCAGGAGTATTTTATCCGATCGATTGATCTGAAAATCGACAAGTATCTCCTCAAACCGATTGAGGAGTCTCGCGCAAAAGAGGTGTTTTCGGACATCGGATGGATGATTGACGATCGCAAAAAAGCCAAAGAGTATGAAATCCGACAGTTGCAGGAGAAAATCAATCGCCTTTCAGAGCGGATTATCGCTCAGATAACGGAAAGCTATCTCTCTGCCTGCATTATCTACACCGACAGCACCGTACGATATTTCAATGATCCTTTTTGTTCTATTTTTGATGCTGCGGAGTTACAGCGATTTTTAAAAGGGGAGGAGGAAGGGCTTCCGTTTGATAGACGTTCAGGATTTTTACACTCTTTGGCTGAGTATGACGAAACCGATCCTCAAAAAAATCGTATATCTGTCTCAAAAAGACAGGGGCGCAAAATTTATCGTATCGTACGCCGCGATATACATATTGATAATGAGGAAGAGCAAAGCTGCATCTACTTTTTTAATGATATTACCCTCGAAGAGTATCAGAAAATTAAAATAAAGTCGTATACCGAGATTCTAGAAGAGTTGGTTATCAAGAACCGCTATCGAGGTAAAAGTCGTTTTACTATTGTCTCTGAAAAGGAAGAGGTTATTGTAAAGGAGGAGGAAAATTTTCCTAAAGAAGAGTCTTCTGCGACAATGATGCCTCCGCAAGAGATGCATAATGCAAAACTCAAAATTGATGATGAAGAGAATCGTCTTCTCCGCCGTTCACATACGCATAAAACGACGGCGGCTGAGTATATTTCCGAGCTTGATTACGAAATACTTCAAGAACTTCAGGAGCTGGATGAACTTGATAACGATTTTAAAGAATCGATTTATTTGCTTACAGAGGACGCCGATATCGACGGTCTGCGGCAAATGTCGGTGCAGTTGGAGATATACGCCCATGAAATCAGTATGCTTTTTGAGTTTGAAGATCTCGCTTATGCGATCCGCTCGCTGGCAAAATTATTTTCAGAGATCGAAGATGCTGCTTTGGAGCAAAAAAGGATGAAAAAAATCATTCTTCTCCTGAGCGGGATACAGTCGGATTTGAGTGAGTGGCGGCGGCGGCTGTTTGTATCTCAAAGTGCTCTGGATATTCACTATCTTGACAGTTCGCTCTTTAGCACCTGTCTGCAGATTGAGCTTATTCTCTCCGATGAGGTCAATGAGATCGATTCAGCCGAAGAAGATTTAATCCTTTTTTAGAAGATAAAAATTTGAATTAAAGCGGGGGTTTCTGATGAAAATGATCAAAACAAACGAAGCGATTGGGAACACAAAAATGTTGAGTGTTCTGTATGTCGAAGATGAGTATGAAATTCGTGAGAATATGGTCAAAATTTTAGAGATGCTTTATGCGCATGTTTTTGTCGCCGTGGATGGAGTCTCGGGATTGGAAACGTATCGTCAGAACCGCAGTAGTATCGATCTTATTATTGCCGATATCACTATGCCTAAGATGGACGGATTGGAGATGATTGAAGAGATGCGACGCGATAATCCCGATATCCATGCGATCATTATTACTGCCCATAACGAGCCCGAATATTTTCTTAAAGCGATCAATACGGGAATCGATAATTTTATTGTCAAACCGATAGAGATGCAGCAGATGATGGATGTACTCTCGAAAAGTGCCAAATCGGTGAAGATTAATAAAGAGCACAAAAATTACGCCAGTTATTTAGAGACGATGCTTATTCAGAAAAAAGAGGAGCTGGAACAGTCGTATATGTATGACTCTTTGACCGGATGTTTCAAAAAAGAGAAACTTGATCAGATGACTCAAAATTATCCCGAACATACTTTGATATTGTGCAACATCGATAATTTCGATTCGATCAACTCGACGTACGGCTATGAAATCGGAGATCAGATTTTATTTATGTTTGCCGAGTACCTTCGTGAGCATCTCAACAATGGAAATACTCTCTATCGCGTTGCATCCGATGAATTCGTCATTTTTTGCGCGATCTCTTCCGATGAATTGATCTCTCCTGTTGAAAGTCTCTATCGGGGGATTCAGAGCTATATTTTCAAGATAGAGGATATTCTCATCAGTCTGACGTGCACCATCGGTATCGCTTCGTCACCAAACGCTTTGGTAAAAGCGCATGCCGCGATGAAAGAGGCGCGTCAGATCGGTAAAAACCGTTATCAAATTTTTCGGGATGATTCTGATTTTATTGTACGGCAGAAAAATAATATTGAGTGGATGCGTAAAATCCGTCTGGCCCTTAATGAAGATCGAATCGTCCCTTATTTTCAACCTATCGTCGATAATACGACTAAACAGATTGTTAAATACGAAGCTTTGGCACGGATTATCGAAAACAATAAAGCGATTAGTCCGAAGCATTTTATTGAACCGGCAAAACTTGTCGGACTGCTCCCTAGTATTACGAAAGTCATTCTGGAAAAAAGTTACGCGATGTTTGCCGATAAGTCGGAATCGTTTAGTATCAATATCACCGAAGAGGATCTTCTAAACCGTAATTTTTCCTCGATGATGATGGGATTAGGAAAAAAATACGGTATCGAACCCTCTCGGGTGACACTGGAGATTCTCGAAAATATTTCGGCAAACGGAACGAATGAATCGATCAAACAGCTGCAGGAGTTGTCACAGATCGGGTATACGATCGCGATTGATGATTTCGGGAGCGACAAGTCAAACTTTTACCGTATTCACTCCATGCACGTCGATATCATTAAAATCGATGCCGCCTACATTCAAGACATTGACCATAATAAAACAAGTGAACTGATTGTTAAAACTATTGTTTCTCTGGCACAGGCCATGGGCATTCCGACGGTTGCAGAATTTGTCAGTTCCGAGTCGATTTATAATAAAGTTAAAGCGATGGGAATCAACTATTCGCAAGGGTATTATTTCGGTGAACCTATGCCGAACGTGGAGTAAATATCGATTGAATTTACGATAAGGGGGACTGAATCATGAAAAAAAAATGGTGGCTTGGAGCGTGGGTTATTGCAGTGCTTGCACTGTTGCTTAACGCTGCATCAATTTATAAATATGAAGTCAAAACGCTCCGCAAT
>NZ_JAHFAQ010000010.1 GCF_023250475.1 Sulfuricurvum sp. | reverse complement strand
ATTGGATTCTGACACAATAAAGTACTCAAATTTATCATTGCAAAAATAATATCTGGATGATCTTGATTTGGATAGAGTTTGTTTATCATCTCAAAAGATTTTTCATAAAAATCTTTTGCTGTGGGCTTATCTCCTAATTCGCTATGTAAGCTCCCAAAATAGGCAAGTATCTCAGCATATTCATTGGAATCTTTTTTTTCAATGATCGTATTTGCTTCTTCGACAATCATAAGTGCTTGCACATAGTTCCCTTTGTAAAAATCAACATAGGCTTTGTATGCCATAAGCATCGCTTTTGTATCATTGTCTGCTAGATAGTTTATCCATTGTTCTGAAAAAAGATTTGCGATTTCGAGTTTTGATAGATT
Organism: Sulfuricurvum sp.; assembly: GCF_023250475.1. Lineage (GTDB taxonomy): Bacteria > Campylobacterota > Campylobacteria > Campylobacterales > Sulfurimonadaceae > Sulfuricurvum. Next base: position 30,552 of record NZ_JAHFAQ010000010.1, on the reverse strand, counting down.
TAGGAATTCATCTTTTATCTCAGAAATATAATTTGATAAGTTTTTTGCTACTTCATCTATAAACCTATCGTCAAGTTGTTCTTGTGTTTTCCAAACCTCTTTGAGAAGTCTATGGATGGTATAGCCTTGAGCAGATTTTTTAATATATTTGAGTTTGATTCCTATGGAAATTGCTTCGATTATATCTGTATCACCACAAGATAAAAGTTTTTTTATCAGCTCATCATCGATTGGTTCGTTTGCACCATAACTTAGTAACTGTAATATCTCTTTTAGTCGTGGAGTATCATCGATAATTTTTTGACTAATGGTTAGTGTGTTGGCGATATTGTTTTCGTGTTTTGTAAAACTCTCTGGTAGTGTTGACTTATTTAACAATTCAATGTTTTGCTTAGTGTAAAGATTTAGATAGTTTTCCCACGATAAATCCAGATATTTTACATAAGCACCAGCCATTTCCAATGCTAGTGGTAAGCCATCAAGTTGTTCACAAAGCTCTTTTACAAAACCGATCTCTTCCTCAGATATAGGTTTACCTGATTCTATCTCTAAAAGTTTTTTTGAATTTTCTAAATCTAAAGTTTGCAGTTCGATAGATGTATATCCTTGAATAGGATTTCGTGTAGTGATAAGTATCTGATTTGTAGGAGATTTTGGTAAAAAGTCTTGTTCTATATCTTCTAATCCATTGGTATTGTCGTAAATAAAAAGCATATTTTCAAATGATTTAAATTGATATTTTGCGCTATGGAGTTGTTCTTTTATATCAAGATTTTGATTTACGAGGTTGTATTGTTTTGCAAAAGTGAGTAACTGTTCGTCTAAGTTTTGATCCATAGTTAGCCAAACTACACCATTCGGATAGAATTCTTTGTACTCATGTGCATACTCAACTGCAAGCTGAGTTTTCCCAAGCCCTCCCATGCCTTCAAACTTTGCAACTTGTCCGATACTAAGTTTTTTAGATTGAGTTAATTTAGAGAGAATATCCTCTAATTTCCCTTCAATTCCTACAAAATCATCTTTTTTTGATTCAAAAGGGACATTAAAAAAAGGTGTTTTAGGTGTTGTTTGTATGTGTATAGGAGCATTAAAAGTTTGTTGTGTGGTGGATGCTATTGTTAAGTCATTGATTTGTTGCAAGAGTTTTAAATAGCTCTCTTCATAATCATCAACTTCAAGGAAATGAATATCTCCTAAAAATGAAAAATCTTGTTTTTGCCCTTTTTTTACAATCAAAAAATGTTTTGAGAGATTTGTCCCAAATATATCTTTTAATTTTTCAAGTTGCATTTTGATATAGGGATCATCAAGACTAAATCCACAAAAGATAAAACTTTTTGTAAGTAGATGATATTTCAAAACTTCAATAGCACCTGAATTTTCTTTATAGGTTTTTTCATAGCTCTCTTTTGTAAATACAATGTCATCTGGATTCGATATCTTTCCGTGTAAATACCATATGGTTTGATTATCAGGAATCTTTTTTAAAGATCCTATTTGTCCATGAATAGCTTTTTGACCCCATTCGATTAAATCATTTTTATTTTCACAAGCCCATTTAAGAACATTATCATAGTTGGTAGTTATAACAAGGTTATTTATTTTTAGGATTTCTTTTGCTATATTTAGGCTATTTTCATCAATAGTGTTGAAATTTCTTTCAAATGTTTTAGTTAAAAATGAATTCCAATGGCTATTTAAATATTTATGTATTTCAGATGCAATCGACAAATAATCAACTGGTGATATTTCTAATCCTGATTGAATACGAGTAGCTTTAGCATTTTCATTTTCATCTTTTAGAATTTGTACAGCATCTAAAAGACTATTTGTCCAGCTTTTAAATATTGGATTATTTTCTTTATCTTTAATTCCCATGGATATTCCAGCACCAACGAAAGGAATCAAATTATTGTTTTTTATTGCATCTATTAAACTTTGAGGGATATTGATAGCCATTAAGTGTCTACTTTGTATTAAAAATAATTTATTATATCTGAACACGTTTAATTATTTCAAATTCATTGGTTTTAATAAATCTTCTCAACCGCCGAAACTTTATTAGCTTCGGCGAGCTTCGCATACCGCAGCGTCATATTGATGTCCTTATGATTCATCAACTTCTTGATCTCATAAAGCGGTACTTGATTGATCGCTAAGTGAGATGCGAACGTATGCCGTAGCGTATGATTACAAACTCTGTTTTTCCAATCATCCCTCTCTAATCCATGATTAAACAGTTCATCATATATGGGTCGGGTATGGTAAGCGACTATTCTATGCGTTAGCAATCTATCGGTATAAAAAATATAGTCATTGGGTTTAAACCGATTCAAATACGCGCTATAACGCGATTTATTCTTTGTGTCATAGATTTACGCTTCGATTGCGTTCGTCAATATCACAGCGCTTTATGAGCAGTATAGAACCAAACTCTTGCGCCTGTGGATAAATCAAATCTCACAAAGTTATTTGACCTTTACTAAGTATTTCAATCCCTTCTGCGACATTTCCCAGAGATTAAACGATAATTTTTTTTGCTTTATGCCATTGTTTGCAACATATTTGCGACGTTAGAGTGATAGTGTTCTGCTTGTTTTTAAACAACATCGCTAAGATCAAATTTTTTTATTTGATTGCAACGGTTTCGTACAACGAAAGGTAAATTCTAAGTGATACAAAAAGTTTCATTTTTTTTCATTTTTATAAAGTTAATTCTAATATCTGCTATTGCAGATACAAATGTTTATACCGTATTTGTATGCTCTGATAAGACTTATGATCAAGCATTTGTGGATAAAAATCGCTATATAAAAAAAGCCGAAAAGGATATTTTTATTATCAGAAGCGAAGCAGGCGCATACAGAATAGCTTATGGTACTTTTGAAAGCGTTGCCGATGCAGAAGCATTCAAAGAAAATTTATCCGATGAGCTAAAAAAAATGAAACCTTATGTTGAGAAACTGACTGCAGAATATCTTGGACAAACACAGAATAAAAAAGTGGTTAAATTCCCATTCCAACCAGATGAGCATATAGAAAATGAAAATCATTTAGATACTTTTGAGAATAACACAAGTGTGTCAGAAAACACAAGTGTTGTTTTTGAAGAAATGGTGCAGTTGTCAACGGCAGATATGAACATCTATGATCCAAAAAACTTAGATCGAATCGTTATTTATATCAATTCAACGAAAAATTTTATGACCGTCAATGGATATAAAAATAAACAAAAATTCAAACTCAATAAATATAAAGTTTCGACCGCAAAACCGGATGTAAAAAAACCGGAAGGGGAAGGGGGTATTTCGTCGATTTCTCTGCATCCGATTTGGTATCCTACCGCTGAAACGTTGGATTATTTCAAAAAAGTGCGCAATATCGAGCTACCCAAAGCTATTCCCCCTGAAAGCCCATATAACTACATGGGTTCGGCAAAAATCTCACTTACACATACCGTTGATGGACGTCAGACGTATCGTATTCATGGGACAATTAATGAAAAAACTATCGGTAAGCATGAATCAGCCGGCTGTATCAGAATGAAAAACAGTGAAGTGTTAGCGCTTGCCAAATATCTCAAAGAATTTGCTTCCATCAGAGGAATGAGACAAATTCTGGTTGTTATGGATTAATGAATGATTAAATATTTGTGGATTATTTTATTGTTTTCTCAAACGGGTTGGGGAAACGCTATGACGAAAAAATATAAATTCAAGCCTTTTGATAACAGTTCTTTGCCCCATTTGGAAGTCGTACAGTCGAATGTAAACGATCAAAATAATTTTGCAGAAAAACAGGTAGCTTTTGAAAATAATCTAGTGAAAAATGAAAAAACAGCCCTCATAGAATCCAGATATACACATTCGTATTCTCCCCCAGCAAAGTTTAGGAATTATCAAATATTTGAAGGGCGGGATATCATTATTAGTAATGAAGGAAAAGAGCATTTGCGTAAATGGGCGCAATCTTATAAAGCGGGGAATTATAAATCGGTAACGATTAATGTTTACACCGATGATGTCCCGCCGAAACTACTTAAGATACGATTTTCAACAAATCTTATTCTTTCTGAAGCTCGTGCTAAATCAATCGCTGATTATTTAATGGGGCAAGGGATACATTCAAGTCAAATCAATGCTAAGGGATGGGGGGATGTTAATCCAATCGCTCCTAATGATAGTGAAGACGGGCGATCCAAAAATCGGCGTATTGAATTTATTTTATAAAGTTTTTTAGAGTCTAAAGAAAAAGCTGTAGAATTCAGCTCTGACTTGAGTGTAAATCCCTTTAGAGATGACTTGAGCTAAACTGTGTTAAAATTATGATTAAGACTCTATACCCCAAGGTTAATCATGCTATTTAATCCTACTCCGTTGGAAAAATTGACGACTCTCATTACCGATTTGATTGAAAAGCAAGCGGCACTCACGGCAGAACTCGAAACATTGCGGGCAGACAGTGCTTCCATACGTGGTAGCGAACAAACGAAAGATGCGGAAATCCAGCGTCTTCATGGTGCACTCGCTTCCAAAGATGAAGAGATTAAAATGTACAGCGACGAGCTTGCCGCAAAAGATGCCGAAATCGAAACCATCGTATCCAAAATCGAAAGCTTGCTTGGATGAAAGCCAAAGTAGCCCTTACTATCAATGCTAAACGCTATGACATTGATGTTGAGGAAGATTTTGCCCGTTTTCTCACGGCACAGATGAAGCAGGATTTTCAGATTGAAGGAAATAATGATCTGAAACTTCTTCTTCAAGCGTATGTTCGTAAAAGCTTTGCTCTTTATGAGCAAGAGAAAGAAATTTCGACACTGCTCGAGCGTCTTCAAACCCTCTGATATATTCCACAATCGCTTCACGATAATTTTTTATACTGCTCTCATCAAAAGGGAATCTCGAAAGAGATTCTCTCTAAAAAGGAGTTTACGATGAAAACGTTACTTGCTCTATGGGGTTTGAGTGTTATGTTGAGTGCTGCTGAGGGGGGTGCTTTGTATCAAAAATGTGCGGCATGTCACGGTGCCAAAGGGGAGAAGGCGGCTCTTGGAAAATCGGAAGTGATTGCCGGATGGAAAGCTGATAAAACATTGGATGCACTCAAAGGGTACAAAGCGGGAACGCGCAACACCAAAGGGATGGGTGCCATTATGAAAGGGCAAACCGCTACGTTATCTGAGGGTGATATGAAAACGCTCAGCGAATACATCGCAGGGTTAAAGTAATACGCTGATAATTCACACCCTTGGACAATGATACGATTTATGGGAGAATATTTTGGTTATATTTACCATTTTTAGCCATAATAACGTATCATAACAAAGGGGCGGGATGCTCAAATCTTTAATCTTCTTTTTTCTTCTGGGGTTCTCTTCCCTTTATGCCGAAATTGATTCAGAAAAGCTTGCTAAATTAAATGTTGAAGCACTGTTGGTAAAAAATCTTACAAATAACGAGATGCTCTACTCAAAAGAGGCGCTGCGCGAGGTGCAGCCGGCGAGTCTAACCAAAATTATGACTGCTATATTGGCCATTGAGCAAGGGGATTTAAACCGCTCTGTGGTCATTACGAAAGAGATGCTTCAGGTGGAACCGACTAAAGCGGGGTACAAAGAGGGAGAAGTTTTCGTATTGGACGATCTCATTAAAGCAGCTTTGATCAAATCGGATAACGATGCCGCGATGGCTGTTGCGATCGCGGTCGGCGGAACAATGGAAAATTTTAAAGCGATGATGAATGCCAAAGCGGCGAACATAGGGATGGTCAATACCGTTTTTACCAACCCTTGCGGGTTTGATATCGGGAATCATCACTCGACTCCGCAAGATCTACTTGTTTTGGCGGAATACGCGATAAAAAATTCTGTTTTCAATGATGTTACCCGCTTAAATCAACATACCTATTATTCACTCAATACGTCCCGCAAATTTGTTGCCCATACTCATAATCAGCTGCTGAATCAGTATGAATACGCCGTAGGTGTAAAAACAGGGTATACCTCTAAAGCGGGACCGTGTTTAATCGCACGTGCCAAAAAAGAGGACAGAGATTGTCTGATTGTGATGCTAAACTCCAAAGAGAATCGCTGGAAAACTGCCAAAGAAATCTTTGAACAGGTGTTTGTTCCTTCCCAGGATGTATTAGCATCCTTATAAGGAAGCCTTAGGCTACTTCCACCTTATGCAAATCTTCGTACCGACTTTTTCTTTTGATTCAATCGTGATCTCAAGCGCATACTCTTTAGCAATCATCGCAACGATATTCAGACCGATTCCGAATCCTCCGACACTTTTATCGGCACGCGTATAGCGCTCGAATACCCGCTCAATCATAGAATCGGGGATACCGATTCCGTTGTCTTCGATACACAGAACACCTGGATGCAGAGTAATGGATATAGCCCCTTCCATGCGGTTGTATTTGATTGCGTTGGAGAGGAGATTATCGATAATTCGGGTTGCTTTGGTACGATCAATCAGTAACGTTACCTCCGAATCGACGGATAGTTGTACTGCAACCTTTTTTTGCTCGATACGGTGACGGAAATACTCCAGCCTCTCCTGCAAAAGGAGGTTCAGATCGAGTCGGGTATCCTGAACCGCTAAATCATGATTGAGGACAAGGTAGGTGAGATCGTCGTAGAGTGTCGAGATGGTGCGCGAAGCGATATCGATCCGCTTGATCTTTTTGAGTGCCGAGGGGGGAAGTTCATCGCTCTCCAGCGATTCGATATTGGTGAGGATGGCGCTGATGGGGGTATTGAGCTCGTGTGTGGTGTCTTTGATAAAATCATCCAACAGCGCAATCGCCTCATTCATCGGGCGGAGAATCAAGCGGGAGAGGAGATATCCTACCCCGGATAGCATCACAAATAAAACGGCTCCGAATATCAGGGTAATTTCGAGAGTTTGCTGCTGCCATAATCCGTCGTCTACGGTTTCGAAAATCAGATAAAACTCCCCCATCCCGTACGGGGAGAGGGGAACGATCAGATAGACATGGTCGTTTGAGAGATAGATATTTTCTTTGAAATTGATGGATACGGTATGTAAACGGGATACAATCGGTACATGATCGTATCCGTACAAGGCAGTTGTATAGGCTAAGTCTTTCGGAAAGGTGGAGAGATTGCGGTCATGCTCAAGCCACTGTTTAAGCTTGGGGACGTAGCTCTCAGACTCCAATTGCATCGCAAGACGGTGAGCGGAAAGCATGAGGGCTTTGGAGTATTGGAAATAGAGAGTTCCCAGAAGGGCGAGGATCAAAACCGACATCACCCCATAGAGGATTAAAAAGCTTTTGAGGGTACGGTATTTAGCGAAATTGATACCCGAGGCGTTTGTGGCTGACAATGGAATCCTTTCCGAGGAGTTTGCGCAGCGTCTTGATATAGGTTCGCAAGCTTCCGTCGCTTGGAGTTTCATCAAACGTCCACAAATGTTCCATAATCACTTCATGGGAAAGAAGCTCGTTTCTATGCTGGATAAAGAGTTTAAGAAGTTTGTGCTCTTTGAGCTGCAGATTTTGTACCTCTGAATGAACGGTTAGCACTTGATTGCCGATGTCATACGTGATCCCCTCACTGAGGATTAACGTATCGGTCGGATTATGATAGAAGTTCCGCTTTAGGATCGTTTGTATCCGGAGCAGCAGCTCTTTTAGGGCGAACGGTTTGCGAATATAATCGTCACCGCCGCTTTCAAATCCCTCCTCTACATCACTCATGGCATTGCGCGAGGTGATAAAAATTGCCGGAGTTGAGTTTCCCTCTTTTCGGCTGGTTTTTAGGAGTGAGAAACCATCTCCGCCTGGGATATTGACATCGAGAAGCAAAAGATCAAACCGCTCTTCATAGAGTATATCTTCAGCACTTAGGGCATCATAGACACACCTAACCTCAAACCCCTGTTCTTCGAGGTACTCACTGACACTCTCAGAGAGGTTCGGATCATCTTCGAGGAGGAGGAGTTTTGTTTTGGTCATACCAGTGCAATTCCGAATAGAATAAAGAGAACCAGCGAGATTCCAGCTGCTATAAGAGCATACGGGAGCTGTGTACGGGTATGTTCTCCCACCTCACAACCTGACGCCATAGCGGAGATAATTGTGGTATCCGAGATAGGCGAGCAGTGATCGCCGAAAACCCCGCCTGAAATAACAGCTCCCATACATAAAGCAATAGGAGCATCGAGTCCGACGGCTAAGGGGACGGCGATAGGGAGCATAATACTAAAGGTTCCCCAACTGGTTCCGGTTGCAAAAGCGATAACTGCCGCCAACACAAATATGGCTCCGGCCAAATAGGATGCGGGGAGATAGTCACCGATGAAGGAGGCTAGGTATCTCCCCACTTCCATATCGGAACTGACTCCCCCGATGGCGAAGGCAAACAGCAAAATAGCGGCAATCGGAGCCATTGTTTTTGCACCGATCCAAGAGGTTGAAAAAAATTCGCGTGTAGTAAGAGCCTTTTTGATCCCGTAGTATCCCCACATCAGTATCAGTGTGATAATCAGCGTGTAAAAAATTGAGGTTGAACCTGAGCCTTTGATAATATCTCCTCCTCCGGTAACAATCATAAAGGCGACGACGCCGCCGATCATCCATATCATCGGCCATAAAAAGAGTCCTACATGCCCTCGATCATCTTCACACTCGATAGCTGGGGGGACGATTGTTGCGTGGCGCATCGGTCCGATATCAATCTCGAACCATACGGCAATAAAGGTAACGATAAGGGCGGCAAAAGCGTAGAAATTAAAGGTGATTGACTCTATAAGCCATGTGGCACTCTCACCCGAAATCAAACCCGCAGTGATTTGCCCGCCGATGAGCCCGAGTAAAAGCGCACCCCACCCATTTAAGGGGATGAGAGAACATACCGGTGCGGAAGTGGAGTCGCAGACAAAGGCGAGTTTGGCGCGGCTGATACCGTAACGATCACAAAAAGGTCGTCCGATCGCCCCCGCAACGAGGGAGGTGATGGAAGATTCGATAAAAACAATGATGCCTGCGATAAAGCTGGGCATAAGTGCCCCCCGTTTACTTTGTACCCAAGAGCGTTTGACACTGAGTTCGTGAACCAGACCATCTACCCCGCCGCTGCGCTCGATGAGTGCCATTACCGAGCCGACCATAATGGCAAAAGCGAGGGTTTTGAGAACCCATGCTTCACTAAGGAGTGCGGAAAAGCGTTCCAGGATTAGGATAAGGGTAGCAAACGGGTGGAAATCGGCAATAATAAATTCACCAACGAGAACGGCCATCGCTAATGCAATGAAAACAGAACGGCTGAAAAAAGCGAGGAGGATGGCAATGAGCGGGGGAAGTAACCCTAAGAGACCGTATTCTATGAGAAATCCTTATAAAATCATTTGTAGACGCATAATTCCGGGGCGGTCAAACTGCTCTTTGTAATATTCGCTCCGTTTCTCATCGATCACTTCAAATCCGAGTTTTTTGTAAATGAGCTCATTTTCGGCTGAGCCTATTTCGACAGACGTTTGAACTTTCCGGTACCCTTTGAGCCGTGCGGTCAGCATGCTTTTACCGATAAGCTCTTTATACACATCGATACTTTTAAATTCAGGCTTGACGAGCATAAAATCAAGTACAAAAGTTTTGTTGTCCGCTTCTCCCTCACAAAGGAGAAATGCGGCGATACGCTCGTGGTAGGTCTCATCAAACCCGATCTCTTCGAGCGCTTTTGAGAAAATTTCATGGGTTGCGATGCGCGGTTCATAGCCGCAAATGGTTCCGACGGCAGTTCCGCCGGAGAGGGCAATAAAAAAGTTAGAGAAATGCGCGTAACTTTTGGTGCTTGTGAGCGCTAAGCATTTAAGATGGGATAGAAGAGCCTCATTATCGGAGGTATTGAATACCAGATCAAATAATCCGATCTTTTTGCCGCCCCGTGAGCTTTCCAATAATGCTTGAGCAATAATGTCAACATCCGTCTCAGATGCTTTACGAACGGAAATGGTCATTATTGCCTCACTCTTGCGATTTTCAATATGCTATACTACCTAACTTTAAAATAAACTAAGAACGATGCCATGTTAAAAACAATTCTACTTTTATTGATCTCTTTTCTCTCCTCAGCGCTAATCGCTGCGGAGCAGTTAGTGGTGGTTCTCTCCCCAGAGTTAAATGCGACTACAGCATCTATGCAGCGCTATGAGAAGGAAAACCGGTGGGTAAAAATCGGTGAGAAGACTCCTGTCACATTGGGGCGAAGCGGTTTAGGCTATGTCGCGTTCAAAACTCCTTTGAAAAACGAGGGGGACGGACGTTCCCCCTCCGGTATTTTTCCGATAACTTCGATTTTCGGATACGATCAGAATACGACGTTTAAATTGCCTTACTGGCATGCGGATGAAAATCTTTATTGCATTGATGATAGGAATGATTCGCGTTATAACAAAATTCTCCGTATTTATGACAAAAATTCTCTCCCCTCAAGTTATGAAGCGATGCTTAGACCTGATGGGGTGTATCGCTACGGAGCGGTGATCGGATATAACGACATTGCTCAAAGCGGCCGCGGCTCGTGTATTTTTATCCATCTCAATCACAGTGACAAACATCCTACCTCAGGATGTACCGCTATGGACGAAGCACCGCTGATTGAATTGCTCAAATGGCTGGATCCCGTGAAAAAGCCGAAGATTTTGCAGGCAATAAAAAGTGAATGCGGAAAGTACAAAGAAGATTACGAGGGGATAGAGTGTGAATAGCCTCATTGCGGAGTAGATCCGCAATCTGAGATCCTGAATCGAGTTCAGGATGACAAGAGGTAGTTAATTATTCACTACGTCTGTTTTTGGTGTAGCCGGATTCGATGCCGGAAGCATCGGATAAATCACTTGAGGTTTTTTACCTTCCAGTGATTTCAAGAAGGTTTGAATCGATGCGATCTCTTCGTTATTCAAATCAACACCCAACTGGATGCGTCCCATCTCTTTGATCGCTTCAGGGAGGGTGGCAATTTGGCCGTTATGAAAGTACGGAGCGGTCTGGGTGACGTTGCGTAAGGTCGGTACGCGAACCATTCCGTTTTTATCCCCTTTAAAATCGCCTACGTTCATGTATTTATACGGTGCGACAACACCGAAAGCCTGCATGGTTCCTCCCAAAGCGATATCGTTGTGACACGTTGCACACCCTTTGGTAATAAACGTTTTAAGCCCCTTTTGTTCCGCTGTAGTTAACGCTTTTTTATTTCCGTTTAGGAAATTATCGTAGCGTGAAGGGGTTACGAGGGTACGCTCGAATACGGCGATGGTATCAGCCACTTTTTCAAATGTGATTTTGACATCTTTTCCGTAGGCTTTTTGAAACAGACTGACGTATTCGGGCATGGAGTTGACTACACCGGTAACAAACTCTTTCGGTGCCGCCATTTCCGGTCCTGCCTGAATCGGTCCTTGGGCTTGATCTTCGAGATGTGGAGAGCGACCGTCCCAGAATTGCTGGCTGTAGAATACGGCGTTATAGACGGTCGGTGAACTGAGCCCGTGCGGGTTTGAGGTCCATTTGTGTCCGATGGCCGCACTCATACCGTCAGTTCCTCCGGTTGCAAGGTTGTGGCAGGTATTACAGCTGATCAAACCGCTTTTTGAGAGACGAGGTTCAAAATAGAGCATTTTCCCGAGTTCAACTTTAGCCGCAGTGGTCGGATTTTTCGGGTTAGAGGTTAGTTTTTCGAGCGCTTTCGGGTTTGCGGGAATCGATTTGAGTCCGGAGCTTTTAGCTTCATCGATCAACGAAGCCCCCATTACAGATGTGGCAACAATCGTAGATAGAATCAATGTTTTCATGGTGAATCCTTGTAATTTATGGACTTAAGAGTGATAATTGTAGCACAACAAAATAAAGGAAAATTTTTATCCTTTATTTAATTGCAAGCTCCTGCATAACGGTAGAGCGTTTGGTATGTTCCAAGCGCCTGCACGCCGATTCAAATGCCCCGCTCTCGCCGATAAGAATACAGTGCCCTTTGGCACGGGTAAGCGCTGTATAGAGGAGTTTGGTATTGAGCATGATGTGATGGGAAAAACTCATTACCATGACGACGGTATCGTACTCCATCCCTTGAACTTTATGAACGCTCAACGTATAGGAGAGACTGAGGTAATCACTCACTTGATCGAATTTGTATTGAACGATCAGCTCTTCATTGGGATAGAATACATAACACATCTCCTCCTCTTCATCAAGGCGAAAAATGAGCCCGCACATTCCGTTAAAAATTCGTCGTTCACTCGGTTCGATCCCCTCTTTAAACTCTTCGGGGGTAGTGGAGAGGATATTGTCATTTTTGGTATGAACCACTTTGTCGTGGAGCCGAAATTCCCCTTTGAAAGTTTTGACCTTTTTTTTCGCGTTGGGATTGAAATATTCCTGGAGAAGAAGATTGAGGTTATCGACTCCGAGAGTGTTGCCCCGCATCGGAGATATCACCTGAAAGGCGTTGAGATATTCCTGTATCTGCTTAGTCTGAAGTTTTTCACGTGAGTGGGGAAGATGCTGAAGTGTCACTTCTGCGACGGCAGCTAGGAGATTATTATTGTGAGTTTGGATTGCCTCTTCGTATTCGGCATCGCTCAAAGAGCGTTTGAGCGCATGGCGGTTAGAGAGTTCGACGGGGATAAAGGTGAAATCTTCATACTCCTCTTGGTAGGGAGGAATGGTGCCTCGTCGGACATCATTCGCGATGAGCGCAATCGCTTGCCCCTCTCTTTGGCGGTAAATCTGGGTGAGCATGACGGTAGGGGCAAAATTCAGGGCAATAGCATCGCTGAGGGGGCTGCCGGCACCGATAGGGGGAAGCTGGGCATCATCACCGACGATAATGACGGTAGCCGAGCGTTCAATTTTCGCCATTAACCGTGCAAATAGGGTTGAATTGATCATCGAGGATTCATCGATCAATAGTACCTGATAGGGCATGGTATCATGGGATTCGAATTTGACCAGGAGACTTTGGATTGTAGCACTTTGATAGCCGCTGCGTTCCCGTATCCGCTGAGATGCGATACCGCTGAGGGCACAGGTCATGATGAGACTCGGTTCATGGCGAATGGAGAGAAGATCGAGGAGCGCTTTTGCCGTTGTGCTTTTCCCTGTCCCGGCATATCCGACGAGAAAAATCAATCCGTATCCTTGATTGATGTGTTCCAACGCCGTAAGCTGCTGTTCACCAAGATGCAGTGACTGGTTTGTTAGAAAGGTATCAAGATCATTCGTGAGGGGGCCATTTTTAGTTTTGCCGCGCCGTTTAAATTCATTCATTAAGAGTACTTCGGCTTCGTAAATACGGGTGGGAGAGAGTTTTAAACTGGGCAAAAGGGTAATACTCCCTTCGCGCAGACGATCCTCAAGGGCTTCATCGTACCGTGAATGATTCCCCAGCGATAAGAGAAGATCGAGTTTGTTGAAAAGGGCGCTTCGTTCAATGCAGCTGTTTCCCTCCTGCTCGCAATACTCGCTTAGAGTGTATTCCATTGCTGCTTGGACACGTCGTTCGTCATCAACTTTGATCCCCATATTGCGTGCGATCTCATCGGCTTTTTTGAACCCGATTCCGTTGATACGCATCAGAGTATAGGGGTTGTGTTTGATCGCTTCGATCGGATCTTTGAGCTCTTTCATTGCTCCGGCAATCAGCCGAAGAAGAGCGGGGGTTACGCCGAAGGGGGCTAAAAATTCTCCCAAAAGACGCATTGAACGAAACTGCTTCCATCCTACGGAGAGTTTGAGGAGACGTTTTTCATTCATCCCTTTGATTTCCATAAGGCGTTCGATGTCGTTATCCAAAATATTGATGAGCCCGTCGGTGCCGTAGCGTTCGATTAGTTCGGCGGTGAGCTTTTTTGTAAACCCCTTGACGACTCGGTTGAGGAAAAAGAAGAGTTCATTTTGATTGACAATGAGTGAATGGGCTTTGAAGGTTCGTCCGTGGGTACGGTGTTCGTCCCATGAGCCTTTGAGGGTGATGGCGGCGTCTTTGAGGTGATCGACATCGCTTTCATAGTAGTGGGCACTGATTTTATCCCCGCTTTTAAGTGCGGCGATAAAGAATCCGTTATTTTGGTAGATGATCCGATCGATTTGACCGATAAGGGTTTGCATCAAGCCCTAACGCGGAGGTTTCTTTCCTCTTCTTGCGATTTATAGAGCTCCGCACAGCCACGGGCTAGTTCACGGATTTTGAGTATGTAGTTGGCACGCTCGGTGACAGAGATTGCTTTGCGTGCATCGAGGGTATTAAACGTGTGCGATGCCATCATGCACAGGTCGTACGCAGGGAGTGGAAGTTCTGCATCAAGACACCGTTTACACTCGGCGGCTTTTGATTCAAACTCATGGAACAGCATTCCCGTATCGGCGATTTCAAAGTTGTATTTGCTAAACTCGATCTCCCCCTCTTTGTGGATATCACGGTAGAGGGTTTTCCCATATTTGTTTTCGCTCCAGACGATGTCAAATACCGTATCAACTCCCTGCAGGTACATCGCAAGACGTTCGGTTCCGTAGGTGATCTCAACGGCAACGGGGTCGCACGCCACACCGCCTACTTGCTGAAAGTAGGTAAACTGGGTTACTTCCATACCATTGAGCCACACCTCCCAACCTAAACCCCATGCCCCGAGGGTTGGAGACTCCCAGTTATCTTCGACGAAACGGATGTCGTGATCTTTGAGATTAAGACCGAGGTATTCGAGACTTTTGAGGTAAAGTTCCTGAATATTCTCAGGACTGGGTTTGATGAGGACTTGGAACTGATAATAGCTCCCCAAACGATTCGGATTTTCGCCGTAGCGTCCGTCTGTCGGACGGCGGCTAGGGGCAACATAGGCGACTGACCACGGTTTTGAGTCGAGTGAGCGGAGAAAGGTTGCGGGGTGAAAGGTTCCCGCACCGGCGGCAATATCGTAAGGCTGGACAATCGCACACCCTTGATCATTCCAAAATTGTTGAAGTTTTAAAAGCATATCCCCAAACGTAATCATAACTATCCCATTAAATAAATTGCGTCATTATACCAAAAAGCGCCGTTCAAAGGGTTTCTTAAAGGAATACATTCTATGATAAGAGCAATAATTAGAGGAATATAATGAAGTACTATTTAATTTTGTTGCTTTTGTGCTTCAGCGCTCTTTTTGGACAGCCTCCGATAGAAAAAGTATCCGTTAAACTGCAGTGGGCGGATCAATTTCAATTTGCTGGGTATTACGTCGCCAAAGAAAAAGGATTTTATCAGGATGCCGGTTTGGATGTCACCCTCCAAAAATTTGATCCCAAAAAACTTGCCGTTGATGAGGTCATGGCCGGAAGAAGTACTTATGGGATCGGACGATCCTCCCTTTTAGTGGATCGGATGGACGGCAAAGATGTTGTCGCATTAGCCGCTATTTTTCAAAGTTCCCCCTTTGTCCTCCTCTCGGCAAAGTCATCAGATATTCAAACTCCGCGCGATTTGATCGGAAAACGGATCATGATGACTCAGGATTTTCAGGATACGATCTCCATTCGCGCCATGCTTAATTCTCAAGATATCCGTTTGGACCAAATTAAATTTTTAGAACACAGTTATAACCCGATCGACATCGCCAACGGCAAAACCGATGTTATGGCGTGCTATATCTCGAATGAGCCGTTTGTCCTTAAAGAAAAAGGGATTGAGACCAACTCCATCAGCCCCGAAGCGTACGGATTTGATTTTTACAGCGATATTCTTTTTACTTCGGAATCGGAAGTACACAATCATCCTAAGCGAGTGCGCGCGTTCGTCGATGCGACACTCAAAGGTTGGGAGTATGCGTTTGAGCATATCGAAGAAACTTCGCGGTTGATCAAGGAGCGCTACAACGGGCAAAATAAATCGTTGGAGAGCCTTATTTATGAAGGACAGGTACTTAAAGAGTTGGCTTATCGGGGAAACAAGCCCTTGGGATCGGTATCGGTGGATAAATTTCGGCGTATATCGGATATCTATGCGGTCATGGGGATCCATCAAAATGAAAAGCGCTTAGAGGGTTTTGTGTACGATGATAATTCACGTCAAACCGTCTCTTTGAGTGCCGACGAACACTCATTTTTACATATGAATACTATTCGCTATACCGCAACATCAATGTGGCCCCCTTTTAATTTTTATTCGGAGGGAAATTCTGCACGGCTACAAGGCGTTGCCGTCGATTTTTGGAAATTGATTGTTGAGCGAACCGGGATGAAGAGTACTTTTGTCGCTTCTCCTACTTGGGCCGGAATTATGGACGCGATCAAATCGAAAGCAGTCGATGTGACGTTGGGGACATCCCTCTCAAAAGAGAAAGAGACATATGCCCTTTTTTCAAAACCGTATGCCTCATTTCCGAATGTTATCGTAACCAATAAAACCATCGATTTTTTACCCGGACTTGAAGCGCTTTCGGGAAAACGTGTAGCGATGTGTGAGGGGTACAGCGTTACGGAAGCGGTTGCTTCGAAATATCCGAACATAACGGTTGTAGGGGTTGAAGACACCCGTGAAGGGCTGAAACTGCTTAGTTCAGGTCGTGTTGATGCTGTGATAGACATTCTTCCCGTAGTTGCCTATTTGATGAATGCAGACCACCATTTGGATCTTAAAATTTCAGGAACAACAGAGTTCGTCTTTGATGTACGGATGATGATACGAAACGATTATCCCGAACTGAAAGCCATCATTGATAAGGCGATTGATTCGATTACGCCGGCAGAGAGACAAAGAATTTTAAATCGTTACATCGCGATAACCTATGAAGATCGGGTTGATTATGGGTGGATATATGCCGTTATACTCGTGGCTTTGTTTATTATCTCTATTTTTATGTATCGACAGTTTGAAATGGGAAAATATCATAAACGACTTTTGAAAATGGCAACAACCGATCCTTTGACAGGGTTGGTAAACCGTATTCGTTTGGATGAAAAATTGCTTGAATGCCATCAGTTTTATCAGCGTACGGGGAGAACTTTTTCGGTTATTATTATCGATTTGGATTATTTTAAACGGGTTAATGACACCTTCGGTCATTTAATCGGTGATAAAACATTGGTGAGCCTTTCACAATTGGTGAGCGATAATATTCGCACCATTGATACTCTGGGACGATGGGGGGGCGAAGAGTTTATGATTATTTGTCCGGAAACCGATAGCGATGGGGGAAAACAATTGGCCGAAAAAATCCAATCGGTTATTGAGCAATACGATTTTCCTCATATTCATACGTTGACGTGCAGTTTCGGGGTCAGTGAAAGTCGGGAGGGGGATCGTATCGAAAATGTCGTAGGGCGTGCCGATAGTGCTTTATATCGGGCAAAAGAAGAGGGGCGAAACCGAATCTGTCTCTCTTAAGAGAGGCAGCAGACAATATCGCCTATTTCACGATTCAGCGAGCGTGCTACGACTGAGCATTTGACTTTAAGGAGAAAGCAGACATTTATTCTCCGCTGCGGAGTCATGCATTCATAATTGCCCATCCCTTTGGCGAGGATAAGATCGGCAGTATCAAACATCGCTTGGGCATCAGAAGATGCAAGGGCATAAACAAATCCGGGAGTGGGAACACCGCTGCTGATCACCTGACATACCTCTTCTATCCCTGCTTCGAAGGCTTCTTTTAACGTAACGTCATTGATGATCGGATTCCCTCGTACCATATAGGTAAAAACGACTTCAGGAAAGAGTTTTTGAAGAGAGAGAATCGTTAATCTATCGAAGATGTGCTCTCCCGCATTATCTCCGATATAGAGGAGATTTTTTGCATTACCGAGGGCCTTTCGCAACTCTTCGGTGTTATCGAGTTCAAAGGGGGTCGTAAAAACAGACGCAATCGCATCGTGCAGATCGAAACTGACCTCTGCGGCAAGGTCGATTACATTGCCGACAACTGCTGTTTTAAGTGCGGCAATAAACGGATCATCGCTGTGTTGAATCGTTTCTTTTAAAAAGGGGATATAGGTTTCGGCTTGTTCTGAGGCGTGCCGCTTTTGTTGCTCGTACAGATCGGTTGTATTCGCAAGTTTGGCCATCTCCTCATACAGCGGTGCGGCGATTACGGGAGGAGAAAGGGTAAAATCGGCATCTTGAAGAGCCGTTTCGACATAACCGACAATAGATTTTCTCAATGTTGCATCGGCATGAATAGCATCACAGACACGTTCGCTTTGGGCAATAATACACCCGATACATTCTTGTTGTATGGTCATTGAGAAGCGTGATCGTCGATGACTTTGCCCCACATGAGTTTGTATTTGCGACGCATAAACTCTACCTCTTGTTGAGATAGCTTGAGCTGTTCGGTGAGGGCGGCTATGGTATTACGGTCTTCTTCGTAAAGCTCTTGGAGAGAGGCGAGGGCATCTTTGAGAAATTCATTCTCATTTTTGATCGATTCGATCGTCTCTTCTTTGGCAACAAGCACTTTTTCATGGAGATTGATGATGGTGCCGATCGTTTTCTCGACAAAACTGGCACCGAGAGTGATATCCGCTTCCGTAGCACTGAGCTCTTTCATGGTTGCAGGGACAATCCCCGCCATTCCTTGACTCGGGTCAATGATGACCTCACCGTCTTCAATGAGGGTAGTGAGCTTTCCGCGAACGATCAAGGCTTCAACAGCACTGCGATCCATATTTGTCATTTGTGCATATTCGTCGATACTCATCCACCCTTGCATTGTTAACCGCCTTCAAAATTTTAAATTAGTATAGCAAAACGCGTACCTTATTACAGGATAGTTTCGATCTCCAATGAATCCATTTCTACTTTTTTGGCTTTGGCAATGCGGTCTTCTTGAAGTTTCATGCGCAATTCTTCATTCTCAAGTGCTAAAATTTGCATGGCAAGATAGGCTGAGTTGATCGCTCCCGCTTTACCGATAGCAACCGTTGCTACCGGCATTCCTGCAGGCATTTGAACAGTGGAGAGAAGGGCGTCTATTCCGTTAAGAGCGGATGCGCTCATCGGTACGCCGATAATCGGTTTAATGGTTTTAGATGCTAAAACACCGGCCAAATGTGCCGCCATTCCGGCGGCTGCGATAAAGACCTGTGCCCCTTTGGCTTCGGCTTTGCCGATATAATCTTTGGTACGTTCCGGGCTTCGGTGAGCCGAAGAAATGATAAGCTCATATTGAACACCAAACTCTTCAAGTGTTTGTGAACACGATTTCATAACATCAAAATCACTTTTGCTTCCCATAATAATTGACACGAATTTCATCTATTTACTCCTTGGTTTTTAGTTTAACATTTTGTTACAGTGCCCATCTCTTCAGTGGCAGGGATACGAAAAAAGGTGAAAGGGGGCATTTTAAGCGGCAGTTTGAAGCGATTCAAATTTCCGCTATGCACCTGATCCCAGACTTTTCCGTTTTCAGCTAAGAGCTGTTTGAATGAAATATTCCATTGCCCTTCATTATTGCGGATGGCTCCGATTTCGTTATCTACCTCTGCGAGCAGCGATTCATTCGGGGTGAGTATCTCCATCACATCATCGGGAAAGGTCTTGTATTTGCATTCAAAATAGAGACCGCTCTCATCGACGATACCGCTTACCTGCGAAGTTCCCATCATCATCGAAAAATCGAGATTCTGTGTGTCATGTTTTTCAAACGGACGGTTTACGAGGTAGGCATCCGTAAATCCCCTATTTTGCATCGTTCCCAACTCTTTTTGATAGGCATCCGGATCACTTTTCCCTACATAATAATCATCAATTGCGCGTCGGTAGACTTTTGCCGTGATAGCGGCATAATACGGTGCTTTGGTCCGCCCTTCGATTTTAAGCGAGTCGATGCATCCCGCATCCAGGATCTCTTGGATGTGAGAGGCGAGATTGAGATCTTTGGAATTCATGATATACGTCCCTATTCCCTCATCTTCGACCAGTTTGAAGAGGGTTCCTGTCTCAGGGTTGGCGGCGTACATCTCATACGGAAATCGGCAGTCGTTGGCACAGCTTCCGCGATTGGGAACCCGACCGCTTTGCAATGTCGAGATCAAGCACCGTCCGCTGTAAGCAAAGCACATGGAGCCGTGAACAAATACCTCGATTTCCAAATCAGGAAGTTCGTCTTTGATTTGTTTAAGGTCTTTAAGTGAAATCTCTCTAGCGGCGATAATGCGGCGCGCCCCCATCTCATAATAAACCTGTGCATCCAACACATTCATAACATTGGCTTGGGTTGAGAGGTGCAGCGGTATGTGCGGTGCAATTTGGTGGGCGAGTTTGAGTACGCCGGGTGTAGCCACAATGAAAGCATCGGGCTCTAAAGATGCCATCGTGGCGATATGTTCTTTGAGCAGTTTTAGCTGGGAATTAAAAGGGAAACCGTTAATAGTGACGTAAACTTTTCGTCCTCGAGCGTGCGCGTAATCGATCCCCTCTTTGAAACTCTCCAAGTCAAACTCTTTACCTGAACGGATGCGGAGTGAGAAATGGCTTACACCGCCGTATACGGCGTCCGCACCGTAATCAATGGCGATTTTAAGTTTTTCAAGGTTCCCGGCAGGGGAAAGAAGCTCCACTTTTTTCAATACGACTCTCTTTAAAACATAAGTGGGCGAATTGTATCGTTTTCTTTTTTATTTTTGCCCAAACGAAGCTAACAGTGCTTCAATATCATCACTGCTGACGACATCTTCGGTGGTTGTATCCCCATGAATATGAACAGCAGAGGTGACACGCTTACTATCATCGATTTTTCCGGCAAAGAGATGATTCATATAGGTCGAGAGGGCACGCATTACGTTGATGACCCGCTCGATTTTTTGGCGATGAATATCTTGGTATTGCATAATATCCATAATATTCATGATCGTATCTCCGCCGTTTTGAAGCATATCAAGGACATCTTTAAGCCCCTTAGCTCCTCTTTCATTTTCGGATAATTGAGTTTTGAATGCTTCAATATGGGGGAATTTCTCACTGAGTGTCGTAAAAAGGGCTATATTGCTTTGGATAATTGCTTGCAGCGCTTTAACATCTTTTTCACCCTGACCTAAATCATTACTGATCCCTTCGATAAGGTCAAAAATCTCAGTTGCTTTTTCTTCGCTCTCTTTGGTGACGTCATCCAGCTGATGGACCATTTTATTGTCATCCGTCGGCGGTGGCGGCGGCCAGCTGTGCATTGCAGATACACGGTATTTATCAGCGTCCATCTCATTGTAGTAAGGTTCGTCGCTGGGTGCTTCGTTTGAAGTTGCGGGAATTTCAGCTGATTCTACTTCTTCAACATATCCCCCCTCCAAATCCATATCACCATTCATTAGCGCATCTAACTCTTCTTGCGTCATGATCTCTATCCTCAACGATTTAAAATTGCACTATAATAACATTAAAACCATTATTTTTCTTAGGGTGTACTCATGAAAGTTGATCTTCATAACCATACAATGCTGTGTAATCATGCTACAGGAACGGTAGTAGAGTATGTGGAAGCTGCCATCGCATCTCGAACCGAGTACTTTGGGTTTTCCGATCATGCGCCGATGCATTATGATCCTGCGTACCGAATGACTTTTGATCAAATGGACCTGTATGAATCATGGATCAGAGAAGCGCAGGAACGCTATTCGAGTGATATTACCGTCTTATTGGGATATGAGATCGATTATCTTCCGGGATATATGGAGGAGAGTGTCTTGAGACGAAAGTGCGATTATATGATCGGAAGTGTCCATTTTATCGGTGACTGGGGGTTTGACAATCCCGAATTCATCGGACGCTACGAGGGGGCAGACATTGATGATATCTATCGACGCTATTTTGCTCTCGTCGAGTCGATGGCGTGCAGCGGAAAATTCGATATTGTCGGCCATTTAGATTTGCTTAAAGTATTCAAATTCCTCCCTACCAAAGATATTCGTGTGTTGGCAGAGGGGGCATTAAAGGCAATTAAAAAAGCAAATATGTCCGTTGAAATCAATGTTTCAGGGTATCGAAAACCGATAGCTGAGGCGTATCCGTCACCGCATTTGCTCGAATCAATAGCCGAAATGCAGATTCCGATTACGTTCGGTTCGGATGCCCATTGCAAAGAACAAGTAGGCCTTTTCAGTGCCGAAATTGAAGCACTGGCACGTTCGGTCGGGTATGAACAATGTGCACTTTATCGAGGCCGTGATCGAGAAATGATTAAATTTTAATCATGTAAAATATTTTAGATAACGTTAACTTTTGCTATACTGCGAAACTTTAATTATTTTCAGGAGATTCGCATGGGTAAATTCGTAAACAGTGTCGACGAGTTTTTCAGTTTTTGTAAAGAGAATGACGTTCAATTCGTTGACTTTCGCTTCACCGATATGAAAGGGACATGGCATCACGTTAGTTACCGTATGAGTGCGGTTAATGCCGGTCAATTTACAGGCGGTCTTCCGTTTGACGGATCATCTATCGATGCTTGGCAGCCGATCAACCGTTCAGATATGCTCCTCAAACCGGATGCGGAATCTGCGTTTATGGACCCATTTACTGCGGATCCGACCATTATCGTATTCTGTGACGTATATGACATCTACAAAGGTCAAATGTACGAAAAATGCCCACGTGCAATCGCTAAAAAAGCGCTTGAGCACCTTGCGAACGCCGGTGTCGGTGACGTAGCGTATTTCGGACCTGAAAATGAATTCTTCGTATTCGACGATGTAAAAATCCGTGACGAAGTAAACTGCCAATATTTCGAAGTTGATACGGAAGAGGGTGAATGGAATGATGCAAAATCATTTAAAGATGGTTTCAACACCGGTCACCGCCCGCGCAATAAAGGGGGATACTTCCCGGTAGCACCAATCGATACTATGGTTGATCTTCGTGCTGAGATGATGTTGGCATTGGAACAAGTCGGTCTTGAAGTTGTTCTCGGTCACCATGAAGTTGCACAAGGTCAAGGTGAAATCGGTATCGTTTTCGGAACTCTTGTAGAAGCTGCTGACAACGTTCAAAAACTTAAATACGTTATCAAAATGGTTGCTCACCTTAACGGTAAAACGGTTACTTTCATGCCTAAACCGCTTTATGGCGATAACGGTAACGGTATGCACGTTCACCAATCCATCTGGAAAGACGGAAAAAATACATTCTACAAAGAGGGCGGCTACAGCAACTTGTCTGAAACAGCGCTTTATTATGTAGGCGGTATTTTTGCACATGCTCGCGCAGTTGCAGCGTTCACAAACCCATCAACCAACTCATACAAACGTCTTATCCCTGGATTTGAAGCTCCATCAATCTTGACCTACTCAAGTCAAAACCGTTCTGCTTCTTGTCGTGTACCATACGGTGCGGGTGAAAAAGCGACACGTATCGAAATGCGTTTCCCGGATTCAACTTCATGCCCATACCTTGCGTTTACGGCTATGTTGTTGGCTGGACTTGACGGTATTAAAAACAAAACGGTTCCGGTTGGACCAATGGATGAAGATTTATTTGAACTTAGCCTTGCTGAAATCCGTGAAAAAGGGATTCCTCAAATGCCGCATACATTGCGTGGTTCATTGGAAGCATTGATCCGTGATAACGAGTTCTTGCAACCGGTAATGACTCCGGAGTTCATTGATACATACCAACACTACAAATTTGAAACACAAGTATGGCCTGATGAATCTCGTCCTACTGCATTCGAATTCAAATCTACTTACTCTTGTTAATCTTCCGTGCGGGGTGAAAACCCTGCACATCTTTTTTCTTCATTTTTCTTACTAAGTTTATTTTATTTTTGTCATCAAGACAAAGAGATCACTCTATCGTCAATCGCTCATGCGACTTTTTCGGATACTTGAGAGATGGGATTTTTGGGGAGACGCTCTTTTGCTACTTTTCTTGCTAACAAAGAAAAGTAGTTGGAGAGATGAAAATAGGATAGATTAATTAGGAAGTTGAGGCCCGGCAGCTGAATAATTGAAATCGCTTTCGCCGTTGATATATTTTTGAAAGTTTTTAATGAACAGAGCGGCCAGGTTGTCGCGTTGAACAAGATATGCGTCACGATCCGCCCATGCATTACGCGGATTGAGGATGACAGGATCGATGGAACCGAGGGTTTTAGGGATATGGAATCCGAATGTATTGGTCGTATCAAATTCGCTTTCGTTGATTGAACCGTCCAAAATAGCATTAATACATGCGCGGGTATCTTTGATACTCATCCGTTTTCCGACACCGTATCCGCCGCCGGTCCATCCGGTGTTTACGAGATAGACGTTAACCCCGTGCTGATCGATTTTTTCACCCAAAAGTTTTGCATAAACGGTTGGGTGAAGCGGCAAGAATGCCTCACCGAAACACGAGCTGAATGTTGCGACAGGCTCGGTAATTCCACGTTCCGTTCCCGCAACTTTAGCGGTATAACCGCTGAGGAAATAGTACATTGCCTGCTCTTTTGTAAGTTTGCTGACCGGAGGCAATACGCCGAAAGCATCGGCAGAGAGGAAAATTATGTTTTTAGGATGAGCGGCCATAAGGGATGGCTGATGATTATCGATATGCTCAATTGGGTACGATACGCGGGTATTTTCCGTTTTAGACCCATCAGTATAATCAACGATACCGTCTTCATCGTAAACGACATTCTCCAGCAGTGCATTGCGACGGATGGCGTTATGAATCTCCGGTTCGCTCGATGGGTCGAGATTGATCACTTTGGCGTAACATCCCCCCTCGAAGTTGAAAACACCCTCATCATCCCATCCATGTTCATCATCCCCGATAAGTGCCCGTTTCGGGTCAGTAGAGAGGGTTGTTTTACCCGTGCCGCTGAGTCCGAAAAAGAGACAGGTATCGCCATCAACTCCGACGTTTGCCGAGCAGTGCATCGAGAGCTTCCCTTCGAGGGGAAGCCAGTAGTTCATCATTGAAAAAATCCCTTTTTTCATCTCACCGCCGTACCATGTTCCGCCAATAATACAAAGATTGGCTTCGACATCGAAGAGGACAAATACTTCGGAATTAAGACCGTGATTTTTCCATTGATCGTTGACCGCTTTGCAGGCATTGAGTACGGTAAAAGAGGGTTTGAAGACTTCGAGTTCGGATTCGCTGGGACGGATAAACATATTTTTGACAAAGTGTGCTTGCCATGCGATTTCAGAGACAAAACGTACTGAGCGTTTGCTTGATGCGCTTGATCCGCAAAATACGTCGGTAATGTAGAGATCTTTTCCGGAGAGTTGTTCACGGGCAACAACGAGCAGCTCGTCAAAAACGGCTTTATCGATTTTTTTGTTGACATCACCCCAAGCGATATATTTGTTGGAAGGATCTTGGTTGACAAAATATTTATCTTTTGGGCTTCGGCCCGTAAAGATACCCGTATCGACCATGGTCGCACCGTTGCTGGCGAGTTTACATTCACCGTTATCAAGTTCATGCTGGATCAGCTGATCAAAGCTGAGGTTATGGAAAAGCTTTCCACTGTTTTTTATGCCTAACGTCTCAATCTCTGCGGAAATCATGGGTTCTTTTACCTTTTCGGGCTCATCTGTGTACTGTACATAGATGAAGATTTGAAGCTTTCACTTCATTTATGGGGCGAATTATACGCCTCTAATTTATAAACGAGAATTAAAGTGGTGATTTATTTGAACTGCGATGCCAATTCCGTCAAAATTTTAGGTGCCAATGCTTCGGTTCCATTGTATTTTTGGAGCTTTACTCCGACGTTACTCATACTTTTAGCGGTATTTTTACACGCCATTTTGACTACGAGATAATCGCAATCTTCGATCGTATCCGCCATCGTATCGTGCGCTCGGATATGTTCAACATCCCCTTCGTCGTGATCGCAGGTGTGGTGCTCGTCATGATCGTGAGGTTCTTCGCCGGCAACTTTGGGATTGGGACGCAACCCCTCGAGGGTAAAGCTTTTAAACATTCCACCGTTTAAATTAAATACGGCAAAATAGGGTGTATGTCCGGCATTTCCGGCCATTTTCAAATTTTCATCCATCACAGGTACGGCAATTTTCATTTTTTTTCCTTTAACTCCATCGAAACTCGTCCCGATTGGCTACGATAACGTTTGGTTTGAGAAAATTATGCCATATTCTCCTTGAAACGCCCGCATGAAAATAGTTTAGGAAATTAATCAAACTATAAGACAAAGCCATTCATAATGACAATAGGGTTACAAGCGTAATCACTATTAAATACTTCTAAGGAGTAAACCATGAAACGTTCAGGTTTTACTATGATCGAGTTGATCTTCGTTATCGTTATTTTGGGTATTTTGGCAGCGGTTGCTATCCCGCGTCTTGCGGCAACACGTACCGATGCTGCTGCAGCAAAAACTTCTTCAAATCTTGCAACAGTCGTCAGTGATATGGGTGCTTACTGGACTTCAAAAGGTTCTTGGGCTGGAACATGGCCTGCTATGACAAATGTTCCGCTGACTACTGCAGCGGGCGGTACAACGGCAGCAACAGCTTTTGTTGCAGGCACGCCAATGTATCTAAATGCTAAAGCATTAACGGCAGCAGATGCTACGCAAGGATGCTTTACTATTTCTGCTGATGTAAATGGCACTGTTTCCGTAACTGCGCTTGCAGCTGGTAATAGTGCAGAGTGTGTAGCTGCTAAAGCTGCAGCACTAAGAAATAATATAACGGCGGCTGATGGTACAGCCAAAACTACTCCATTTGGTGGAACAGGTGTAGTCCAATAATGACTTTTGTATCACCTTCGGGTGATACACCTTTGGTATTGGTTTGATTTATGGGATTGTTGCTCAATCGTAGAACTCAGAACAATGAGGATTATTTAATGAAACGTTTTGCATTTACGATGATCGAACTGGTATTTGTGATCGTCGTACTGGGTATTTTAGCCGCTATCGCTATACCACGTTTGGCGGCTACCCGAGATGATGCCCAAGTCGCAAAAGGACGGAGCGATGTCTCGGCTATCCGTGCAGCGATTGTGAGTGAGCGGCAAGCGCGATTGTTGCAGGGGCAGTCTACTTATATAACTAAGCTGGATCATCTTGGCGCTACATCAGTAGATGGTGATGTTTTAT
Organism: Sulfuricurvum sp.; assembly: GCF_023250475.1. Lineage (GTDB taxonomy): Bacteria > Campylobacterota > Campylobacteria > Campylobacterales > Sulfurimonadaceae > Sulfuricurvum. Next base: position 3,496 of record NZ_JAHFAQ010000010.1, on the reverse strand, counting down.
TTGATAATAACGGATCGGCAAGCAGTACGCTGTTACAGTACGGGATTGCATCTGGTTCTACCAATGGTCACTGGAAAAAAACAGCAGCGAATACCTATACCTATCAAGTTCTAAGCAATCCTGTCACTTTCACTTATTATCCAGTAATTAACGGTACTCATCAAGCTGGTACATTTGATTGTATTCATACAAACGCAAATTGTAAAATTTTAACTGAATAGAGCAAATAGTAAGTTTGAATAATTTTTATGTCATAGCCATTTTGGGCTCCCCTCTAGATTCTCTGACCTATCACTCTGAAACCACCTATACAATAGGTTCGGAAACCGAAGTTAGCCTCTCTAAGCGGATATTGCGCGGAGTTGTTGTCTCGCAGTGCGAAAAACCTGAATTTGCGACACAGCCGATCGGCGAAATAACGCCGTTTTTTTATTCGGGCGAACAAATACAAACCGCGCAGTTTATCAGCGAATATTACGGGTGTTCATTAGGGGAAGCACTCAATCTTTTTGTACCCTATCAACGTCATAACGGACTCGATCCGCAATCTGAGATCCTGAATCGAGTTCAGGATGGCGGGCGTGCAGTTCAGAATGACAAAACTCCTCTAAATATCACCCTCTCTAAAACCCAATCTCAAGCCCTCGATTTTATCCGTTCTCATAAGGTGTCCCTCCTTTTTGGCGACACGGGGGCGGGAAAAAGCGAAATCTATATGTCTCGCATGGATGAAATACTTAGCTCGGGGAAGCGGGCATTATTACTTCTCCCTGAAATATCACTCACCCCCCAAATGGAGAAACGGTTTAAAAATCATTTCGGGGATGCCGTGGTTTTGTGGCATTCCAAAATGACGCCGAAGCAAAAAAAGGGGACATTGGAGAAAATTTATGATGGGACGGCACATATCATCGTGGGGCCTCGATCGGCACTGTTTTTGCCGATTGAGGATTTGGGGCTGATTGTTGTCGATGAAGAGCATGATGAGAGCTATAAGTCCTCCTCCCGTCCGAGATACAATGCGCGGGACATGGCGGTATACATCGGCAATCTTCTCAAAATTCCCGTGGCACTGGGCAGCGCTACCCCATCATTATCGAGTTACGCCAAATATCCGTTTTTTCGTCTTCGCGGCGGGTATTTCGAGTCGAAGCGAACCTTTCACTTTGAACCTTCTCTCGAAGCGCTGACACCGAGTATCGACCGTGCCGTGATGGAAAATTTTGCTGTGGGGCATCAGGGGATTGTTTTTATCCCCACTCGGGCCAATTTTAAATATACAGTGTGCGATGCGTGCGGTTATCATGTGGAGTGTCCGTTTTGCAGTGTCGGGATGAGCCAGCATAAAAATTCCCGTGCCCTCAAATGCCACTACTGCAACTACACCGAGGTGCTCCCGAAAGTGTGTCCGAAATGCCAAAGCGGTGCGCTTCGTACCGCCAGACTCGGAACGGCGGAGGCGGTGGAGCATTTTGGTAAACTTTCAGAAAATTTGAGAGTTCAGCAGTTTGACCGTGACATTATTACTACCCAAAACAAATTGATCAAAGTACTCGAAGCGTTCAATCATCGAGAAATCGATTTGCTCATCGGAACGCAGATGCTTTCCAAAGGGCATGATTATCACGACATCACCCTTGCCGTCGTTATGGGGATCGACAATCTCCTCTCGCAATCTGATTACCGTGCACGTGAAAAGGCATTGTCCCTTTTGGTGCAGATTGCGGGGAGAAGCGGTCGGAAACAAGATGCAACGGTGATCGTCCAGAGTTTTAACGAATCATTTTTTCGGGATTATTTGGACGATTATGAAAAATTTTTGATCGACGAGATGCGAATACGAGAGGGCCGGTACCCTCCGACCAAAAAACTTGCACGACTCCTCTATGCCCACAAAAACGGGATGAAAGCTAAAGAGGCGATGCAAGAGGCTATAGAGCAAATAGAGCGGATGGGCAAGGTCCAAATTGTCGGTTTTGGAGCCTCCCCGATCGAAAAAATTGCCGATAAATACCGTTTTCAAATATTGCTTCGAAGTGATAAAAGTACCGATCTTATTCGCGCCATAAAACATATCAAATCACCGTTGTGCGAGATCGATATGGACCCGATCGAGTTTACGTAACTTTAACATCCAAAAAGCTACAATCTACCCATGATAAAACGTTACCCTACCAAACAAATTTTTGTCGGAAATGTCGCTATCGGAGGGGATGCCCCCATTTCGGTCCAGTCGATGACCTATTCACGTACTGCGGATATCGCGGCAACCGTTGAGCAGATTAATCTACTCCACTTTGCCGGATGCGATATCGTCCGTGTCGCCGTCCCCGATGAAGAGGATGCACGGGCCCTGAAGGCGATCAAAGAGCAGATTTCCCTCCCGCTCGTCGCCGATATCCATTTTAACTACAAGCTTGCCCTTATCGCCGCAGAGAGTGTCGACTGTATCCGATTTAATCCCGGAAATATCGGTGAAAAATCGCGTATCCGCGAGATCGTCAAAGCATGTCAGGAACGCAATATCCCCATCCGTATCGGGGTGAATGCGGGGAGCTTGGAAAAAGAGTTTGAACAGCGCTACGGTGCAAGTGCCGAGGGGATGGTGGCCTCTGCGGAGTACAATATCAAATATCTCGAAGATTTGGGATTTACTGATATCAAAGTCTCTCTCAAAGCGAGTGATGTTCAGCGCACCGTTGAAGCCTATCGAATGCTTCGTCCGAAGAATAATTATCCGTTTCATCTCGGTGTCACCGAAGCGGGAACGATTTTTCATGCAACAATCAAAAGTGCGATAGGCTTGGGAACACTCTTGCTGGAGGGGATCGGCGACACAATGCGCGTCTCCATTACAGGAGAGCTCGAAGAGGAGATCAAAGTTGCCCGTGCGATCCTCAAAGACAGCGGTGTGGCTAAAGAGGGTCCGAACATTATCTCCTGTCCGACGTGCGGACGGATTGAAGCTGATTTGGTAAGTGCGGTTGCGATCATCGAAGAGCGTACCAAACATATTAAAAAATCTCTTGACCTTTCGGTTATGGGGTGTGTGGTCAATGCGATCGGCGAAGCGAAACATGCCGATGTCGCAATAGCGTACGGTAAGGGTTCAGGGCTAGTGATGGTCAATGGTGAAGTGGTTGCTCGGCTTGATGAAGATAAACTGGTAGACCGATTCGTCGAAGAGGTTGAAAAAATGGAAGCGGAAGAGGATTAAGCATGGAAGAATCGTTATACAATTTAGCTTTTGAACGCTCGGTTCTCAGTTCCATTATTTTTGACCCTTCGCAGTTTGATGACTTTGATTCGGTGCTAACTCCTGAAGATTTCTATCTTTCGGCACATCAGGAAATCTATCGTGCAATGATGAGCCTCTCGCATCGAGATCTCCCGATTGATGAAGAGTTTATCCGTAAAGAGTTGACGGCGAAACAGAAATTCGATGAGCGTGTGATGGTCGATATCCTCACCGCCAATCCGATCGCCAACACCAAAG
>NZ_JAHFAQ010000081.1 GCF_023250475.1 Sulfuricurvum sp. | reverse complement strand
AGAGTGCTTTGAAGCCATTTTTTACTGGAAGCTGTGCCGTGTAATCAACGGTAAACTTGGAATTTAATCCTAATCCTTTGGCAAGGTCGTTCAATACATACCCCTCATAGCCAAGTGCCGCATTGGTCGGATTGACCCGTTTGTCTATGCTGGTCAACGTCCCTTCCTGCTGATTAAGAGCCGGTATATCCAAATCGCCGTTCCCTAATGCGCTAAGGGTGAAATCACCGCGTGTGTTATAGCCGATGGTATAACTTCCGTGTGCTGAATCCAGATCACAGATCAACGCTACACCCAATGTGTTTGCAAGGTTCGGGATCATCGTAACGCTGAATGGGGTATATTTTTCGATCAATGCGACAAGGCGGGCGCAGTTTGCCGCGTTCGGATGGGTATAAAGATCCGGTCCGACCATAAGTGCGAATTTCTCTTTTTTCGCCAAATATTTTTCTAAAGTTTCAGCGAATTTTTCCGGAGCATTCAAAAGGGCAAAAAGGGCATTGTCATCGACTTCGACCTCTTTGGAAACTTTTTTCTTGATCGTTTTGGTGACCTCTTCGCTCACCTCTTCTTCAACACCCGTCTCTTCGTTGAGCACTTTTTTGGTCACCGTTTCGGTCACTTTTTCATCAACACTCTCTTCGATTGTTACCGTTTTGATCGAATGGAATGTTGCCAAGTATTCCGTAACCGTTGATGGCATGGCTGCTTTGTCTCCAAATAAATCGAGCATCAAATAAAGGGCCGCCTCCTCCATCATCGGTGCATGATTGAACTGCGTCACGTTTTTGGACATATCCGCGATAACCGGATCGCTGATCGGATGGAAATACAATCCCGCCCCTTTGTTCATCGACAATGCATTGTTCATCGCAAAACGGGCATTCGGATTATCGGTTTTAAGTGCACTCCCGATAGAGACGACAAAATCGGCTTCATGAACGTGTTTCAAATCACCGCCGTAAAGCGATTTTCCGCTCACTTCGCTATAACTGTTCAAAAAGTTTTTCAATGCTAACGCTTCGTTATTCACTAAACGGTAACCGTATTTCTCTTTGAGACGTTGAAGAATCAAGGCCTCTTCATTCGTGATCGTCGAGGTAAAGGCTATCGTATCGGCTTTTTTGAACGCTTCGATCGCTTTATCAAATGCGGCTTTATCTTTGCTCACACCGCGATTTTCAAAATCATATCCGTAGCGTCCCGCACCGCAGAGAGATACATAGTTCCATTCGTTCTTGACCCGATAGATTTTAGCCTCAGGATCAGTGATACTGGTGTGCTTGATATCGTAGCTGAGTTGACATCCCGCCGAGCAGTGTGCACACGTGGCAGGGATTTGTTTGTGCTCCCATGCATTTGAGGTGTACTGGTAATCACTGCTCACCAATGCACCGACCGGACATACCGACGTACATTCACCGCAGTTGGTACAATCGAGTGTATCACCGCCGTTTGGAGCAATCAACGATTTGTTGAGTTTGTTCCACATCGCATAGGCATCTTTAGGCATCATGGCTTTGTATTCGCCGTGTATCGCATCACTGCCGCGAGCAACCGTAGAGAGCGCCGCATCGCCGATCATATCTTTACACACGGTAATACAACGCTCGCACATAATACACAATGCCGGATCGTAGTGGATGAGTCCCCAGTTTTGCGCAGGTTTGTGGGTATCTTTGATTGAATAATTTTGCGAATCTACGCCGACTTCCAATGTGTAATTCTGAAGTTCGCATTCACCCGACTGGTCACATACGCCGCATTCCAACGGATGGTTCACATCGTAAACCTCCATTATGGCTCTGCGTTCTTCCAAAATATTCGGAGTGGTGGTCGTAATATCCATCCCCTCTTTGGCTTTTGCATTACATGCATAGACTTGTTTTCCATCGGCTTCGACCAGACAGATACGACATGCCAGTGTCGGCGAACATCGTGTCAAATAGCAGATCGCCGGAATAAAAATTCCGTTTGCCCGCGCCGCATTGAGGATGTATTCACCCTCTTGCGTCTGGACAGTGCGGCCGTCTATGGTAATCGTGATATCATTCATGATTCGCTCCCCATCCTCATAATTTTCACCTTTTCAAAACGGTATTGTTCATTCAATCCGCCGAATCCGACATCGTATGCCGGAACCAAAGCGATTGTCCCTTTTAAGGCTGAATCAATTTTAAAAATCCGCTCTTGTGTGCCTTGAGGAAATTCAAGACGAATTTTATCACCATCACCGATTTTTGCAGCAGCGGCAAATTGTGCCGAACCGCGCAATATTGCCTCTTTTTCAAGCTGTTCTGTATGTGCCGTGTATCCGTTGAACTGATTGACCGGATTACAGCGGTATACAACCGTACCGTTAAACTCCGGCAGGTCATCAATCTCTTCAACCTTTCCATTCGCTTCTACATCGCAGTTTTCGAGGACATATCCTCGGTTGTCTTCACCCAACGCACCGTAAAAATTCCCCAAGTCATCAAATGATGATCCGTTGAATCCTTTTGCGCGTGGAAGCTGTGCCGTATAATCAACCGTGTTTTGAGCCGTTAGTCCAAAAGCATTCGCAATGTCATTAAGGGTATAGCCCTCGTAAGCTATCGCAACATTCGTCGGCAATACCTGATGGTTGATCGTGACGAATGTCCCTTCCTGCGAATTAAGCGCCGGAAGCTTCAACATTACCTCGCCCATCGATCCCATCACATAGTTTCCAGCCGCGTTGTAACCGACAACACTTCCGCTCTCGTTATCAACATCCAAATCACAAATCAATGAGACGCCGATTGTATTGATACTCGGAGCAATGACGACGACGGAAAACTCGGTGTAGGTTTCTACCATTGCACACAAACGTGCGATGTTATCTGCACGTTTATGGGTTAAGACGTCACTTCCGATAACCAATGTTTTACGTTTGGCTCGCGCGAATGTTTTGGCGATTCGTGCATACTCTTCATCACCGACATTGCTCTCGGCGCACAAATATCCCTCATCAAGTTCTTCAAAAAAGTTACGGTTTTCATCGGATACATCGGAACTTTCAAGAAGTGTCTTTGCCAACATTGCAATCACTCCCTCTTCGGTTCCCACTTCGTATTTCACAAACTGAGTCACAACATTTTGAAGAAGCTCATCTTCCAACGGATGCATGTAAACAACTTTCGCACCTCTATGGCGTGCCGCAGTTGTTATCGCGTAACGAACCATCGGATTATCACTGGAAATACGCCCGCCCAATACAATAATGCCGTCACTTTGAGTAATCGCATCGAGACTTCCGCCAAAGCCCGTTTTTCCGCTGATAGAGCTGTATGAAGCCATAAAATTCTGATACGCGCGCGCCTCTTCGTTATAGAGTTTCAGACCCGACTTCTCTTTGAGACGTTGAAGAATCATCGCCTCTTCGTTCGTAATCAACGAGCTAAAACGTATTGCATCCGCATTTTTGATTGCGTTAACCGCTTTTGCAAATTCCGCTTCGTCTTTGGTTCCCTCAACCGCAAAATCAAATCCGAATCGCCCCGCACCGCAGAGCGTCGTATGTTCAAAATCATTTGTGACACGGTAGATTTTCTCTTTTGCGCCAACTGAATTTGAAGTGTGTCGCACTTCATACATGAGTGAGCACCCCGACGAACAGTGGACGCACGTTGCGGGAATTTGACTGAGTTCCCATGCGTTGGCACTGTATTGAAAGTTAGAACTCACCAATGCACCGACCGGACACACCGCGATGCATTCGCCGCAGAATGTACAGTCGAGTTTATCGCTGTTTTTCGGAATGACGGACGATTTGTATCCGCCGAATTGCAATTCGATTGCATCATCCCCGATAATCTCATTACAAACATGGACACATTTTTCGCATAAAATACACAATGAGGGATCATAATTGATCAATCCCCAATGTTCAATTTTCCGGTTCTGATCGCGAGCCGTGAAATGTTGTGCCGTAACCCCGAATTCCAACGTTTTATTCTGAAGGTCACACGCCCCGGATTTGTCACATACACCGCATTCCAATGGATGATTGACATCGTAAAGACGCATAATATTGGTTCTCTCCACTTTGAGACGATCCGAATCAATGCTCACGGAAAGTCCTTCCGTCGGAGGGGTTTGGCAGCTGAGAATCAACCCGTCAGTTTGGTCTGTTTCTACCACACATAAACGACATGAAGCACACGGAGTCGTTTTCTCCAAATAACACATCGTTGGGATATAAAACCCCGCTTTACGTGCTGCTTGAAGGATTGTCTCCCCTTTGTTTGCCATGACGGGCTGGCCGTTAATCGTAAAATTGATCATCCATCCCTCCTTAATGTGCTACCATCGCGATGTAATAACAACGCATACAGCGTTCTGCTTCCGCGAGTGCCTCTTCTTGGGTAAAGCCGTATTTAACTTCACGGTTATTGTCTTTACGTTCATCCGGAGTAAGCACTTCGCTATGCTGACGCGGCAAGCCCGGCAGCCATCCTCGGATTTTCTCTTTTTTGTCATAAACTCTGAGTTTACGCAAGTGATCTTCCATAATCTCATCGTTATTCAAAGTGACCTCACCGTTCATAACATAGCGAGAGATAACCGATGCCGCACGTTTTGCCTGACCGACGGCATTTACGATGGTCATCGGACCGTATTCGCAGTCCCCCGCCGCAAAAATCCCCTTGCGCGAGGTCATGTAATCTTTCCCGTTTGTTTTGATCGTTGCCCATGAGGTACGCTCGATCTCCCACTCTTCGGGAATAAGCTTCAAATCGGCACTTTGTGAAACGGCAGGGATAAGATAATCGCACTCCATCTCAAAACTTGCCCCTTCAACTTTTTCCAATGTCGGACGCCCGCCGTTCGGATCGGGAACCAGTTCAAAACGGTCTACGATCAATGATTTAAGAACGTCATTTTCATCTTTCATTGCTGCAACGGCAGAGTGGAAGATAAATTCAACACCCTCTTCGACCGCTTCGTGATACTCTTCGTACGTCGTGTTTTTAATGATCGTCGCTTCATCTCGACGATAGAGCATAACCACTTTTTTAGCGTTTGCACGGATCGCACAGCGGACAACGTCCATCGAGGTGAATCCCCCTCCGACACAGACGAGCATTTTACCGGTTAAATCGACGAAATCTGCCGGCAGCATATGACGTTTTTGATCGGCTTCGGGAACCATAATATCGTATTTGACTTGGAGATTGACCTTATCCAAAAAGTCGATCGCTCCCCAATATCCCTGAATTTCAGGACGCTCATTGTCACAATAGACTTTTTTTGAAATACGGGTTCCGGTAGCAACCAAAGTCGCATCATATTCGTTCTCGAACTGACGCATCATATCGGCGGTCACTTTGGTATTCGTGATGAAATTCACCCCTAGATCGCGTACCGCTTCGATATCCTGATTGTACTTGTCAATCGGCATACGGTATTCCGGTACTCCGACCGCTACCTCTCCGCCGAGCACCGGAAGCTCTTCGTATACATCAACATCGATTCCGTCCAATGCAAGATAATATGCACCTGTAAGCCCCGCAGGACCCGCTCCGATAACCGCCACTTTTTTGCCGATCGAAGCTTTTTTCTCGCTCGGATGGAAAAAACCGAATCCGTGATCGGTCTCATAGTCCGCACCCAGACGTTTAAGTTCCATGATCGAAATCGGCTCGTCCAAGTTGGTGCGGCGACACTCCGTCTCACACGGATGAGGACAGACACGTCCGCACGTATGTGCCAACGGCATGGTTTGACGGGTTGCCATCAGAGAATCATCAAAGCGCAAATCGCGTACACCCTCGATATACGCCGGAATATCGACATGCGCCGGACACGCATCCATACACGGCGCGGTAATTTTCGCGATATAGCTGGTATCTTCCAAATGATAATGCTTGGAAGGTTTTTGGTTCTCGATACATGCCATGAATTCTGATTCAAAGTGAGTCATAAGATCAAGCAATGGAGTAGGAACGGTTTTACCAATCTCACATTTAGAGGTCTCCTGCATCGTTTTAGAGACCTCGCGCAGGTGCTCCATATCAGAAACGGCACCTTCACCGCGAGCGATTTTATCGAGCAAATCGTACAAAATACGTCCGCCCCATCGTCCCGGTGCACAGCGTCCGCACGCTTCGGAATAGACCTGATACTGCGCCGCATATTCTGTTGCCAGACGAACCACGTCTACATCAGGATTAAAAAGCGCCACTCCGTCCCAACCGATAAACGCTTTGGAATGGGCGTGTTCATTGTATTCCAACGGAAGGTTATAAGCAGAATTTTCCCAAGCATCGTCAGCTTTGCCGATGTTGTTGATCTGCTCACCCCGCCACGTGGAGAAATAGACTTTACTCACTACGTTTCCTTATTTCTTGACCACAATGGTCCAGTCAGCTTCGTTGAATTTCAACGAGTTCATGAGTTCGCACCCAAGCTCTTTAACCAAATCAGCCGATTGTTGTACGGGGGTAAAATCACCGATCTCAAACAAAAAAATCAATACTTCACCGCTCACCGCTTCTTCTTTGATAATAGCGGACATGCGGCCTGCAAAATTCTCTTTTAAATGACGTAAATCATAACGTTTCACTGCATGCTCCTTTTAGCGGTCTACTTCACCGAAGACGATATTGGTCGTCCCGATGATCGATACAACGTCCGGAATGTAGTGACCCGGCAGTAAGTCGCTCAAAATTCCGGTGTGCCAGAACGACGGCGCACGGAGTTTTAAACGGTACGGATAAGCTCCCCCTTGGCTATTGATGTAATAGCCAAGCTCTCCCTTAGGTGATTCGGTCGCAACATACACTTCACCGACCGGAGGACGCATTCCTTGGGTTACGAGAACAAAGTGCTGCATCAACGAATAGTTCTGGGTCATGATGTCGATTTTCGGTGCCGAGATATATTGCGGCGCATGCGCCATCAATTCCGGCCCTGTCCCCTCATACATATCAAGGACTTGATAGAGGATTTTTGCCGATTCGCGCATTTCTGCCATATAGAGTTTGTATCGGGCATAGTTGTCCCCTTTGTCGGAGACGGGAACATTGAAATCCACTTCATCGTACAGCTCATACGGCTCTTCTTTACGGATATCCCACTCAACACCTGACGCACGGAGCATTACTCCGGAACATCCCCAACTCTGAGCCATCTCTTTAGAAATAACCCCGACATTCTCCATACGCATCAACCAGATACGGTTGGTATCGAGGAGGTCTTCATAATCTTTGATATTCTCCGGCAATTTATCGAGGAATTTACGCAAATCTGCAATAAAGTTATCCGGCAAATCAAGGGGCACGCCGCCGATACGGACTGCTGCATGGGTCAAACGGGCACCGCAGTAATCTTCGATCAAGTCCATCAAATATTCACGTTCGCGGAATGCGAACAAAAATACCGTCATCGCACCGATATCGAGCGCCGTTGTCGCCAACCAGAAAAGGTGTGACATCAAACGATTCGTCTCAAGCAACATCATACGGATCACTTTTGCACGACGAGGGACTTCGAGACCGATGAGTTTTTCAACCGCCAATGCAAATCCGTAGTTGTTAGAGCTTGAAGCAATATAGTCCATACGGTCGGTCGTCGGCATGAACTCATTGTAGATCATATTCTCCGCCATTTTTTCCATACCGCGGTGAAGGTATCCGATATCCGGATAAGCTTTCGTAATTTGCTCTTGTTGCAAATGTAGCATTAAACGCAATTGTCCGTGTGCCGAGGGGTGCTGGGGACCGAAGTTCAAAATCAGTTCATTATCGGCACGATCAAACGTAATATTTTCGAAAAAAGGTCTAAGTCTATTGGCTTGTTGCATATGTGATCCTTAACGGTCGCGATCAGAGATCACTACACTCTTCTCTGCGTCAAATTTTTCGATCATAAAGACACCTTCATTCTCTTGGTAACACAATGGCGTATCCGGTTCACCTTGACTGATATCAGCGCCGCGTGGTACTTCGTGTCCCAAACGGGCAAAACGTTCGGTGTCGTATCGATCAACCCGCGCGCTGTCACGGATTTCAGGGCCTATAATTTCACGTGCCTCTTTGCCGAAAAGTTTATCGACTTCGTACCATTGGGCAAACTCATCCCCCTGAAGAGGGTAGGTTTTGCGAAGAGGGAACCCTTCCCAATCGTCCGGCATCAAGATACGCTTCATAAACGGGTGATTGTTCACGACCACACCGAACATATCGTACATTTCGCGCTCGGACCAGTCGGCGGAACGGAAAAGTTTCTCGACACTTTGGATCGATTCTTTCTCAGATATCTTGCACTTGACACGGACACGTTTACGTTTGGACATACTGAGCATTTGATAAAAAATCTCAAATTTCCCCTCTTGCGCCAACCAATCAATTGCACTGAGTTCAGAGAGCTGATTGTAGGCAAGCTCATTTTTCATCAGTTCAATAACACCAAAATTATCCGCCGCATTGATAACAATTACCATTTGACCCACTTGGATATAAGCATCCAATACGTCAAATTTTGCCTTGATTGCCTCAAAATCTGCTGCAAATACGGCATCTTCACTCACATCGCTTTTGGCTACCTGAGGGGCAACCCAGTAACGGTCGGTGTAGTAGGGTTTTTTCTGTACGTCGTCTTTAGGGGTGTAAGCTCTCATTACATCAACCTTTTTGGTTTTTGAGCGCGGGATGCGCTCTCACGTCGAATTTTTTGTTGTAGCAACAACACCGCATATTGCAATGTCTCAGGGCGCGGAGCACATCCCGGAAGATACAGATCGACCGGAATAACGCGGTCTACCCCTTGAACCGTTGCATAGGTATTGAACATACCCCCCGTATTGGCACATGATCCCATAGAGATAACCCATTTAGGTTCCGTCATCTGGTCGTACAAACGGCGAATAAACTCGGCATGTTTTTTTGTTAACGTTCCCGCGACAACCATAAGTTCAGCCTGACGAGGAGAGGCACGGAAAATCGTACCGAAACGGTCAAAGTCGTATCGTGATGCTCCGGAAGCCATCATTTCGATACCGCAGCACGCCAAGCCGTACGTCAATGCCCAAATAGAGTTCGATCGACCCCAGTTGACCACTTTGTCGATTGTCGTCAATGCGACGGGAAGTCCGCCGTCTTTTAGATAATTTACTTGATGTTGTGCCATTCGAGAGCCCCTTTCTTCCACGCGTAAACGAAACCGATTGCCAGCAATAAGATGAACATCATCATCTCAACGAATCCGAACCAGCCTAAGAGTTTAAAATCGATTGCCCACGGAAACATGAAAACAATCTCGACATCAAACAGCAAAAACAACAATGCAAACAGATAAAACTGCGTCGAGATGCGGTTTGGCTGCTTTGTCACTTCCGGTCCGCATTCGTAAACCGTCAATTTCAATTTTTCAGTATCTTTGGCCGCAAGCGCGCGGCTGGCTAAACGTGCAATAACAGTTGTGGCGTAAAATGCACCAAACGTCAACACGAACAGTACAAATACCCCAAAATAAGGATTTGCTACGTGGTAATGCTCCATAGTTCCGACCTTTATTGTGGTTGATGGCATATCCCGTTACGGAGTAATCTTCCGTCACGATATACGGTTTTTATAAAAACAGTTGTTGCACTATAACAAAAAGAGAATTAAACAAACCCTTATCACTCCGATATTTAGAGTGGTCTGTCACGATTGGAAACATCTAACTATTGGGTTTTGGAGATAAATGTTAAATTTCGTAACATTCAAGGGGGATTATTCCCGTTTCGTATCGAAACGGAACAATTTAATGGGGAAGATACAAGGGTTTATACCCCCCTTACGGAACTCTCAGTGCTACTTATCGAAGCAATCCTAGTGTTTTTCTTGAAGCATGCGGTCTAGAGTAGAGAATACGCCGTCACTGGCATGCTCCATCTCTTCAAAAACTTTCACAAAATGGTCCGAACCGACACCTTCGGTTTTAAGCATATCAAAAATTTTGTGGGTCGAGTTATGCACAATCGAATGCGGCGTTTCAAGCGCAGGGTAGCTCGCAGTTTTCTTGAAGAAATCGGCCCCTTCCCCTTCGTAATACCATTTGCCCAAACGGCAATTATGATGGTCAACGAAAGCAAACTGCTCTTTATGGGTAATGGCGGAGAGATAGGTATTGACTTTCCAAATAATATGATCCAATTTTGCCAAGCTCATAAATATCCGCTCAGCGGTGTGTTCCGTACTGGCAAATGTTTCCCGCATCATCTGTGCGTTATGATCCATATTGGCATTAAAACTTCCGATCGATTCGTTGGACTCTGCAATATTCTCCTGAACATGTTCGAACTTATCCCCG
>NZ_JAHFAQ010000009.1 GCF_023250475.1 Sulfuricurvum sp. | reverse complement strand
CCACCACGTCCGCATAAAAAAGGTGATCAGCCGAAGCTGATCGGAAGAAGTCGAAACTTACGCAGCCAAATACGGGTTAGCGTAAAGAGCGATAAGAGCGATAACAAGTGTATAGATAACTTGTGCTTCGATCATAGCAAGAGCGATGAACATAGTCGTCATCAATTTTCCGCCAAGACCTGGGTTACGAGCTGTACCAGCGATAGTTGCAGCAGCAGTGCTACCCATACCGATAGCTCCACCAAGTGCAGCCAAACCAAGACCAACACCGGCAGCGATCATAGAATACGCTTTCAATGTTTGGTTAGCAACATCAGCAGATGCAGCAGCTACAGCAGGTGCAGCGTCAACAGCAGTTTCAACAACCGCTACCGCTTCATCAGCACCGAATACTGAAGCAACAAGAGCGAGCATAAGAAAAAATACTTTTTTCATGTGTAATCTCCGTAATTAAATCAAAGTCTGTTCGGATAGTGTCCCTACTTATCACTTTGTGGGTGGAATTATAGTTTTAGAGAGCTAAAAGATTACTTAGCTCGCCCTAAACCGATCTTATTCCCTTTGAATTCAACGATCTCGACCATCAATTCATCCCCTTCGCTCACCACATCGCTTACACGCGAAATATGTCCGTCTGAGAGTTTAGAGATATGAATCAATCCGTCAATTCCCCCCGGAAGCTCGATAAAAGCGCCGAAATCAACGATTTTTTTAACTTTTCCTTTGACGATATCCCCTACTTTGTATTCTACTTTTTCAACCGAAGAAGAACCGCTCACAATCCCTTCGATATGGTCGCGTGCGCCGCGAAGCCCTTCACGGTTTTTACCGGTCAATTTGACCGATCCCTTCTTCTTATCAATATCAATGGTCACGTCAAAACGCTCGATAATATCACGGATAGTTTTGCCCGCTTGACCGATAATATCACCGATAAAGCTCGGATCAATGTGGAATAGATCGGTACTCGGGAGAGTTCCTTCGTTCAATTCGATCTTATCTTCGCTGCTGATCATGATATCGATAATATGGGCACGTGCCTCTTTTGCCTGATAGAGAGCCTCTTTGAGGACATCCAAATGGATACCGCCGAGTTTGATATCCATCTGCATCGCGGTAATCCCCACTTTCGATCCGGCTACTTTAAAATCGAGATCACCGTCATGATCTTCAAGTCCCATGATGTCCGTTAAAATCGCATGGCGCTCTCCCTCGGAAACCATCCCCATCGCTACTCCGGCTATCGGATCAGCCATCTCGATATCTCCAGCACGTAATGCCATGTATCCGCCGCACACCGTTGCCATAGACGAAGAGCCGTTCGATTCCAAAATCTCGGAGACAATGCGGATGGTTTGTCCGTTACGGACGCACGCACCTTCCAGTGCCCGTTTCGCCAAGTTCCCGTGCCCCAACTCGCGACGGCGCGGTGCTCCGATCGGGGAAGGTTCTCCGACGCTGAATCCCGGAAAGTTATAATGAACCATAAACGCTTCGTTTTGGGTACCGCTGTCGGTAAGGTTTTCAAACATCTGGGCATCTTTCATCCCGCCCAGTGTCAAAATAACCAGTGCCTGCGTTTGACCGCGGGTAAAGAGTGCCGAAGCATGTGCGCTTGGTAATACGTTCGTCTCAATACGGATCGGACGAACTTCATTGAGTGCACGGCCGTCTGCGCGGACGTTTTCATCCAAAATCTGCGCGCGCACCATCGACCGTTTTACCGATTCAATCGCTTTTTTAAGTTCATGTTCATTCCACTCCGGCTTTTCCCCCATAATGGTTTTACGGATCGTACGCAATGCGGTAGAACGTTCCGTTTTCGCCATTTGATTGATACCGTGTTTGAGATCATCCGTGTGGTTTGCACGAACATACTCAACCATCTCACTATTCATTTCACTGATCACATACTGAATCGCAAACGGTGCTGAGGCAAATGGTTTAAAAGCAGCCTCATACGAAGTGTTTGATTCAAACAAAGCTTCTTGAGCTGAAGCAAGAACACGGATCAATTCGTCTTCACACATCGCGTTCGATACCCGTACAGGGATAGAGGGGACACTCATTGCCGGATCTACCATTGGATCGATCATTCCGATATCGAGAATCTCCATCTCATCGCTTCCGAGTGTTTGCATCTCGATCATGAGCATATCTTCTTTGCTTCCCGCCAAATACAAATCAAGGGTGCTTTGCTCAAGTTGGCTTCGGGTCGGGTTAAAAACGATCTCTCCATCGATTTTACCGACACGTACCGCACTCACCGAGTTAAAAATATCAATATCAGATACATATAGAGCCGCTGACGCCGCATTGAGTGCCAATACTTGTAAATCAGCCTCTTTGTCGGCACTAAGGACCATAACCGTAATTTGGATGGGGTTTGCAAACCCTTTTGGGAATAACGGGCGAAGGGATCGGTCTACAATCCGTGACGTTAAGGTTTCAAAATCGCTCGGTTTCGTTTCCCGTTTAATAAAGCCCCCAGGAAATTTCCCCGCGGCGTAACTTTTCTCGATATATTGAACCGTCAAAGGTAAAAAATCTTCATCAACAAAATCAGTCTCATCAACTACAACGGTCGCTAATATCACCGTATCTCCGCACTTAAGCCATGCGGCACCGTTGGCTTGTGCCGCGACTTGATTAAACGCGTACGCTTCAGTTTTATTTTGTAAAGCTAATTCAACATTGTATTTCATTCATTCTCCATTTTTTATCGCTTCATCGAAGAAGCGCCGCCGACAACGTATTTCAAATCGTTGTCGATAAATCGTAGGCCCAAGCCCAAGAAAATATTTTGTGATCCAGGATTCAGGAAATTATCCCATCCACCGTAAAGTTCGAGATGTTTCAGCATTTGGTAGCGTACCTGTGCCTTCAAATGCGTCCGTTCCGAACGATAATCATTGACTGCATTAAAATCAAACGCTTCGGCACTGAATTTCAGCCGATCATGATTCATAAAATAATCGACCCCGATACCGCCTGTCGATTCAATCGCACCGAAACGGAGCAATGTGTTATCAAAGCGTTTTCCGTATTGGAGAGAGTAGAGGGTATCGCTTTTTTGATGTTTTTGCGGAGGCTTATTGACATCAGAGTAATCATCCGTACTGATCAAATCAAACATATAATAGGTCTCGGGATTCGGAAGGTAATTGACGCCCAAGTATACTTTCCCGTACTGATCACGCATCATATAATCGGTATGCATCGCCACTTGCAATTCACTCGTTGTCAAACTCCCTAACATTGAATCAAGTTTTCCGAATGCTTCCTCTCCGCTTTTGAAAAATGAACCTGCATTTGCAATCGTATCTTTTAATGAAGCGCGATTCTCAGTCAGGATAACACTAACATTGTCTTCGATTTTAACAAATTTATCAACCGCTTCGGGGAGTTTATATTCCAATGAGCCGCTAATATTATCCATCCGGGTCGTCAAAGAGTTAATACGTGTCATAATCTCCGGCAAATCTTTATTAACCGTATCGGCAGTCTGTCCAAATCCGGCAGACATCTCTCTGAAATTTGAAATTGCCGCATGGAGGTCATCTCGATTTTCAACAATCACACCATCAAGGTTAACCCCGACATTACGGAAAGCGATAATAGCCTCTTGAATAGCTTGACGATGTTCGTCGTCCAAAATTGCATGAAAATCACGCAGAAGCGATTCCAGTTCTTTGGCTGCTGCATTCACCGAATCGCTGGTTTGATCAAAAGAAGCGTATCGCTTGGATTGTGAGAGTGTCCCTCCTCCTTGCAAAGAAGCTGTTGAATCACCGACAACAATATTAAGAACTTTCGATCCTAATAAAGACTCCTGCGCAACAACAACCGAGGAGTCATCGGGAATTTTAACCCCTTTATCGATCATAAGATGTAATTTTACCCGCTTCCCCTCGATCGAAATCTCTTCAACATCACCGATAGTAACCCCGTTCATTAAGACATGGGTATGCTGTTCAATTCCGGAAGCATCATCGATATAGGCTTGAATAGTATACCCCTCACGTCCCCATTTTCCAAGCGATGTTACTTGAGTGGAAAGAAATAATAAGGCACCTAATGCCATAACGACAAAGAGACCGATTTTAGCTTCAAGCTTCATTGACTATCCCCTTTTAATTATCAGTGAGTTTGTAATTAAACTCTGACCCGCCGATCGGTTTTAACATAATGGTCAGAAATATATACGAATCATTAACGGAATCGCTTCCATTGGTATTGGTTAAAATTGGACGCCGATTCTGAATATATCGAATACCTAAATCAAAACAGCGCTGTGAGTACAAAACACCGAGTTCACTCCGCTTTAATAAAGCCTCTCGGTAATCATACGCCATATTTCCGAAAAATTGGTAATTTCGATTATAGTGATACAATGCATTGGCCGTCCAGAATGAAGCATATACAGGAACATTATTGCGTAGCTGATCCGTATAATAGTGGCCTACTCCCGCTGAGAAAACTCCGTCATTATAGCTAATAGAATTTTGTTCCTTTGTAACACGATTACGATCATGATTAAATGCGGTTTGGTTATAATAGGAAATAGTTCTGGTTATCTCCAATTCCAGCTCATTTTGTAATTCACCGTAATAACTGCCTTGGTCATCATAACGAAAATTCTGTGAGAGTCTATCGGCAAGAAACTGTGTTCCGTTTTTAAAAAGATAATTATTAAGTCCTAACGAAAGGGTATCACTCGGAGCAGCAAGGGTATAAAACTCACATGGATACCCTGCATAGGTACCGGTAATATCGCAAGAATCCCGATACGTTTCATAATATCCGCTGTAATTACGGCTCCCCGCAGCAGTGTAACTCGCAAAAGGGTTGATCACATGGGTAAGATTATTGTCATACGCTTTGACCAATATCGATCCGATATTAATCGTATGATCGAGTTGAGCATACTTTCCTTGCTGATACATGCTTCCTGACTCACCGTCACGTTCATTGCCATAAAATCCGATCACTTTGGCTGATGCGTTTGCCGTATAACTGAGATCTATATAATCATCAAATATGGAGGTTTGAAGTGTTGCCGGAATATTAAAATTCCCTTCAACTGCCCTTTTACCGTTCGGTCTATAATAGTTTGTCGCGGTAGCATCTGCACTTACAAGGAGATAATCGTCAAAAAAGCTCTCCAAATAACGGTGGTAATGAAGGGTAGGAAGGGTTTGAATCGTTGCACCGTTATTGGCTGAATTTAAATATTGATAATGTTTAAAATAAGCTCCAAAGTAGTTCTCTTCGCCGCTGTAATAGCCGTTAATGCGGGAAAATACCTGATTGGCGGTAACATTTTTAGTTTCATCACTTTCTTGCAGATTTAAATAATCGACATCGTTCATCCATGAGCCATCGATATAGAGCCCCGATTCCCCCTCCAAGTCTGAATCAAACCACTCGCGCAAAGGGGCACTGTGACGATAGTTTACATCATAGCCGTAATGTTTAATATGGGCTAGGTCGTGTTCAACCGCGTACTGCGCTTGCTCTTTAAAATATCCCATTCGTATCGACCCTTTAGACGAGGGGGTATCTACAAAACGAAAATCGGTATAGAGTCCTGATCCTCTCGCAGTACGGATCTGTGGACGAAATTCTAAATCCCACCAGTTTTGAGGAGCTAGATAAATCGGCTGTTGATAATAAAATCCTTCCGATCCCGACCATCCAAAGGCAGGAATCAGTAATCCGCTTCGGCGGGTGTGATCGGTAGGATATCCGAAATAAGGGAGATAAAATACAGGAATATCTCCGATCTCCAAGTAGGGGTTATAAAGATTCACCCACATATTTTCGGTATCGTAATCGGCACTCGTAAAATGAATTTTCCATAACGGGTCACTCGAATCACATCCCGATACCGAGCCACTCGAGAGATCAATCAAATTTCGACATGCTTGTGCTTCTGAAGTACTTAGCCATAAGCCGGTCGAATGATCTATAGAGAAATAAGGAGCTGAATAGCGTGTGTCATCAACAAGATTCATGCGCGAATATTCACTTATTGCATGCTGCTGTCCGTCTTTAAATATATTAACTTTGCCTGTGGCTTCAATAATGCTGGTATTACGATCATACACCAATTTATCGGCACTGAGGATCTGATCTTGATAGATGGCAACCGGATTACCTGTTGATGTTGCAATCGATCCGTTTGAATCCATATTCGTCCCAAACAATTCAACACGTTCATCGCCTAACAATACCGTTGAAGCGATCAGACTGATCCAATAAAGCTTATGCATTAATTACCAATGTCCTTCCGGTTCGATCATGCCAGCTCCGCCGAAACGGATCCAACATTGCCCACACAAATCCAAGATAGAAAAGAACTTCACTTACTACACGAAAAACACTGCGGTTAAACGCACTTAAAAATCTTGGATTTGAAAGGGTTGTTATCTCAATGACACGGATTTTCATTATAATTTTTCCGATACTTGCGCCGTATTGCATCGTAAAAAAAGTTTGATAAATAATTTTGATCGCCATATACTCTAACAAGAAGCTGTTCGTTACCGCTATCATAGCTTCTAATGAATGAGCCAGCGCAATCGAATCCCATAAGATAACAATCATAATTGCCGATAAAAGAAGTTCATCGATCCCGAAAGCAGCAGCACGCTGACGTATCGAAGCAAGTTGAAGATGCTCACGCTGGATCAGTGAATCGAGACTTTCATCCATTATCGAAGGGCCTGATACGCAATATCGCTACGGAGCTTTTTCCCCGCAAAATGAACCTGACCGCACATCATGTAAGCACGATCACGTGCTTCTTTGATACTCTCTCCCACACCGACACACACCAGAACCCGTCCGCCGGTCGCATAGAGTTTTCCATCTTCTGCACTTACACCTGCATAAGCGATATGGGTATTTTGAGCCACCTCTTCATGATGAATATCATCGACGATAATTTCAGCAGGTTCCGAGTTGTCATACGGATAATTACGGCTTGCCATAACAACACCGACGGCATATTTATCATAAAACTCTACCTTCAATGTATCAAGCTGCTTCGTTGCCGCTTTATAAAAAAGCTCACTGGCAGGGGTTTTCAAAAGCGGCATTAAAATTTCACATTCAGGATCACCGAAACGAACATTAAACTCTAGTGTAATCGGTTCACCGTTAACAATCATCAAACCGATGAAAAGAACGCCTTCAAACGGAGCTCCCTCTTCTTGCATTCCGCTGAGCGTCGGACGGACAATTCGCTCTTTTACTTTGTCATAAATCACATCATCGACCAATGGGGTCGGTGCATAAGCCCCCATCCCGCCGGTATTCGGTCCCTCATCGTTATCAAGAAGCCGTTTATGATCTTGGGCAGCGGGGAGAAGGATAAAATCCTTTCCGTCACAAAGAGCAAACATCGAAAGTTCGTATCCGTCTAAAAACTCTTCGACAACGACACGTTTACCTGCATCGCCGAACGATTTTCCACTGAGCATTTCGGAAACGGCTATTTTTGCCTCTTCATAGCTCATCGCTATGATAACCCCTTTTCCTGCACACAGACCATCCGCTTTAACCACAATAGGAAGAGGCAGGGATTCGATAAATGCGAAGGCATCTCCAATATGATCGGTTTCGATATAACGTGCTGTCGGAATATTATATTTGGCTAAAAAGTTTTTCATATAAACTTTTGACCCTTCAAGCTGCGCTGCCGCTTTGGAGGGGCCGAAAATTACAAGCCCTTTGGCTTTAAATACATCAACAACACCGTCGCTGAGAGGCCCTTCCGGTCCTACAATGGTTAAATCAATCGCATTATCGAGCGCAAAACGCGCAAGCTCTTCATAATCATTGATCGCAATATTCTCTCCCAGCATGGTTGTCGCACCGTTGCCTGGAGCAAAAAAGATCTCCGTTACTGCCGTATCTTGTTTCAATACCCGCCCGATTGCAAACTCACGTCCGCCGCTACCGATTACCATTACGCGCATAGATCACCTTGTCAAAAAATAATTATCTTATTTGAAACTCGCAAACGTTTCTCAAATAAAAAATTGTAACTCTGCTTCGTTCAAAAGGGAGTTAACAGTAGCCCGGGCGGACGTTTCGCAGTAGCTTTGGTTCTTCAAAGCTGTAATTGCGCCACATCGAGCGTCTCTTCCGGCGGCAATCTCTCACGTTAAACGCTCAAACAAGACCACCGACACACCGAAACGTCTACGGATGTGACTAGTTGTATATGTAGAACCCTCATATTGCGGTTACTCGCTACGCCCAGAATTAATAATTATAGCCCTAAAATCTTAAAAGGGTGATGAATTTTACCCCTCCATAGCGATTTCACGTGCTAACTCTACGGCTGATGCGACGCTGGAAGTTAAACTCAATTGGGAAGGGATACCCGGAGGAAGCGCATTTTGTGTCGTTTTACCGATAACGACAATGGTATGCGTAGGGAGAATCTCATAGATTTGCAAAAAACACCGGATGGTTGAGGGGGATGTAAAGATGAGAATACCCTCTTTCGACAGGATCTGCTTTGGTAGTTCCGTAGCACAGCTTGTCTCATAGACAATGGCTTCATCGATTTCAACCCCGCCGTATCGTGCCGTCTCGATCCATTCGGAGGCGACAATTTTGGGACGCAGATAGAGCCATTTTCCGCTCCGCTCTTTTGCTCTCAGCACATTCGGAATCGATTCGCCGTATCCGTTTCCTGTTTCGATTTCCTTTGCACCCGCCTCACGTGCGCTTTGCGCCGTCGATTCCGAAACGGCTATGCACTTAAGTCTATTCCAATCCACCAAGTAATTATGGAGAGCAGCAACGCCTTGTTTTGAAGTGACAATAATTCCTTCATAATCGGCAAAATCAATCTTCGGAGTTAAAAAAGAGATGGTAAGGATGGGGATATGAATAACTCCCGGATAAGGAGTTTTAGAGATTAGATAGACGGGGCGCAAAATGCGTTCCCCTTATTCCCACTCAATCGTTGCCGGCGGTTTTGAACTGATGTCGTAGACAACGCGGTTGATTCCGTCTACTTCATTGATGATACGGCGGCTAATACGCTCCAACAATGTATGCGGAAGATGAGCGAATGTTGCGGTCATACCGTCTACCGCTTCGACCACGCGTACACATACGGTGTTATCATACGTACGGTTATCCCCCATGACTCCGACCGATTTTACATTCAAAAGGACAGCAAATGCTTGCCATGTTTTGGTGTAGTATCCGCTGACTTTCAACTCATCGAGCAAAATGGCATCGGCTTCGCGCAGAAGATCGAGATCCGGTTTATTCACCTCACCCATGATACGGATACCCAGACCCGGTCCTGGAAACGGATGACGGTTAACGAGGGAATCAGGGAGTCCGAGTTCAAGTCCGAGTTTACGCACTTCATCTTTGAACAAATCACGTAACGGCTCGATTAGCTCAAAATCCATCCAATCCGGCAATCCGCCGACGTTGTGATGCGATTTGATCGTGACGGACGGACCGTTAACCGAAACGGACTCGATAACGTCAGGGTAAAGTGTCCCCTGCGCAAGAAATTTAATACCGTCGTGTTTTTTCGCTTCCGCTTCAAACACTTCGATAAACGTATGTCCGATGATTTTACGTTTGGTCTCCGGATCGGTTACCCCCGCAAGCTTGCTGAGAAAAGATTCCGATGCATCCGCCACAACGAGAGGAACTTTGAGATGGACTTTAAAAATATTTTCAACCGAATCACGTTCCCCTTTACGGAGCAAACCGTTATCGACGAATACCGGAATCAGCTGATCACCGATCGCTTCGTAAAGCAATGCGGCGACAACCGATGAGTCTACTCCGCCGCTGAGGGCACAGAGGACTTTCCCCTCACCGACCTGCGCACGGATTTTGAGTATTTGTTCTTTAAGGAAATGCCCCATATCCCATTTTTCGGTGATCCCGCAAATTTTACGGGCAAAATTGCGAAGCATCAAATACCCCTCTTCGGAGTGGTTGACTTCCGGGTGATACTGCATCGCATAAACCATTTTTTCTTCGTTAGCAATCGCTGCATACGGAGAGTTCGGTGAATAGGCGATCGGAATAAAACCTTCCGGCAATACGTCCACTTTGTCGGAGTGGCTCATCCATACCGCACGCTCATCTTCACACCCTTCAAAAAGTACCGAGTGTTGTGTCATATCGATCGTCAATTCCGCTTTGCCGTATTCATGGTGATCACTTCGAACGACCGAACCGCCGAAATCAACCGCGATACGCTGCATACCGTAACAAATCCCCAAAACAGGAATTCCAAGAGCATAAACCCCTTGATCGACTTCGTACGCGTCTTTGTTATAAACCGAAGAAGGTCCGCCGCTGAGAATTATCCCTTTAGGATTTTTAGCTTTGATAGCATCAATTTTAGTGTGGTAAGGAAGTACCTCACAATAAACTTTATCTTCGCGCAGACGACGAGCGATCAGCTGAGTGTACTGGGAACCGAAATCAAGGACAATAATATTGACATCTTTCACGCTTAAGCCTTTAATGGTAAGATGATTGGAAGGTGATAATACCCTTCGTGGTAATGAAAGGATACTCTAAAGATATTTAGGAGTTAATAAAGACCTAAAATCATGAATTGAAAATACCATATCGCTAAAGAAACAACATACCCAACCAATACTGTCCAACTGAGTCTCATGTGAGAGGAAAAAGTATAGATTCCCTGCATTTTCCCCATAACACCAACTCCTGCAGCACTTCCAAAACTGATCAATGATCCACCAATACCTGCGGTCATAGTCACAAGCATCCACTGTGCATGGTCGATTGCCGGATTTGCTTTGAGAACTGCGGACATCACCGGAACGTTATCGACGATAGCCGAGAGGAAGCCAACACCTATATTAACGATGGTCGGATCAAATATTTCATACAATTTTGCGGCATAAACCAAAAACCCTACAAAGTGTAATGCCCCGACAGCTGCTAAAATTCCGAAAAAGAAAAGTAATGTATTATTTTCTATTTTACTCATTGACTCAAAAATACTCACTTCTATCTTGTGCTTTTTCTTTAAAAAATACATGTACAATTGCAATATTGACAGTCCAAATAGCATTCCCCACATCGGTGGAAGATGAATAAATTGCTTTCCGATAACTGCAAAAGCGATAGTGAGTGCGCCGAAAGCGATGATAACTTTACCACCCTTTAAAATCTCAATTTTTTCAGCCTCTTCAGGATTTCCATCTTTATTTGGATCAAGATTAGGAACATATCGGCTGAGAAGATAAGCCGTCACAATCCATCCCATAAAAGATGCGGGAAAAAGATACAGGAAATCACCAAATGCCCCTTTTTCAGCCGCCCATACCATTAAGGTTGTAATATCCCCAAAAGGGCTCCATGCCCCTCCCGCATTTGCTGCAACAACAACATTGATCGCACTCGGAATCAAAAACGCTTTATTTTTAGAATCAATAGCGAGCAAAACGGTGGAAAGAATCAAAGCGGTTGTAAGGTTGTCAGCCACGGGAGAGATAAAAAATGCCAATATTCCCGTTATCCAAAAAAGTTCCCGATAGCTGTATCCCTTAGCAATAAGTTTTGCCCTTAATGCAGTAAAAACTCCTCTCTCTATTAACGCTTCGATATAGGTCATTGCCACAAATAAGAAAAAGAAAATTTCGGCAATTTCCAAAATCAAATGATCAATCGCCTCTTCAAATGGCGTTAAGTTGATTCCATTGGCAACATAATAGAACCCTGTCATCACAAACATCAGCGTTCCCATAAAAAGAGCGGGTTTTGCTTTATCAATATGATATTTTTCTTCCATTGCAATGAAATAATAGCCCACTAAAAACAAGATAAGCAATGTCCATCCAAAAGGAGATGCTACAAGGTTTTGCGTAGCGTGTTCTACAGTTTGAGTTGTCATTGTTTTACTCTTTGTTCAATGTAATGAACACCGATCGATTCGGTCCGTTTCTGCGCTGAAGTGACAATACTCCGCGCGGTAAGCAACCGCAAGCGCAATAATCTCCCCACTTTCTCCGAAAGCATCTTTGTTATCGCTTCGAATGCCACGCCAAGTCCCTCCGGAGTACGCTTGATCGAGACGTTCTCCCACATAATTCGGCGAAGCTGATCTTTTTTCTCTTTATCACCTTCTAATTCCAGCGGCTCATTTCCGACACTAAAATGTTCAGCACAGCCGTGTGCCGACCCCGCCAAAATCGATTCGGCTACTTTTTGAGAGTATACCAGCCCCTCCAACAAAGAGTTACTCGCTAATCGGTTAGCTCCATGAACGCCTGTCGATGCCGCTTCTCCCGCAGCGTACAGCCCTTTTATCCCCGGAACGCTTCCATCGATATTGGTCTTAATCCCCCCGACGGCATAATGAAAAGCCGGAGAAATCGGAACCCTCTCTTTTGGGAGATGATATCCCAAATCATTGAGCGACTTATAAATATTCGGGAAACGCTCTTTAAAATATTCGCTCTCAAAATCTTCACAGGAAAGATACACTTGCTTTTTTGCACGTTGCTTGTAATCGAAAATAGCTCGGCTGACGATATCACGCGGAGCCAATTCGCCGCGCGGATCATACTCGAACAAAAAGCGGTATCCGTTTTCATCGACGACATGCGCCCCCTCACCTCTGAGCGCTTCAGAGAGGAGCTGTTTACGTGCCCAGTTATTGGCGACAAAAACGGTCGGATGAAACTGCATCATCTCCATCGATTCGAGTTCAATCCCTTTTTCGATACAGATACCGTGAATATCTCCGCTGATCGTCGAAGCATTCGTATGATACTCATACAACGACCCCACTCCGCCGCTGGCAATGATGACGTTGTCTGCGAAAATCATTTTTCGCTTCCCTTCACTCAACACTTCCACACCGCAGCACTGGTTATTTTCAATCAGCAAATCAACCACAGTAGCATCACTGAGCATCGGGTGGGGATTTTGATTAAGTAAAAAGAAGTGAAGATATCTCCCCGTCGCATCTCCTCCCGCGTGCAGAATTCGGCTTCGCGAATGGGCGGCCTCTTTTGTGTAGAGCAAATGCCCCTCTTCATCTTTATCAAACTCAAATCCGCGATCAATCAAATCACGAATCACCCCCTGTGAACTTTCACTCATGAACTGTACGGCAGTTGCATTGCACATACCTGCCCCCGCATCGAGAGTGTCTTGGACGTGAGAAGCGATATCTTCATCATTGTAGGCGGTTGTCACCCCCCCTTGCGCATAATAGGTATTGCATTCCCAAGGGTTCGATTTATTGATGATTAATACTTTCAATCTCTTAGGCAAAGCGATCGCCGCATACAGACCGGCAACCCCCGAACCGATAATGACAACATCATAACGCAACGGAAGAGTCCTTAACCACTGCCGGTTTCTCATAATAAGGAGGTGCTTTATAGCCGCATCCGCTCAAAAATAGTATTACGGCGACAATGACGCTAAATAGATATATTTTTGACATTGTTCCCCCTTTTTCTTTAATGACGGATGTTATAATAGCTACCATAAATTATTCATTAAGAGTTCACCGATGATAGAGCAAATTCGAAATCTCCCTCATCAGGCGGGGATTTACCAATATTTGGATGAGAAGGGGAGAATTCTCTACATCGGAAAAGCCAAAAATCTCTCGAAACGGGTCAAAAGCTACTTCAACCTCACCCCGACGCTCAGTCCAAAAGCTGCCTTATCTCTTCGTATCCAAAAAATGCTCTCCGAAACGGTAGGACTTCACTACATTATCGTTGAAAATGAGCATGATGCCCTCATTTTAGAAAATTCTCTCATCAAACAGCTCAAACCCAAATATAATATTCTGCTGCGCGATGATAAAACCTACCCTTACCTCTACGTCGATATGGAGGAGCCCTATCCACGCTTCGAACTCACCCGTAAAATTATCAAAGGTAAATCCATCCGCTATTTCGGTCCTTTTTCGGTAGGGGCTCGAGATATTCTCGATTCTCTCTATGAACTGTTAAAACTCGTGCAGAAAAAAAGTTGTCTGAAGGGAAAAAAGGGATGTCTTTTTTATCAGATGGAACAATGCCTTGCCCCCTGTGAGTTTCCCGTTCCGAGAGAAAACTATCTTCCGATCGTGATGCAGGGGATAGAGTGGATTCAAAATAAACGCCGTCTCATCAGAGAGCTCGAAACTAAAATGGAATTCTACGCCGAATCGCTCCGCTTTGAAGAGGCTTTGGTATTACGAGACCGTATCGAACGAATCAGTAAAAGCGAACTAACGTCTCAAATCGATCTGGCCTCTGTTGAAAACTACGACCTCTTTGCCATTGCTGCAAACGAAACACGTGCTTGTATCCTCCGTCTCTTTATCCGTGAGGGGAAAGTTGCTTCAAGTACCCACGATTTTCTTCCCGTTACCCTCTATTTTTCAATGGATGAAGCGTATGAGAGAACGGTAATAGGATTTTATGGCAATGAAAAACCCCCTATTATCGCCCCCATCTTAACGGCACACCCTTTTGAATCGAGTGATTGGGTCGGCGAACATCTCAGCACCCTCTTTGGGAAAAAAGCCCAGCTCGAAGTGCCGCAGCGGGGAGGGAAAAAAGAGCTGATCGAGCTTGCCCTTACCAACGCCCATGAACTCCTTCGTACGCCTCAGCCTACCAATGAGGTACTTTTACATCAGCTCCAAGAACTCTTCATCCTCGATTCTCTGCCGCGGCGAATTGAAGTCTTTGACAATTCTCATCACGGAGGAGCCGCTACGGTAGGAGCCATGGTTGTCTATGACAACGGCCATTTTGATAAAAAAGGGTACCGTACCTATCATCTGCATGTCCGCGATGAATACGGTCAAATGAAAGAGATGCTGACGCGGAGAATTGAAGGATTTGAGAGCAATCCGCCACCCGATCTGTGGGTACTCGACGGTGGATCCACATTGAGAGCTTTAGCCATCGACCTTCTCGATTCCCATGGAATACATCTTGATGTTATCGCTATCAGTAAAGAGAAGATTGACGGCACATCACACCGGGCGAAAGGATCTGCACGCGATATTATCCATACCTCGGATAATACTTTACGATTGGAAAGCAGTGATAAACGGCTCCAATTCATCCAAATGCTCCGAGATGAAGCCCACCGAAGCGCAATCACTTTTCACAAAAAAACAAAACTAAAAATCGATCAAACCTCCAAACTTTTGACGATTCGCGGCATCAGTGTGGCAAAAATTCATAAGCTTATTGATTACTTCGGAACATTCGAAGCCATCGCAAAAAGTGATATCAAGACACTCTCTGAGCTTATCGGCGAAAAAGATGCGGAAAGTATCCGAAATTATTACCGAGAAAGCATGTCTAAGTAATCTTTTATGGACTTTATGCCATATTCCACAGATTATGTTTTCAACAGTTTTTTTTACCAAGGGGGCACATGATGCAAAAACCTACTCCAGTGGACGAAGAGTACATATTTGATGGGCGTGCTATTGTCAGTGAGACGGATCTAAATGGGATCATAACCTTCGCTAATCGAAAATTTTGTGAAATTTCGGGCTACACCGTTCAAGAATTAGTAGGTGAACCTCATAACATCATACGCCATCCCGATATGCCCAAAGCCGCATTCGCACAAATGTGGCAAACCATTCTATCCGGAACACTTTGGCACGGTTTAGTCAAAAATCTCCGAAAAGACGGACGTTATTATTGGGTTGATACCGAAGTAACCCCAACCTATGACCAAGACGGAAAAGTAAAAGGGTATATGGCGGCACGTAAACCGGCATCACGAAAAAATATAGAAGAGACGGCGGCACTGTACCAAAAAATGATTGAGCAAGAGCGATAAGGGGGATGAGTGCTATTTTATAACCATAATCAAGAATTTATAGGAATCGATGAAGAGAGTCTAAAACTCTTAAATTATACGACTTTAGAAGAGTTACTACAGGTGTGCAGTGATGTTGCCGATCTGTTTGCCAAAGAACCCGGATACATTCATAACTTTAAAAGCTTCGGATGGATCGATTTTTTACTCCATGCCGACTCCGATGCCCGTTCGGCGATTGTTCACGGAAACGGCCGCACCTTTTCATGTACCTTGCAAGTCAAGAGTCTTTTTTTAAGCGCGGATCCCTCTTCTCCCGGCTATATCATCGACATGCTCCATATTCAATCTCTTAGTGAAGATGACGTCAAGCCTCAGATATTCGCCAAAAAAGCCAAACCGGAGATTAAGCCTCCGCTATTTGAAACCCAGCCCATTGAAACAGCACCCTCAATTTTGCCCAATTACGATCACATCATCCCAACTCCGCTAAGTGAACCCGGAGTTCTCGATGTCCCTTCATACAACGAGCAAGACATTGAAGAAGAGCCGATAGAAGATCTCTACGCGAAATTATCTCTCCCTCTCAATGAGGAAGAGTTGGAAAAAGATTATTTTGTTCCGGAAGCTTCTCTCTCATTCGAGCCAGAACCGGAACCTATACTGAATCGTCCGGTGTTTGAAGATGTCCGCTACAGCAGTGCGGAAAAAGAGTTTATCAATACCCTTAAAGTCGATTCCTCCTATCTTTTTGATCCGAATGTTGCCGCCCAAGAACTCGGTTTGCCGGTTGATTTAATCCAAGAATTCATCGGTGATTTTATTCAGCAAGCCAATGAGTTTAAAGAGGAGCTTTTTGAAGCGGCTCTCAGAGGGGACATGAACAATCTTAAAATTTTATCCCATAAACTCAAAGGGGTAGCGGCAAATCTCCGTATCGAAGATGCCTTTGAAACCCTCAATATTATCAATACATCGAATGATCCGATTGAAATTGAAGCTAATCTCAAATACTTTTATAACATCATTTCCAAACTGGAGGGGAAAGAGATTGCGAAAGAAAAAAGCAACGAAGATATCGGTAATGACCTTCTTTATCCTCTAGAGGAACCCATTTTTCTTTCTGAAGATGAGTCTGTTTTCCCTCCTTTGCCTTCAAACGATGATGATATTTATACCTTTGATGCAAAAGATGATAATACACCTCTGCTATTACAGGAAGAAGACCTTTATTCAACGCCGCTAAGAGATGAAGACATTATCTCCTCCCCTTATGAAGAGGCTATCCCTTTATTCGAAGAGAACTTTTCTGAAAAGAGCATTGAAACAGAACCCTCCGAGCCAGTACATAGCGATGATATCTATACATTTGATTTGAAAGATGACAATTCGCCTTTACTGCTGCAAGAAGAGATTCCTCCCGTCTCATACGAAAATGAAAGTTTGATCGATACCCAGCCGTTTGAAGAGCGTGTACGAGAGGAGAGTATCCCAGCAGAACCTATGCAGTCCCTCCACTACGATAAAACGTTTATTGCAGGTCAACTCGGGATTGAACTTGACTTTTTTGATGAATTGATTGATGAATACAAGCTCGATGCCCTTCGTGCCGGCAATGAGATCAGTGCATCAATCAGTGCATTTGATACTCACGCTTGGAAAAAAACGGCAAGTCAGCTCAAAGGGATCAGCGATAATCTGCGATTAAACGAGATTTCCGATGAATTAGCCATCTTGTCCCAAACCAATGATGCGCAAGAAGCCAACAAAGCTTCTAAACGACTCAATAGCTTCCTTGAACAACTATGAGCTTTAAGAATATAGAGGAGACCCAATGCAACTAGGACTTAGAAATCGACTTCGCCTTATCAGTCTCTTACCGATCCTGATACTTTTTACCCTCGCTACGTACTATGTTTACAATGCGTATATCAGTTACAAAGGGGCTGAGCAGCTCCAAGTGAGACTGGAGGGGAATAAACAGCTCAATGATTTGATCAATAATCTTTCGCGAGAACGCGGAATGACTGTTATGTATATGGGGAACGCATCACAAGCTACCCTCAAGTCGCTTCAGGCACAACGCGCTATCGTTGATCAAAAAATTGGTGTTTATCAGTCTCACCTTTCTGCACTAGAACATGTAAATACGGCTGAGGCAGCAAAAGCAGCTGCATTATCGAAACTCATAAGCGATCTGCAGCACGGGATTAAACGATCCAGACCTCTGGTAGATGGGGGTACCGCTACTTTTGATAAGATATTTACCGATCTTTACGGAAAATCTGAAGAACAGCTCATCAATGAACTTGCGAAACTGGCAACCATTCATTTTGACGAAGAGGTAAACTCCCTATCCTCAACCTACCTCTCTTTAGTCCGTGCCAACGAATACAGTAGTATTGAGCGTGACTACATTACCTATGTCTTGTCGCGTGCGACCCCTCTTGCGGAAGCAGAACTCAACAAGTGGGTCTCGCTCATTGCCAAAGCCGATACGTTCAATCTTGAGGGGATGAATAATAAGTCCATCCAATCCAAATTGCAATCGTCACTCTACAGCGAAGACAATACCGATCTTTTCCTTGACATAACCACTGAGAGAACCGCCATTTTACAAGCAAGTACAACCGGCTCCTATGCAACACAGTCCGGTATCTGGTTTGCGATGATATCCGAAAAAATCGATGCGATTAATGACGCTGAAAAGATTTTAATTGACGCTATGGATGAACGCGCTTCCATTGTAAAAAACCAGGCGGTTCAAGTCCTTTTGGTAGCTGTTTCCGTCTGGATTCTCGGGGTATTGATCGCTATTTTAGGATACTTCTTCTCTGCTGAAATTACTACAAATATCAAAAATCTCGAATCGGTTCTAAAACGGGTCGCCGAAGATACTCATGATAACGAAGCTGAAGCACTCAGTCATACTATCAATCTTGATACGGCTGAGGGGACGGCTCAAGCTTATGCCTTGCTGGAGAGAATCATTGAACAAACCCTCAATGACAAACAATACGCAATGGAAGCCTCCGAAGCCAAATCGATGTTTTTGGCCAATATGTCCCACGAAATCCGGACACCTCTTAATGGAATCGTCGGATTTACGGAATTGCTCAAAGATACCGAACTGCACGATGAGCAACGTGAATTTATCGATATCATCGAAAAAAGTTCCGAAAACCTTCTTGAAATCATTAACAATATCCTTGACCTCTCCAAAATTGAGAGCAATAAACTTGAAATCGAAGAGATTGTCTTTAACCCGATCGATGAATTTGAAAGTGCCGTTGAAGTCTATGGAGTCCGTGCGTCTGAGAAACATATCGACCTTGCGTGCTATGTCGATCCAAGTCTTGAACGTCCGCTCAAAGGGGATCCGACCAAAATCAAAGAGGTTATCATTAATCTCCTCTCCAATGCGGTTAAATTTACCAACAGCGGTGGTGCGATCAGTGTCGATATCCGGCGAGTAGAGTGCAATATTCTTAACCGGACGCGGGTACACTTCCAAGTCAAAGATAACGGTATCGGAGTCACCAGCGAACAACGCTCTCGAATCTTTGAAGCCTTTTCTCAAGCTGACACCTCCATTACCCGCAAATACGGCGGCACCGGATTAGGTCTCACTATATCAAGCCGTTTTGTTGAATTGATGGGGTCTAAACTGGATCTTGAAAGTGAACCTGGAAACGGAACTACCTTCTTTTTTACCCTAGAGTTTGAAGAGATTGAAACTCTGAACGAACCGCTAAAAGGATCATTTTCCAATATTAATGCCGTCATTTTGGAAAATACTTCGAAAAAGAAACTCCAGAACACTTATCTCAAAGAGTATCTCGATTATTTCGGTGTAAGCTATACAACATTCCATGAACTCGATGAACTCAAAATGCTTGAGCGTCAAGTCAATTACGATTTGCTTTTTGTGGATAACGACTATACCGGTGATCTGGATATGACTGCCTATGCATCGTCTCAAGAGCAGCTGGTACTCATTACCAAATCATTTTATATGAAAAAAATCGATTCTATGGGAATTGATATTTTTAAAGTTTTGTATGAGCCGCTCAACAGTTCTAAAATTCGTATAACGCTAGAAGCCTATGATGCAGAAGCATTTAGCAATCGTAAAATCAAAGTATCGCGCCGTAAAAAATTTGATGAGAAAAACTCCCGATTCGCCGCAACCGGGCTTGTAGCCGAAGATAATATCATCAACCAAAAACTGATCCGACGGACGCTCGAAGATCTTGGATTGGAAATCACCATTGCCAATAACGGGCTAGAGGCATTTGAAAAACGTAAAAACGGCAGTTTCGATATCATTTTCATGGATATACAAATGCCGGTACTTGACGGAATTGAAGCGACGCAGGAAATTTTGGATTTCGAAGAAGATTACGGACAAAACCACATTCCGATTATCGCGTTAACTGCCAATGCCCTCAAAGGGGACCGTGAACGTTTTATGGCGGCAGGGATGGATGAGTATACGACCAAACCGCTGGTACGAAGCGAAATCATCTCGCTGCTCAACAATTTCTTGTCTCATAAAATCATTGAGATCAATCCGGTTCCAAAATCGGTCCATGAAATCACGATTCCAGCCGAAGCATCAACACCGCTTTTAAGCGAACCGGAAATGAGTGCCCAAACGAATGAAGAAGATATCCCCACTGTTATTGACGCTGAATCGAATATTCAAGTAACAGATACAACAGAGCCTCTTATCGAAGAGTCCGCCATTGAAGAACGTGTCTCAGTCTATGATGCCGATATCTTGATTGCGAAACAAAATTCCCTTGAACTAAAACTCTTCACCCGTATCCTGGATGATCTAGGGTATACCTATAAAAGTGTAACCTCTTCCGATCAGCTGAAAGAGGAACTCCAAAATCGTCACTATAAACTTGCCCTCTTTGATAAAACATTAAGCGGATTACATCTCAAGGATCTGTATGATATAATCCATTCCAGTAAGAGTGATACATCCCTAGTCATGCTAATCGATCCGAGTGCTCCGGAAGAGGCTGATGATGCCATGTACGTTCATGAAATTATCAAAAACATCATCAATAAAGATTTATTGCGTCTTGTTTTTGAAAAATTTATCTAAACAAATGAGGAAACTCTAAATGGATGAGAAGAAACTAAAAGTTCTTGCGGTTGATGATGATATGATCAACCTCAAACTGCTCAAAACCATGTTAATGAAGACCTCGACCGTCTCTGCTGTCTTAGAAGCAAAAAATGGAGCGGATGCAATCGGTGTACTCAAAGCCCAAAACGATATTGATATTATTCTTCTCGATATCATTATGCCGGTGATGGGGGGGATAGAAATGCTCAAAGTTATCCGAGCCGACGAATCACTCCGCCAGCTTCCGGTCATCGTCCTCACAACCGATGAAACGAAAAAAGGGGAAGCATTAGAGTGTGGAGCTAACGGATTCCTCATGAAACCTGTTCGTGAAAAAGACGTTCTCGCTAAAATCGCTCAGCTCGCGCTTTAATCCTCTTCCTCATAGCTTTTGCCATGAACGCTTTTGGATACGGATATCTTCCGTTCCTAAATTATGATCGCTCACAGTTGCATCAATCAATACCATCGTATCTTTTCCCGTATTCTGAGCCAACGCTGTACATCCGGCCGAAGCAGCACCTTCAAAAGAGTAGGCTAACGAAACATTGATATCGAACATATTGCTTCCGCTTGCATCATTAACCCTAATATTAAGCTGGTTTAAACATGTACCGCCTGTCGTATCAACCCCCTGAGCACGCATAAGCGCGTATTCGGTAGCGCTTTGTGCGAGCAGCTCTGCCTGAGTACGGAGATAGTTGTCAGATATCGATTTACTTCCGATTGCAGTATTTGACAAAAGCAATGCACCCCCTAATGCGACTAATACAACCACAAAAATGGCCATAATCATCGCAAACCCTTTGCGTTTAATAGCGGACATGTACCATCCTTTCACGACAAATTTGATTTCTAGGAGCACTCGAATCGTTCAGATTATCATCCAATCCCTGCAGACAGATTTTGAGGGTATAGATATTCCCGATATTGGAATTCATAACGGTATTGGTACTATCATAAAGGATCGTAAAATGGGTCACTTTCTCGGCTAAAAGCCTCCCATTAACATCATTATACTGCTCACCATTCCAAGGTTCAAATCCGGAGTACATATTGAACGCCCCGTCTTTAGCTCTAAACGCATACGCTGTACGCATAACGTACGCTCGACTTGCCCGCCCGCCAATGCTGAGGATACCGTTCAACGTTATATTACTGTCGGAATTACGTGCTGTGATTATGCGATAAGCATCATTTGTATTGCCTGCAGCTTCCCATCCGAAACGATGGCATTCATCAAGACCTTCACCTAATCCGTCACTTCGGAATATGGCGGCACCGACAAGCGGATTCGTCAGCGTATCAAGTGATGTATAATTTGAATCAGAAGATATTACCCGGTTTCCAATACTAAGAACATCGCTTGTCCATCCCGGACGCCAACGGTTACCGTCCCAAAAGCCTCTTAAACCCTCATTGTCCACACCCACAAATGCAATGGTGTAGTCTTTATCATCATCTCCCGCTTGAGGGATACCGTTACACACACTTCCGAAAGGAGCATCATTTTCATCCAAACGGATTATGGAAGCGGATATGCCGTTTTCAAAATATTTTGAAATTTGTTCCAATATTTGATCCGCTTGGCTTACCCGCTTACTATACTCTCCCGTTCGATAGATACCGTTGTAATACTGACGTAAAGCCTCTAAGGCCAAACCTCCGACAATCCCCAGAATGACTATGACAAACAGCAATTCAATCAGGGTAAACGCTTTATGCTTATGTAGAGGTCTCATTCAGAAAATTTCCCGACATTGGATTTAAAAAATGTCAACGTCATATCAATATTAGGATTAGTAGCATTATTAGATCGAACGACAATACGTTTCAAATGCGTTGCCGATCCTGCAGGATTCGGATTCATATCGGTTGATGCGCCGAGCTGCCATGTTGCGGTTGCTACACCTGCGTTAATGGCAGAAATCGTTGCCGTCACATAACTGACACGATACGAAATCGGAATCGTGTAAATATTTCCCCCGGTCGCATTGATCTCCAAATTATAATTGCGATTATTGAGCTGTTCGATCCCTTGACTCAAATTCAAACTCCCCGTTGCCGGAGCAGCTGCCATGGAAGGAGCATTACCTGCACACATCATACTCGAATCAGGATTGCGGCGATAGGG
Organism: Sulfuricurvum sp.; assembly: GCF_023250475.1. Lineage (GTDB taxonomy): Bacteria > Campylobacterota > Campylobacteria > Campylobacterales > Sulfurimonadaceae > Sulfuricurvum. The sequence continues at coordinate 7,905 of NZ_JAHFAQ010000009.1, read as the reverse complement.
TATCCCGCTTACGTTACGATCACATGGCATATCACCCGCAATTTGTAAAGGAGAAAAATCAGGAGGGAGTGAGTTTTGATCCCAACGAGCTTGAGAGACTTTGGTAATCTCACCCATCATCCGCTTTAAAATGTCCTCATCAATCATCATCCCTTTGGAAGCATTATCGGCGACATTCATCATGGATGGGATCGTGATTACACTGATGGCGATAATGACTATTGCGAAAATGAGTTCGATCATAGCCATCGCCGAGCGCATTGACGTTCCTTTCATCATCGGGTTGCCGGAGTGTAATCATAGATCACTCCGGTTCCCGATGTCCCTTTATTAGCCTTGTCCGTGCGAAGATCGGTCGTTGTCGAACTTCCCCCTCTCCCTACCGCCGGAGAAATATTGATATTAAAACAAGGATGGGTTTGGCAATTAAGATTTGTCGAATTTACCGGATCGGCATAATCCAACGCATTGGTCCCGAACCACAACCACGGATCGGTATTAATATGCGCTTTACCGCTGTAAGGGATATTGGCGGTGCCGATATGTGCAAAACTATACGTTTCCATTCCTGAAGCCGGGGGATTCGGTATATCGCTATTTACCGGAAGACCTAACGTATTCGGTAGAACAACCGTTACGTCGGCGTTACCGTCATTGTTATCATCATGCAGGGCATTGACAAACCATTGAGGGGTATTGCGGCTTGGCGTCAAAGTCGTTTTGGCTAAAATCGGTGCATCAAATACCTCATACCATCCGTTTGCCGAAAAACTAACATCACCAAAAACCCGTATATCGCGCGGAACTATCCGCCCATATACGTATGTGACATTAAAATCCATTGCCCGATCCCCGAGGGCTTCATGTGCAGCGCTTAAATCTGCCTGCATTGTACAATCCCCTGATACAGTACATTTCACATCCAGTTTTGAAAAACTTCCCTTAAACGGGCTAAGAGGCTGTGTTACGTTACGATCATAATTGAACCGGCTCACCGTTGCTAAGGAACCGCGAGTACTCTTTGTAAAGTTTCCATCCGAAATAGAGATCAACGGCATCGTTAAGGCCGCCGTATTCAGATTGGTAGCATTACTGTCATAAATCAGATTGGCCGGAATCATAGTTGAGCTGTTGTAATCACTAAACCGAATCTGATATGCCGCATGCTGAGGATGGGTAAGGTTATTATCACTCTTCATCGATAGATTCAAACGGTTTGCATAACAATCGGTTACAAAATTCGTGTTTACGATATTGTTATATCCCGATGCAGTGATATTTCCCGTCGAGCGCATCGACATGTTCATACTGTCATTCCGACTCATATCGGACATGTAAACAAACCCGTCTCCGCCAGCCACAATCGGATTTGGAAGTATACCTGTCCCAAACCCGATACTGCTCATATCAAATTTATACGGATGAAATGTCATCAAATAATCTCTGTACTTGAGATTGTTCTCAATATTATCGTGCGTACTGCTGATATTGCATCCGATCAGATTATTCAGCGCGGCCCCGTTCAGCGTCACAACAGTTGCTGCTGTCGGAACATCGGAACTATTAAGTGTACATTCAGAGCCGGAGAGGAAATGGGTTCCGGTCTGATGCGTTTGCATAGTAGGATCCCAGTCCACTGCCGTCCACGTTTTATCGATTACATTAAGGCGGTATTCACCGACTTGAGAAAGATTCCCTTCCGTCGAAACAGTACCGTTTATTAAGTTAAAACTTTGGGGCTTGCTGTCCGTATCATTACATCCGTTTTTTGTCGTTGTCGGTTCCCACACAAGGGTAATGTTATAATCTTCTCCGCCGGTTCCGAAATAGCGGGTATATCCCGGTGTTGCCGTATTATCTATGTGATTGGTCGCATTGATATCAAATCTATAATCGTATCCGCTGGCAACATTAACACGTTCGGTATTCGGCACAGCTACTCCCGTACGCCCGGGAGCAAAAACTTGCGTTATGGCATGGTTAGCTTGATTCATATCCCGCAGCGTCACCGTATAGCTTTCAGGGCGAATGGAAAAATTATCCCGAGAACAAAGAACCTGTGTTCTCGCCCCATAAAGGCACTCCATGCAAATCGCTACATCCTTATAGGTACTGTGATTCCCATTATCCGAACACGCAACAGATGTTAGATTTGTCGTACCACTATTGTTTGGATTAATAACGTACTGCTGACAGTGAGGATAAACCTGATGAACATTTGAAAAATTATCGATGCGTATTCCACTAGTCGTTTTTTGAAGATGAATCAAAGAGTCGTTTTGATCCGCCAAGGTATTGAACGTTACCCTGAATGCGGCATTCGGCGTTGCGGTTTTAAAAAAATCGGAGGCCAACGTAATCGGAGATGGCTGTCCGGTAATAACATCCGAGACCATACCCGTATTGATAGCATTTTGTATGGTTGCAGCATTAAAACTGACTTGAGAAACGTTGTTTTCAAATCCCATCCAGACACGAGGACTGATAGCGCTTGATGGCTCACGGCATGCAGCATCCACATCATGAAACTGACTCGCATCGATCATCTCTACCGCTACGATGGTAGTAACCGGCTTAGGGGTATCCAAACTCGCCGGATCAAAAGATGCCACACGAAAATTTCCGGGTCGTTTAGCCACTTGCGTTGTTAAATCATAATAGCGTTTCGTTGCACTTGAAGAATCATACAGCCCCGCATCGACAACACTGAAAATCCCCCATTCAGGTGTATAGCTGAAATTTTCTCCGGAACACATCGGCAGATTCACGCCACCGACAGTTGAGGAGTAAGGTAGCGTCAATGTCGTTCCATCCGGTTGAGAAATCATGAGATCATACGAAAAAGTACCTACAATAGGGGTATGTATATTCCCTATCGTTTGAGGCTCCAACGTGTAATATGTATACGCATAGTCTTTGCTTCCCATATCTCCAAGCGGTATATTTCGGATATAGGTATCACCGGTACTAAGCGGCCATGCCCCGTCCGTTTTATAAGTCGGCGTAAACATGCTCGGGAAAGTAATTCCAACGGTATTGCGTTTATAAATAACCTCACTGGCATTAATATCGGTAATATTTAACTTGATATTATTCGCTTGAACATCCGAAACCTCTTGATTTCGAATATACAAACTCACATTAATATCCGATGTATTGGGCAAATAACCGGTGATATACGGCATAGCCGTTCCGTTGTTCTCTTCGGTAAACGGAAGACCGTTTTGCTGATACCCATAGTCATAACAAAATTTCGGAACGTACAATTCTGTTGAAAAGGCGATCATAGAGGGCCAGTAGCGATCTTGGCTTGATGTAAAGGTAAACCTCATCGTCGCTTGTTTTGGTTTTAGATAATTACCGATGTCAAAGGTTTGAATATCAATCCCGTTATTATTGATCGCAAGCGGTGTTCTGGCATTTCCACCGCTAATCGAAGAGTCAAACGTGTTATCCGCTACCGTCGCAAGAGTAACCGCCGCTCCGGTATTGTAATTCGTCGTATTTAATACATCCCCGCTGATATGTTTATCCCCTTCAGCCGCAAAAACCGATGTTTTAGCTTCAATATTGGCTTGATTTGGAGTATAAAATCCCGTAACATCAACATTGACATTAGAGTTGGCGGAATCAATCACCTTCCAGCCGTCAAAAATACTGAAACTACGAAATTTTTCATTCGGATCATTAGCATTTGTATAGGCAACCACCAGTGTCCATGCACCGTATGATCCTAGTGAAGCAATTTTCCCCTCATAAACAGGGATATTGGCAACAGTGTAATTTCCTTCATTCCATTTTCCCTGCCCGAAATACTGACTCACATCGGCAAAAGCCGAATAACTCGTGTACCCTGAAGCACCGGCATCTTGCAAATAATCAAGTCTGTCCGGCGTAACATTGTTATAGGTATTCGATCCCTCTTCCTGACGAATTTTAACGGTCATATTAGTGTTAAAACTTGCATTGGCTACTATCGCCTGCCAATACAATCCTGCCCATATTACTTTCGCTCCCATTGGCAGCCGAAGCTCAGATTTCGTAGAGTTTGTCAATCCTGCCGTCGTCGTATCCACATTGTATCCGCACAAATAATATGTGTCATTGGTATTTGCAGCATCCGCCGTAAACGGACCATTGGTATAGGTACTGCAGATCGTAGAATTCTGTGTCGTTGGAGGAACCAAAACCGTATTCCCAATTGTTTTCATATCCCCTTTTGTATAGAGCTGTTTTCGAAGTGAAAAATCACGATAGCCGCTTGTAATGACATCCGTTACCGTTATATTTACGGTTGCCGTATCGGTATAGCCATTTAAATCCGTAATCGTATAATTAAAAGAATCGCTTCCCATATAGTTAGCATAAGGGGTATAGGTAAACGTACCGTTTGCTGCTATCGATACTGTTCCGTGTGAAGGATCGGTATGAGAAGTAACGTTGAGAGTCGGACCGATATCATTTGAAAGTACATATCCCGTTAATGCCGTATTTTTGACCATCGTATAGGTATCATTGATCGCATCAGCAGTGATAAAGGTTATAACAATATTGTCAATCCAAATTTTTTCATTATTATCATTTGTATCTGGATTAAACTTTAAATTTAGAGTGCTGTCGGGATAGACAACAGCATTAACAGAATAATGATACGTTCCATTTATTTGGTTGAATGTTGTTGTTATACCGTTGGCAATTACGTTCAATTTGTCGCTTAATTCCCAGCCACCGCCAATAGTTACATCGAAACTGATAATAACATTCTTCAAAGCATACGCATTATTTAGATTATATAATTTTGATGCCGTTGTATCTCTCTCAATTCGGTAGGTATCATTATCACGCGTACCTCCAGTCCAACTATTGCTATTACTATTAAAATTATCTGTATTTATAATTATCGCATTCAAAGACGTGACCGTTAGAATAAACAACAATAAAAATAATTTATTAATGATATTTATAGATTTTAATTCTCTCATCTCATCCTCCTCGGGATTTTTAAGGCACACAAAAAAAGGGCTCGGTAGCACTTTTCATAAACCCGATTTAGCCAGTCTAGTACTATCGACCATTGTACCTCTTTTCTAAAACACACTAAAGAGGATACGCCATATTTTGATTGTAATGCTATGTTGATTAAATAGCCATTAAAATGTGTTAATTATTATTTTACTATTCTCTTATTTTGTTTTTTTCTAAAATACTTGACGTTTGTTTTTTGTGTGTTATAATCGAACTTCCTCTATATTACACAAAGGTGGTACCATTATGAATATTTCTCTCGTCGGACGCCACATCGAGCTCAGCGATGCGATCAAAGATCATCTGATGCACTCTATCGATACACTATCTAAATATCATCTTGACCTTATCAGTGTCAATGCGGTCGCTTCCGCCAATGAACGTAAAAAAGGGGTAACGATCGAATTTACGATCAATGTTGCCGGAAAAAATACTATTGTTATTACCCAACGTGACGATGATCTCTATGCTGCGATCGATATCGCCATCGACCGCGCCCAAAAAGCACTTCGCCGTCTCCACGATCGACTAAGTGACCACAAAAACGAAGGGTTGAACGAAGCCAAAAATACGGCATCTCATACCATCGATCTCCATGCCGAAAACGAAGCTATGGAAGATGAGATCGTTCCGACCGAACTAGTCCTCTACAAGCCTCAAGAGGTTGCCGAAGTGGTAGAGAAACTCAAAGAGAGCACCAAAGTATTTGAAGTATTTTATGACAATGAGGGCAAAATGCGGGTCATGTACAAACGGGCTGACGGAAAATTCGGATTATATTAATCTTTATGAAGGTCAAGATAACTCTTGACCTCCTGTACGATATCTTCATCCTCCGCAATATCCGCCCACCGAAATTTTTTCCCGCTTTGAATACTCCCCTCCAGCAAATCACCGCTTGAACGAAATTTTAAATCCAATGCCGCAATCTCAAAACCGCTCATACAGCTACTGAATGACTCCAGCCGTTCATTTCTTCCGCTTTTGTTCGTATAAAGATAGCAATATCCCTGCAACCCGGTGCGGCTTACCCGACCTCGTAGCTGATGGAGTGTCGATAGCCCTAACCGCTCCGCTCCGACAATGACAACAGTAGAGAGGCGCGGAAGAGAAATACCTACTTCTACGACAGTTGTCGCAAGGAGAATATTTCCGCTCTTGCGAAAAGCCATCAATACCGCCTCTTTCTCTTTATCTTTGCCGTGGGTTACATAGACATGCTCAAAATTCTTTTCCCAATACCCCCGCGCTTCGTCAAGACTCTGATAATTGATACTTTCGCTTTGCTCTACTAATGGGTAGACAATCAGAACTTGATGATTTTGCCCTAATTCGGAGCGGATACGATCCAATAATTTTGGAAAATCGCTTTTCACCATAATACGGGTAGTAATATTTTTTGTAAAAGGGGTCTGGACGATCAGGCTCACATCAATATGGGCCGAATCGATCATCGCCTGTGTCCGTGGAATGGGGGTGGCGGAGAATTGGAGATAATGTGGTGACGTATCGTTCTCGGTGAGTTTTGTCAGAGCATGGCGCTGTGCCGTACCGAATCGGTGCTGCTCGTCTACCATTACCAGACCCGCCTCGGGGAGAGAACGATGAAGAAGTGCATGGGTACCGATGATAAAATCATACTCTTCCAATGACCCTTTTTTCGTAGCGTTGGTCACCAGTGCTACCCGCAGATCGGGAAGAAACTTTTGCGCCTCCTCGTACAGCTGAGCGGCAAGAATCGTCGTCGGCGCCATCAAAATGGAACGATAAGGGCGCATCAGGATAACAGACGCCAAAATCACCATCGTTTTCCCCGATCCAACATCTCCTACGATCATCCGTCGCGACGCATATTCTCCTCTTAGATCCCTCTCTATCTCGGTAATCGCTTTCTTTTGATCCTCTGTCAGCTCAAACGGGAGAGTTTGCATCCATCTTCCCGCATCTCCTGAAGCACGATAGGACGTTTTATGATAGCGGCGCTTGAGTCGCAGACGGCGCATATACTCATACAGTTCAGCGAATTTAAGCGCATGTAGTTGCTGCTCATTTAGAGGCACTGGAAAATCGGGAAAATGAATCGCATAAAGTTCACGGGCCACTTTTTCGGGAAGTCCGTCACGGATCAGATTTTCAACCGTGATGTTTTTTTCTACCAAGCGGCGCATCACATCGACGCGAAGGGGTGTTTTGTATATTGGGACAAGCGAACCGACCGAACTGATTTTCATCGGCTGAACAATCTGCCATTTCCCCATTTCCAACACCGATTTTCCGCTGAAAAAAGCTCGTTCCCCTTTTGGAAACTGATGAACCACATACGGTTTGGGATGAAAAATAATTCCCTCAAAAACACACTCTAGATTATGGGAAAAAAAAGTAATTTTGAGTGTTTTTGGAGTGCGGACAACATGTTCAACCGTCGCATCCATAACACACGATGCGTTATGGACAAGCTCATGACTTAGACGCCGGTCTTCAAAAGATGCGGGGGCAATAAGGGAGAGTGCGGTAATACTCCCTACTCCTAATCGATGGAACTTATCTCCATCCTCACTTGGTAACGATAGCATAACTAAGGTTTTTAATTTCGTTATGGCGTTTGATAAAATCGTTCACTTCATCAAGGGTGAGCGTACGGATCATTTCCAACTCTTCTACACTAGACCCAAGAGGTTTGCCGGAGTAATATTCACTAAAAGTTCGCCCTAAACGCTGAGAAAGGGTTTCTACCCTAAGCGGTTCGGAACCGAGAAGAAATTTGCGGGCTTGATCCAGTTCGCTCTGCGTCACCCCCTCACGGACAAACGTATCAATCACCTCGACGACTGTTTTTTTTGCTTCATTCTGCGATTCAAGTTTCGTTTGGAGGTAACCGCT
>NZ_JAHFAQ010000080.1:6489-10497 GCF_023250475.1 Sulfuricurvum sp. | reverse complement strand
TAGAGCAAAAACAAGAGTTATTGCGGACAATGGCCCAACAGCACGACAACCTTCTGAAACTCCTCAAAAGCGAAAACGAATGGCTCCGAAGAGGGGTTAAAGCACGTCTAAAACGGAATGAAGGGCGTAAACAACGGGTATTGCAGCTGCGCGAAGATGCCAAAAACAACCCTAGCCGTATTCGAAAGATGAAACTGGAACTGGAGCGCGAAGCAAAACATTTCAACCGTTCGGAGGGGGTTAACCGCCAAAAGATGCTCTTTGAAATCGAGCATCTGGAGCTGAAGCTCGGTGATAAAACCCTCATCAAAGATTTCTCGACCCGAATACTCCAAAAAGATGTCATCGCCGTCGTCGGCCCTAACGGAAGCGGAAAATCGACACTCCTGAAAGCACTCCTCGGACGGCTCAAACCTACCAACGGGATCATCAAAATCGGAGAACTCACCATAGGCTATTTCGATCAACACCGCGAGATGCTTGATGATAATCTCAACCTTATCGAAACGTTCTGTCCTCACGGCGGTGACCGCGTCGATGTCATGGGACAGGATTACCACGTCTACGGCTATCTCAAAAACTTTCTCTTTCCGAGAGAGTTCCTCGATAAAAAAGTGGGTGTTCTCAGCGGCGGAGAAAAAAACCGTGTCGCTCTAGCACTTCTCTTTACCAAAAAAGTCGATTGTCTGATCCTCGACGAACCGACCAACGACCTCGATATCCCCACCATCAATATTTTAGAAGAGAAACTCCAAAGTTTTCCCGGAGCGGTTATCCTCGTCAGCCATGATAGATATTTTGTCGATAAAATCGCTAAAAAGCTCTTTATTTTCAAAGGCGACGGGTCGATAGAAGAGAGTTACAAACCATACAGCGAGTACCTCGAAGATGAAAAAGAGCTGATCGAAATGGATGCAATGGAAGCAGAATTTTCCAAACCTGCCGCTTCGGCTCAAGTACAAGCCGAAAAGCCGAAAGTATTAAAACTCACCTTTAATGAACAGCGTGCCCTCTCAACCCTTCCCGCTGAAATTGAGGTTCTCGAAGCCAAAATCGATGAGCTCAACGCCTCTCTCGCCGATCCTGCGAAATACGAAAAAATCGGGATCAGTGTTTTGGCAGAAGAGCTTGAAAAAACAAAAGCACTCTATGAAGAGAAAGTGGATGAGCTCTTAACGATCGAAGAGAAAGCCGAAGAGATCGAAGCACTTAAACATTAATGTTGAACGCCAAAGTAATAAAATCCCTTTGGCTACGCTTGCCGCAATGGCACTAAAGCTTGCCTCATTCGAGACAGAATTTTGCTAAGGATTATTGTATGGACATCGAAGAACTTAATTCACTCTACTCACACGCAGGGTATGTAACGTTCAAAGAGGGGCCGGAAGGGTTTCCCATCGCCCTCATCACAACACCCCATGCTACCGCCGCCATCACCCCCTACGGTGCGCAGCTCCTCTCGTACACATTCGCTTCCGACACCAATGATCTGCTGTTTCTCAGCGAAAAAGCGATCTTTCAAGAGGGAACTCCTATCCGAGGCGGTGTCCCGATCTGCTGGCCGTGGTTCGGCCCCGATCCCGAAACCAAAGGACGGAATGATCACGGACTCGCCCGCACCCGTATGTGGAATATCGGCTCCACCTATCTCCTAAACGATCGGGAATGCTGTATCACCTTCGAACTGACCGATACTCCCGAAACCTACGCACTGTGGCCGCACCGTTTTCGCCTTATTCTAAAACTCATCGTAGGCAAAACGCTTACACTGGAACTCACAACCCGCAACATGGGAGATACCCCTATCGAACTTACGCAGGCATTTCATACCTATTTTGCTCTCGGCAACATTGCCCATACACATATAACGGGATTGGAAGGATTTGTTTACAAAGACAAAACTCTCGGCGGAGCTGAAAAAAATCAGACAGTTCCTATCCGTATTGATGCCGAAACCGACCGTATCTATCCGTTTGAGGGTAATGACATCCTCATACATGATGAGACGCTCAAGCGAACGATACGGATTGAATGCGAGGGGAGTAAAACAGCGGTAGTGTGGAATCCGTGGATTCGGGTCTGTGAGCAGAAAGCCGATTTGGCTCTAGAGGATTATAAAAAGATACTCTGCTTCGAAACTGCCAATGCGGGAGACGATATTGTCACCTTGCAACCCGGAGAGAAGCATACGCTAAAAGCGGTTTATTCTATCGACGCGGTTTAATCCGTCTCAACTTCAATTTTAAACTTCTCATTCATAAACTTTCGTGCTTCCTCATCGCTCAGCCCTGAGGATTGCTGCAAAGCATTTTGAAGTTGGATCATGCTCAACTCTTTTTGGTTTTTACCGTCCAGCGTGATCTCTTTTATCTCCCCTTTGAGCATTTGAATCATCGCCCGTATCAAATCTTTTTCAACAATACCGGGAGTTTTCGGCAAATCGGCTTCAAAATGTTTGGCAATTGCCGTATTGATGCACTGTGATGCCTTTTTTCGATCATTCATCTCAGAAGGGGTCAGATTAAACTCTTTGAGAAATACCCCTTTTTCATCATTTTGAAGGGTGTCGGTAAAACTTTTGACCGATGCGTAGGTCACATCCGAAATCGTACGATTTTCCAAAGTAAGCGAAAAATGGTCTAAGATCATCGAATCCGGCGAGCTGCTCGAAACCTCACGCGCGCTCATCGCAAATTCCAGAGGCATAATGGTATTGTCAATGCGCAAGTGATCGATATTCAAATGGCTCATAGTGTTTACGCTTCCTTCAAAATCGCCTTTAAGGGCAAAATTGACCGTACTGAGTTTGTCCATCGTATTTTGCTGAAATGCGTTACTCACGTTTTGGGCAATCATCTGCGCCAGGATCGGTTTAGGCAAAGCAACTTCATCGGCTTCGATATCAAAGGAGGCCTCTGTACGCTTTCCCTCTGAAAATGCTTTCAACTTCGAAAGCTCTTCCACATTTCCTAAACGTAGAGAACGGATACTGAGCTGCTTTTGCCCCATTATCGAAAGATCAATCCCCTCAATTTCGCAATCGGTTGTAATGATACCGCTGCAACCGACAGCTCCGTGCTTCAGTTCTCCGCCGCTAAGGAGCAATCCCTCTTGGTACCCGCTGATTGCGTTTAACAATTCCTCTTTGACTTTTTCATTTTTATAATGTGCCAGCGCACTCACTCCGACGACTACGATTGCCGCGGCAACCGAAAGGTGGATTTTATATTTTTTATAGAACGCTTCATTCGACTTCTCTTCGACACTCAACACTTCGTCCACAAATTCCCTTATTGTATATAGTCAACGACTTTAGAAAGTGTCGTCACTTCTTTGATGACCTGCACCACTTCCTGATGAGCAGGGTGAGGAACGTAGATATCCAATGCAGCCTGTTCTTCAAACATAGAGACCAAAACCATATCAAAGGATCGCTCGCTTCGGCTGATATCGATCCCAACTTCCATGGAATGCAAGGTATTGATTTTCGAAGGCAAAGCCTCGAGCATCTCTTTTACGCGTGCCATATTGGCCTCTTTGTTTTCTTCTTTAAACTGAAACATCACAATATGTACTAACATCCGTATCTCCTTATCTTTCTATCAAATCTTTCAAGCTCTGGCGAGGGGATTTCCCCTCCAAAATAGCGTACACTTCCGCCGCGATGGGAAGATAGATTCCTCTGGCTTGGGCAATCTCATGAAGAGCGTACGCCGTCCCTATCCCCTCGCTAACTTCACCGATTTCCTTGCAAACTTGCTCTTTGTCTTTGCCCTGCGCCAATCCGAGTCCGACACGATAATTGCGGGACATGGACGAACTGGCCGTCAGAAATAGATCTCCCGCACCGCTGAGTCCCAAAAAGCTATCCTGTGTCGCACCGTAGGCTCGGCCGAAGCGCTCCATCTCGACAAGCCCCCGTGCAATCAGACTCGCGGCAGCATTATGCCCTAAAGAAAGGCCCTCGCAAATCCCTGCAGCTATGGCAATAACGTTTTTATAGGCACC
>NZ_JAHFAQ010000080.1:0-6479 GCF_023250475.1 Sulfuricurvum sp. | reverse complement strand
GTAATCTCAGCTCCGATCACATCATCGCTCGTATAGGTACGGATAAAAGAGGGGAAAAAAGAGGCAAACTCACTCGCCGTCTCCTGAGAAAACGAATTCACGACAAGAGCGGTAGGAAGCTTCTGCATTACCTCCGCAGCAAACGAAGGACCCGACAAGAAAGCAAGATTCTCCTTAGGGACATATTCTCCGTAGATGTCGTTTAAAAACCGCCCGCTGGAAGCTTCGATCCCTTTGGCCGCGACCAGAATTTTTTGTCCCGAAAAAACAAAATGTTCTTTGAGCCATTGGGCTATCTGTTGGGCAGGAATTGCAATAATAAGATATCGGCAGTTAAGTACCTCTTCCAACGACCTGAAGTTAGGCCATTCACGCGGGCTTCGGGAAGTAATAATAACCTCGTTTTTTTCACTCATCGCAAAACTGAGAGCTTCTCCCCATTTGCCGGCTCCGATAATCCCTACTTTGCCCATTTCTCAACTCCCATCGCTTCGGATAAAGCCGATATGCTGTCTTCATACCCGACCACAACCAAAATATCCTCTGGATCAATATGGTGATGATGTCCCTTGGAGGTAAAACTGAATGTCGCGGAGAGCTGATGATCGACTATAGCAAGAACAAGAACATCAAACTCCTCTCCCCAATCAATATCGTGCAGATGCTTACCGACTAAAAAAGAGTTCTCCGGCACACTAATCTGTGCTATTTTCAAAAAAGACTGCTCGTATAATATGTCGTGCAATACTTCGGTAACCGTCGGTTTTTCTAACATTTCGGTGATAATATTGGCGGTAATCTGCTGCGTTGCCATCACTTTGTTGGCCCCGGCGCTTTTCATCTTTGCGGCACTTTCATGATCTCCCGCCAACGCAATAATCGGTAGTTCCTCGAAAATAGATCGGAGGGAAATTGTCAAAAAGACGTTTTCGGCATCTTTGTCCAGCGCACAAAACACAATAAGACTTTCCGGATCAAACCGCTCTTCAATCAGTTTCCAATCTTCCCCCAAGTCAAAAAGCGCTACCTCAAAGCCTGCCGCTTTTGCCGCGCTCCGTTCGGCTTCGGTCATCACAAATATAGCAAAAGAGAGATATTCGGGAGCGATCTGCATCGCTATTTGTTTTGCGTACTCGTTGAATCCGAATACAATCGCACTTTGATAACTCATACTCTCTTCTTCCTCCGCATAAGGGCCTTGAACTCATCGATTAACGAACGGGTACCCACAACGATAACCACATCACCGGCATCTATTATAAGGGTATTGGAGGGGTTAAAGAAAAAAGATTGGCTGGATTGTTTATAGACACCCAATACGATGAGCCGTTTATGAAACATCGAAAGTTTTGTGGTATCAAAAAATTGGCCTGCCATGAGATCATCCAAAACGATCTCTTCGATAAATACGCCGCTATTTTCAGAGCGTAGGGCATGAATCACTTCAAAAGCCACCGGCCTTCCGCTCACCTCTTTAGACATTAATCCGATCAGCTCCTGCGTATAGACAATCTCATTAATACCTGCCAAAGAGAGCTTTCGACGATTTTCATGATGGAGTAAAATAGAGAGCATTTTAATACTTTTTGACATTTCACGAATGGTCAATGCCGTATAGACATTCAAGACATCACTCTCCTCCAGCAATATGACCGAAATGACTTGCGTCTCGAAATCGATCCTTAGTGCATGATAGGAGTGAAGCGAAGCCGGATCGAAAGTAAGAGCCAAAAGACCGTCTTTTTGAGCTTCGGCTACCTTTTTGTGATTGCTCTCCAAAATAACAACCTGATTGCCATTTTTGATAAAGCGGTGTGCAACCTGAGCCGTTAGGGGACTGTATCCGCAAATCAGATAGAATTGATCAAATTTGGATACGTCATCGATCAGTTTATCCTCTTTGATCTCATCGAGTTTCTCGGTAAACGCCGATACGACAATCGACGTTGCAAATGAAATAACGGCAATACCGGCAACGATAATCACCATGGCGACCATTCGACCTTCGCTGGTTGCGGGGACAAAATCACCGTATCCGACGGTAAAAATCGTTACCACCGACCAGTAAACGGCCTCAAACAGAGTGTTAATCTTCGAATCTGGATTATTTGCCTCCATAACATAAATCAGGACGGAAGAGACGGTAATGATCACACCGGCAAACACACCGAGAGTAAGGAATTCAAATTTTTTGGAAGCCAATATCGAAACGAATTGCTGCAAACTTTTAGCATATCGAAAAAGCTTGAATACCCGAAAGAGAATAAATACGCGCAACAACCGCATCTCATGGAAAAACGGCATAATTGCGAGCAAGTCGATAATCGCCGACGGAGAGAAGACGAAGCCCATTTTTGTCATCATGATACGATGCAATACACCCCATACTCGAAACGGACGCTGTAAAAAAAGATCATGTTCGTACTGCTCGATTATCGCTTTTGAATTATCACTGTACACCCAAAGACGAAGCATATATTCAATCAGAAAAATAACGGAAATAACATAATTGTTAAAAAAAAGCCAATCAGGTTTTACTTCATATTTAACATGATGAACGAGGATATAGACACTGATGACAATCAGCACCATCATCGTATAATCGAAAAACTTTTTATACGGATAGTTGGTGTTTTCTAGAAGGTTATGGGCAAATTTTTTGATATATCGATAGTTTGGAGACGCATGGAGAAAAAATGCAATCCCTACGATCCATCGGCTGATCATCCTCACCCTTATTGTGCTAGTTTAGTTTGAAGAATTTCGTTCAGTGTATTCGGATTTGCCGAACCTTTGGATGCTTTCATCGCCTGACCGACAAAAAATCCGAAGAGCTTGTCTTTGCCCGATTTGTATTCCGCCACTTTATCGGTATTGGCAGCCAAAATTTCATCGATTAATGCCTCAAGAGCACCCGTATCGCTCACTTGCTTGAGACCGAGTTTTTCAATAACCGCATCGATATCCCCACCGTTTTCAAGGAGGTAATCAAGAACTTCTTTCGCCGCTTTCCCGCTGATAACGCTCTCTTCGATACGCTTGACGAGGGTTCCGAGCATTACCGCACTGATCGGTGATTCGGATGGGCTCATACCACCGCTTAAACGCCCTTGCAGCTCTACTGTAAGCCACGTTACCGCATTTTTCGCACTGATCCCCTGCTCTAGCATCGCTTCAAAATAGTGCGCGGTTTCAAGATCTGCCGTAATAACCGCCGCATTATAGTCATTGATTCCAAATTCACTCACGAAACGCTCTTTTTTCGCATCGGGGAGTTCAGGGATGTTGCAGACATCGGCATACATCGCATCATCGACGATCACTTTGAGCAAATCGGGTTCAGGGAAATAACGATAATCGGCCGCTTCCTCTTTGCCGCGCATCGAGCGGGTCTCTTGTTTTACTTGGTCGAACAAACGGGTTTCCTGAACGATTTCAGATTCATACGTGCCGTCTTCCCACGCTTCACGCTGACGCGCTACTTCGAGTTCGATTGCCCGCTGGATAAATCGGAAACTGTTGATGTTCTTGATCTCGACACGGGTGTAGAGCTTCTCATCCCCCTTCGGACGGATAGAGACGTTGACGTCTACGCGGAACGATCCCTCTTGCATGTTGGCATCGGAGATATCGATATAACGGACGATGGAGTGGAGTTTTTTAAGATACAAGATCGCATCTTCAGCCGAGCGCATATCGGGTTCAGAGACGATTTCAAGCAACGGTGTCCCCGCACGATTCAAATCGACTTTTGAAATAGCTCCGTCATGGATATTTTTTCCCGCATCCGCTTCGATATGCGCGCGATTGATACGGATCGTTTTATGGCTTCCGTCTTCAAAATCGATCACCAGTTTTCCGTGTTCGACAACCGGCGTATACAGCTGAGTAATTTGATAGGCGCTCGGGCTGTCGGGATAAAAATAGCTCTTACGGTCAAAGAACGACGTACGGTTGATCGTGGCTCCCACTGCCGTACCGAACATCCCCGCTTTACGAACCGCCTCTTTGTTTAGAACCGGAAGCGCACCAGGCAATGCGAGACAGGTAGGACACGTGTTGGTGTTTTGTTCGTGGTTAAAACTCGTCGGGCATGAGCAAAAAAGTTTAGACTGGGTATTGAGCTGGACGTGAACTTCCAAACCGATAATGGTTTCAAACATACGAAAAATTCCTTGGTTTATATAAAATAGCGGATAGAGGCGAAGCCGTAAACTCCAACCTCTTGCACCGCAGTTATCTGCTCTTGGGTCGTAACTCCGCCCAACGCAAAAATAGGTACTCTTATTTTATCCATTATTTCTTTTAAATCCTCTAAACCCTTGGGTTCACCTTTGGCAGGGGAGAAGAAAATCGGGCTGTAGGTAATCGCATCGGCACCGAGTTCTTGGGCACGCGAGGCTTCCTCATGCGTATGAGTACTGACAATGACATA
The DNA here is from genome assembly GCF_023250475.1 of Sulfuricurvum sp. GTDB lineage: Bacteria > Campylobacterota > Campylobacteria > Campylobacterales > Sulfurimonadaceae > Sulfuricurvum. The sequence continues at coordinate 2,044 of NZ_JAHFAQ010000080.1, read as the reverse complement.
CAGCCCCAATGCTTTTGCCTCATTGATCGCATCAAGCTGTGCCGAGGTGAGGTGTACTCCATCGGCTTCTAAAGTCTTTGCAAGTAGATAATCTCTGTGCAATAAAACTTTTGAAATAGAATGATTTCGGCATACACGGATAAAGGTTTGTGCTAGATTCGGATAATCAACCGCTTGTTTGTCGCGAAAAAGGGAAAAGTCGGGAAGTGTTTGTGAGAATACGGAATTCAATGATGCGTTGAGTACCTCCGAAGAGGTACCGTAAAAAGCGGGATCGGTGATTAGATAACTCTTCACGCGTCCGTTGCAGATGGGGTTTGTACACTCTCTCGAATCTCTTCGAGAAGTTCGTTTTGTTTTTTAAGAATATCGTTACGGTCGCGCGCCATCGACATTGTCTCCAGTACCAACAGCAAAAAGATTGCTAAAAAGATAAAGAGGAATGTAAACATCAACGCGGGGACAATTCCGAGAAAAACAAGCGATTGGAAAGTGACCCAGGCTCCGATTATGACGAAAGCCCAAGAGACGCCTCCGAGGAAGCTTAAAAGCGCGTCAAACGTACTTCGCTTCATCAAAATGTCTTAGTGGTCGTCGTGAAGAAGAACTGCACCGCCGAGATAAACGTACGTGAGCATCATGAAAATAAACGCCTGCAAGAATGCCATAAACGTCAACAATGCAAACGGTACGATCGGAAGTACCCACGGAGCCAGCATCAACAATACCATCAAGAACATATCGTCCCCTTTGACGTTACCGAACAATCGGAAGCTGAGAGAGATGATACGAGAGATGTGCGAAACGATCTCGATCGGGAACATCAACCATGCCAACCACCATACAGGACCCATGAAGTGTTTGAAGTAACTGATCAAACCGTTACGGCGAATACCTTCGAAGTTATAGTACGTAAAAACAACTAACGCAAGTGCCAACGTAAAGTCCAAAAACGCACTCGGCGCTTCAAAACCCGGAAGAACCCCGATAACGTTTGCGATACCGACGAAAAGACCGATAGTCGCAACAAGCGGAAGATAACGACGTGCTTCCGCTTTGCCCATAACGTCCGCGCCCATTGCTAGTACGCCGCTAAGATACGCTTCCATAACGTTTTGAGTTCCCGTTGGAACCAATCGTAGATTTGAGGTCGCCATTTTCGCGATAATCAACACGATTGCTGCTGTAAGCAACATGTGTGTGAGGAAAATGAACGAATGTTCGTGGCTGATAAGGCCGAAGAAGGTAAACAACTCACCCATAAGTAGTGTTCCTTTGCATGAAAAATTAGCGGGATTTTACCCTAACACAGATTAAAATCCTATAAACTCAGATGAATCAATTCCCGACGGGCGTCTAAAATATCATCATGGATCGCACATTTAAGCGCTTCGAGACTCTCAAACTTCTGATTTTTGCGTAAAAATTTGACAAAACTGATAGATGCCCGCTCACAGCTTTGGATATTTGCATCTAAAATATGACTCTCAACCGCGTAACTGCCATCCGTTGTCACTCGGTGCCCCACAAACACGACGGAGGGGTGAAAATGTTCCTCCCCATCAATACGGGTCAATGCCGCATAAACCCCCTCATACGGGAGCAGATATCCGGGACATTCGAGATTGATTGTGGGAACAAGCTCGGTTTTGCCGATCCCCTGCCCTTTGATCACAGAACCTTTGATAGAGTAGTTATGCCCTAAAAAGCGGTTGGCTCCGCTTAGATCGCCGATTTGGATTTTAGTGCGGATTTTATGCGAATGGACAGAATCCCCCTCGATACACACCTGATCGATTACCTTCACCTCGCCTTCAAACAATTCGCCCAAATTGGCATGAGAGTAACGGCGGTTTTTCCCGAAATGAAAGTCGTATCCGACCACGATTTTGCGTAAATGGGGAAAACGCTCTCTCAGCATCGCTACAAAGGCTTCCCCTTCTAGGTGACGGATAGCTTCCAGAGAATAATAGACGATAGGATAGTGGCTGTAGTGTTCACGCTCACTCCCCGGCGTTAAGTTGGCATATCCTGTTTCGATAAC
>NZ_JAHFAQ010000176.1 GCF_023250475.1 Sulfuricurvum sp. | reverse complement strand
TCCCGAAATCCATAAACTGAACACCCCCCTCTTCACACAGCTCACTGTACTGCTTATAGAGGGTAGGTACCGACACGTCCAATGATCTCAAATAGTCTTTGAGGACTTTAAAATCTTCCGTATAATTATCGCCGTTGAACAATGTTTTAAAGTCGTTTTGAACATACTCGGACAATCTATACGGTGATTTTGCTTTTACCATCGTATTGTCACTTCCAAAATAAAGGGTATAAAAATAGACCAATATTTCTTGCGCATGTTTCGGAAAGCTCCCTGAAATGCTCACAGGACCCATCATGTATTTGACGTTCGGATTGTGACTGAGATACGCTCCTATCCCTTGCCAAAGATAATCAAGTGCGCGGCTTCCCCAATATTTCGGTTGAACAAAGCTGCGCCCCAATTCAATAGCGTCTTCCAGTATGTGATCAAATTGATCGTTCATATCGCATAAATCAGATAGATAAAGTCCCTCTTTTCCCAACCAGGAAAGAATCCACTCGCATTCGCCGATACGATAGGCTCCCGCTATTTCTAATGCATCATCATCCCACAATACCAAATGATGATAATAACGGTCATACACGTCAATATCACGAGCACGTCCGCTTCCTTCACCCACTTTACGAAAGGAGTATTCTCGAAGACGCCCGATTTCATTGATAATATTCGGAGCGTTTTCATGCTCGATAAGATATATTTGCTTATTATCACTTGTCAATCCCAGTAATTCCCCTTTACGAAGCTCGTTCCGCAGCTCCTGACGAGATACCGGATGGGCGATTGAACACTCCGTCGGATAGATCCCTTTTTTACCCTGAGCGATACGGAGAAGATGTTTTCGAAATAATCTCGCATGACGTTTTTCCGTGAGATTAAAATCACTGAGTGTATTTTCACTGACCATTTCACCGATCGTAAAATCAAATACTTGGTTTCGTGCCGCAAATACTTCATGACTTAACAATAAAGTACCTAGTGGTTTGTAGATCCATGAGAGAGAATAAAAGAGCGGACTGTTTTTCCCTTTGATATAGATAGGAAGGATCGGGGCTGCATTGCGTTTGGCAAATTTAACGAAACCCCCTTTCCATGCTCCCTCTTTAATTCCAAATATCCCTGCACGCGAAACTTCACCGGAAGGAAAAAATATAACCGCTTCTTCCGCTTGTAACGCCTTATCGATCAGTTGTAACGAATGTTTGGAAACTCTGTCATTAAAATTATCCACACCAATCATAAACTCTTTAAGCTGATTGATTTCACCAAGAACACGATTAGCAATAATTTTTACTTTTTTATCTTGACGAACAGAACAAACCATTTGTATCAAACAAAGTGCATCCAGCGCCCCTAAAGGATGATTGGCTACGATTATAACTTTTCCCATAGCGGGAATATTCTCTATTTGCTTATGAACGGTTTTGTACGACACATTTAAATGTTCCAACACAGCGTCAATAAATTCCAATCCGCTTTTTTCTTGGTGAATCTCCATAAACAGATTAATCGATTTTTCATGAAGAAGCAAACGTGTCAATCCAACTATTGTTTTATAAATCAATGTTGGATACCGAAATACTTTCGGATGTTCTTTACGTAAAATATATTCTGCACTCACCATGGTATAAACCTTTATAAAAAGTACAATGTAAAAGAATGTACTTTATTTTTTGATACGGTAAATCATGTTAATTTCAGAGTGATTACGTTTTGATTACTGGAGGATTACCCTCTTTTGAATAAAAAATCTATCATAAAATGTGAATAACTTTTTATAACAGTTGCTTAATCAATTATTAAAAGAGAAAAATTCTTTAAAAGCCCCCAAAATAGGGCTTTAAGGCTGTATAAAGGAAGGGTATTTCAGGGTATATTTAGATTAAAAATTTCTGAATTTATGAAGATTTCTTTTCCATTTTACACAAATATGGAGCAAACTTATTCACAATGCTCTCACAGTGTGAATATTACACACTTCTAAAAAAATAGTGCGATTTTTTTAGAATTCAGAAATCTTTTAGGGGGTTAACAGAGAGTAACACTTAAGTCTTTCATCAAGCAGAAATTATTAAGGATCTCTAAGACTCTTTTGATACACTTCTACCCTGGCGACCCTCCTGGTGTGTTGGTCGCTTATAGAGAGTTTGTTGGTACATCTTTGAGAATTTTTCTTCGTGTCTCTTGCGCTTTTTTATTTAAATCAAGTTTTACCCTTTGTGCATGCGTAATCGCTACCGCCATTGCATCGGTAATGTCCAGCGGCTTAATCTCTTTCGTTATCCCCAAAATCTGCTTTACCATGAATGCCACCTGCTCTTTTGCCGCTTTTGCTTTTCCTGTCAACGCCTTTTTAACCTGTAACGGCGTGTATTCTGCAAACATACCGTACTCTTGCAGGAGCTTTAATGTAATCGCTCCTCGAAACTGAGCCAGTTTTAATACTGTTTTAGGATTATGGGCATAAAAGATATCTTCCATTGCCACTTCATCAATTGTATGCACGTGAAACAATTGTTCAATTGCCTCAGCAACTTGGGGAATTTGATGTTGAAGAGATTCCGCTTTAATTTTTATCAATCCGGCTTCAATAAGACGTATTTTTTGTCCTTCTATCGCTACAATCGCGTATCCACAATTACGTGTCCCCGGATCGATCCCTAAAATATTCATTTTTTTCCTATTCACATGGGTGAATATCTTCTATTCACCTTATATTTGATCCTAATTATAGGCAAATATCGGTATTATTCCTCAACACTATTCACAGGGTAAGGGAAAAGATGAATTCGATCGGTAAACAGGTTTTAAATGCTCTCAAAGGGGAGATCAATGAGATCGATTACCAACGCTATATTAAACAACTCACGTTTGACGAAGCGGAATCCAAAAGCAATCTGGCTATTTTTCGTGCTCCTAATGCACTAATTGCTAATTGGGTACGGACAAAATTCGCCGATAAGATTGCACATCTTTTTGAAATTAAGACCAATATTAAGCCCGCCGTATCGATTTTAATCCAATCTTCCTCGGCTCCTTCTTCAACACAAAATACTGTTGTTGCCTCTAATGTTGAACGACCGAGCGGCTCATTACTCAATCCGTCATTTACTTTTCAAAATTTTGTCGTCGGAGACTCCAATAATTTTGCCTTTATCGCCGCGAAAAACGTAAGCGAAAAACCGGGGGTTGTTTACAATCCTCTCTTTATCTACGGCGGCGTCGGATTGGGGAAAACCCACTTGATGCAATCGGTCGGCAATGTTATGCTCTCTCAGGGTAAAACAGTTATCTATACCTCGGTAGAACAATTCCTCAACGATTTCACACGTCATCTAAGCAATCGGACAATGGATC
>NZ_JAHFAQ010000175.1 GCF_023250475.1 Sulfuricurvum sp. | reverse complement strand
ATACGCGAAGCCTCTTCGAGAGATATTCGAGCCCGTTCCGTCTCCCCTTTTTCATACGCATTATCGGCTTCCTCAACCAAAGCCGCAGCCGAGAATACCGCCGTGTCGACGATAGTTGGCCCTTTTTTTTGAGTCTCTGAATCGTCTAGATTTTGAACGTGCCGAAAGATTTGATAGGCGAAAAAAAGTGTCGCCCCAAACATTAATATTTGAAATATACTCATCAAGTTCCTTTTTTGTAACGATAAGTATAATATAATCCCGTTAACTTAAAACCAAAACTAGTAGAAACCATGCCAAATAATTACAAAGACCCAGCGCTTTATATCAATCGTGAGCTTTCATGGCTCCAATTCAATACCCGTGTTTTGAGACAGGCACAAGACGAATCGCTCCCTCTTTTTGAACGACTCAAATTTTTGGCGATTTACGGAACGAACCTCGATGAATTTTACATGATCCGTGTCGCGGGATTGAAAAAACTCTTCAGCGCCGGAGTCAATGTCTCGGGAGCCGATCGTTTTACTCCGCTGCACCAACTGCGTGAAATCCGCGAATATCTCCATAAAGAGCAAGAAGCGGTTGAATACTGTCTGCAGGGAATTATGAAAGAGCTCGAAAAAGAGGGGATATTTTTCAAATCGTATAAAGAGGTAACTCCCGACCAGCGCAAATATCTCGACAGATATTTTCATGAAAATATCTATCCCGTCGTCATCCCCATCGCGATCGATGCGACCCATCCGTTTCCCCACCTCAATAATCTCGGGTTCGGACAAATTGTCAAACTTCGGGACAAAGAAGATCCTACGGTCGAACGTTACGGGCTTATCCGTATTCCACGGGTTCTTCCACGCTTCGTCGAAATCGACAACCGTATCTACATCCCGATCGGAAGTATCGTTGCCGAGCATATCCAAGATCTCTTTCCCGGCTATGAACTGATCAAATTTGCCGCATTCCGTGTTACCCGAAATGCCGATATCGCCATCGAGGAAGAGGAAGCGGACGATTTTATGGAGATCCTCGAAGAGGGGCTTAAACTCCGTAAAAAAGGGGAATTGGTACGGTTGGAACTGAGCGTCCATGCCGATGATGATCTTTTGAACTTCTTCAACCGCCATGCCAACGTTTACAAAGACGACATCTACCGTTTCCAAACGTATCTCAATCTCGGAAGCCTGTGGCAGGTGGTCGGCAACAAAGATTTTGCTCACCTTACCAGTCCGAGTTTCAAGCCGAGAAATCTTCCGCCGCTTGACACCGACGATAGTCTCTATACGACATTGGACAAACAAGATTTGCTCCTCTTCCATCCGTTTGAAAGTTTTGAACCGGTCGTACGGCTTATTCAGATTGCGGCCAAAGACCCCGAAGTTGTCTCGATCCGGATGACGCTCTATCGTTCGGGCTCGAAATCGCCGATCGTCCAATCGTTGATCAATGCTGCCGAATCGGGCAAACAGGTCACCGTTATGGTCGAACTACGAGCACGCTTTGACGAAGAGAACAATCTCCACTGGGCAAAAGCGCTCGAAAATTCGGGAGCCCACGTCATCTACGGGATTGCCGGATTCAAAGTCCATGCCAAAGCGGCGCTTATCACCCGCCGAGTTGACGGCAAGCTCAAACAATATGCCCATATCGGTACCGGAAACTATAACCCCTCCACCGCAACGATCTATACCGATATCAGCTACATGACCAGCAACGACGCGATCACCCACGATATGACCCGCTTTTTCCACTTTTTGACCGGATTCAGCAAAAAAGGGAAATTGCACGAACTCTACATGGCACCGACGCAAATTAAACCGAAAGTCCTTTCATTGATCCAAAACGAGACCCGTATGGGCAGCGAAGGGGTCATCATTGCCAAAATGAACGCCCTAGTCGATGAAGATATCATCAAAGCACTCTATAAAGCATCTCAAGCCGGGGTAAAAATCGAGCTTATTATCCGCGGCATCTGCTGTCTTCGGCCTGGTGTTCCGGGATTCAGTGAAAATATCCGCGTTGTCTCGCTCATCGGAAAATATTTGGAACATGCCCGTATCTATTATTTCAAACACTCGACACCGCAAACCTATATCTCCAGTGCCGACTGGATGCCTCGGAATCTGTTGCGCCGTATCGAATTGCTGACCCCGATTAGCGGCGAAGAGATCAGCAACAAACTGATTCAGATACTGCAGCTTCAAACCTCCGACAATATGCTTGCGTACGAACTGCAAAATGACGGCAGCTATGTCAAAGTTAAACATGAGCCCGGCAATCTTATCGACAGCCATAAAATCGCCGAAAGCCATACCAACAAAGTCTACAATTCGGTCAAAAAACAGACTCCGAATTATGTACAGCAACTGACTGCACGGCTATTTAAAGAGAGCTGAGGAGATTCGATGATCACAAATTATTTACACTATACTCCGAAGATGAAAGAACGGGTTTGGATCGCGGACTCAGCCGATGTGATCGGACGGGTAACGATGGGAGAAGATGTCAGCATCTGGTTCGGATGCGTCGTGCGCGGTGATGTCCACAGTATCCAAATCGGAGATCGCAGCAACATTCAAGACCTCAGCATGGTCCATGTCACCCATCATAAAAAAGAGGACATGAGCGACGGATATCCCACTATTATCGGAAACGATGTTACCGTCGGCCATCGAGTGATGCTGCACGGATGCACCATCGAAGACGCATGTCTGATCGGGATGAGCGCCACCATTCTCGACGGTGCCATTATCGGGAAAGAGTCGATCGTCGGTGCAGGATCATTGGTGACCAAAAATAAAGTGTTCCCGCCGCGATCTCTCATCATGGGAAGCCCCGCAAAAGTCGTCCGAGAGCTCACCGACGAAGAGGTTTCCGAACTCTACGCTTCGGCCGCGCGCTACGTAAGCTTCAAAGAAAACTACCGCGCCCCTGATGATGTCTGAGTTTAATCTCGTCGTTTTCGCCGATATTCTAGGCATTGTCGCCTTTGCTCTCAGCGGATTTCTCGTCGGGGTACGCAATAACCTCGATCTTCTCGGCGTAATCATCTCCGCCTCGCTCACCGCACTCGGCGGAGGGGTCGTCCGAGATGTCATACTGGATCGAACCCCTTTCGCTTTTAACGAATATTACCCTGCCATTACCGTTTTGACGACGATTACCGCCGCATTTGCCTTTCGTCTTTATCATAGAGAACAAATCGAGCGGCAATGGCTTTTTGTTATCAGCGATACGATCGGTCTCGTCGCCTTCAGTATCACCGGAGCGCTTCTGGCGATTGATGCTCACTTTAATTTCTTCGGCGTCATTATTCTCAGCTCCCTTACCGCTATCGGCGGAGGGGTTTTACGTGATATTCTCATCAACCAAGTCCCTGCGGTGCTGGTGAGCGATTTTTACGGTTCCAT
>NZ_JAHFAQ010000079.1 GCF_023250475.1 Sulfuricurvum sp. | reverse complement strand
TAGAGGTAAGCCTGTTCTGTTTGAGGACGCTTCAAGATCGATTCTTTCGGCGTATGGCGGGGCTCATAATGACGTTCGTTTCCGACTTTTCCCGCTTTCAAAATACTCAAGAGAGATTGTACTTTTGTCTTGGCATCAGCAAGAGAGATATCCCCTCCGACTACGATAAGCGCATTGGAGAGGAGAAGATGATTGTCGATGAATTTTTCGATATCGTTCAGCTTGATCGCTTTGATGCTCTCTTTGGTTCCGATATTGGGGACTGCCATCGGAGTTCCCTCGAACAGTACCGCTTTGAGCTCATCGGAGGCGACCGTATCAAAATCAGCCTCTTTGCGGGCGATATCGCTAAGAGCCATCGTTTTGACTTTATCCAATGATTTGGCGGTGAAGTTCGGTTCGCGTAACTGTTCGCTCAAAAGGGAAAGTCCGGTATCGAACTCCTCTTTAAGACTTCCGAGTTCAATCACGAAAGTCTCGTTTCCCGCATTGCTGCTTAGTTGAATCGCTCTTGCATCCAAAGCATCGGCAAAACCGACTGAACCTCGCTTTAGAGAACCTTCATTCAACATTTTGCCGCTGATGCGAGCCAGACCGAAATGTGCTCCCTCATCGATACTGCCGCTGTGGGTAAAAACGATCTGCATCGATACGATCGGAAGCCGCTTGTCTTCTTCGTAAATAAATGGGACTTTTACCCCGTGAACGTCAATAAAATCCAATGTGCTTGCCATAAGTGCTTGCCCTAATAGTAAAATCGCTAAAAATAAACGTGTCACTCAAACGTTTCCAAAATCTCATATGCCGTGTTGCGAATCGCCGGAGTTTCACCGATATCTCGGATCAAATGAACCATCTCATCTTTCGCCATCCGAAATCCTGCTCCGGCACTGCGGACTACGTTCTCTTCCATCATCGTCGATCCCAGATCGTTTGCCCCAAAGAGGAGTGCCATCTGACCGATGTACGGCCCTTGGGTTACCCATGAACTTTGGATATTGGGGAAATTATCCAAAAAGAGACGCGATACCGCTAACAAACGAAGATAACGGTTGGAGGATTGTTTCTCGATCTCGGGATACTCTTCCATCAACTGCGTGTTTTGCCCCTGAAATGACCACATAATGAAGGCTCTGAATCCGTGTGTTTCATCTTGAAGATCTCGGATCAGATTCCAATGTTCAATAATCTCTTCATCGGTTTCAACGGTACCGTACATCATCGTCGCTGTCGACATAATACCGAGCTTATGCGCTTCACGATGAACATCAAGCCATACCTGAGAGTCGATTTTTTTCGGAGCGATAATATCACGGACGCGGTCGCTTAAAATCTCGGCACCCGCACCGGGAATCGATGCAAGCCCTTTGGCATGAAGCCGTGAAAGGCACTCTTGGATAGAGATGTGAGAGACTTTGGCGATAAAGTCGAGTTCAATCGAAGAGAAGCCGTGAATCGTAATCGTCGGATATTTGGTATGGATATGTTCGACCAAATCCTCATACCACTCGATTTTGAGTTTCGGGTGAACGCCCCCTTGAAACAAAATCTGAGTTCCCCCTATTTCGAGCAGTTCATCGATCTTTTGATCGATCTCTTCAAACGTAAGGACATACGCATCGCCGTCTTTACCGTGACGGTAGAAAGCGCAAAATTTGCAATCCACCCAGCAGACATTGGTATAGTTGATATTACGATCGACAACAAACGTCGTAATACCCTCAGGATGAAGCTCTTTTTTGCGAGCCGTCGCCATTTTGCCCAACTCTTTGAGATCAGCATGAGCAATCAGTTCTAAGGCTTGTTCTTTAGTAAGGCGCATGATATATTATTTGTCTTTCGAAATTGCGTCCAAAACGCCGTTGATAAATTTGGGTGACTGTTCGCTTCCGAATGCCTTGGCCACTTCAATCGCTTCGTTGATAATAACCGCCGAATCGAGTTCACCGAACATTATCTCGTATCCGCCCAAGCGGAGTGTCGCCCGCTCAATCGATCCCAAACGGTCGAAATCCCAATCTTTGAGGTGTTTGATAATCGCTTCGTCTACCTCTGCCAAATGGTCCGTTACCCCTTTGAACAAATCAAGGGCGAAATCACGCTGTTTGTTACGGATCTTTTTCTCTTCGAGAATCTCATCGCTAAAATCAGAGATTGTCTGATTTCCTAAATCGTATGCGTACAATAAACTTACAACCGCCATGCGGGCTTGATGACGTGTCGCCATTATGCGCCGATCTCAGCGTACAGATCAAGCATCTCGATAACAACGGTCATCGCTTCAAACCCTTTGTTTCCTGCTTTGGTTCCGGCACGCTCAATCGCCTGCTCGATGGTATCGGTAGTCAGCAATCCGAATGAAACCGGCTTTTTATGTTTCAAACTCACCGTTGCGATCCCTTTGGTCGCTTCAGCCGAAACGTAATCAAAGTGAGGGGTTGAACCGCGAATCACGGCACCCAACGCACATACGGCATCGTATTTTCCGCTGCTTAAAAGCTGCTCGATCACCATCGGAAGTTCAAACGCTCCCGGTGCCAAAACGTGTGTCAATTCATCACTGTTTCCGCCGTGACGTGCATACGCATCTTTTGCCCCTTCAACCAGACGATCGACGATGAAATGGTTCCAGCGTGTACTGACGATAGCTACTTTTTTATCCGTGCGAACACGAAGTTGTCCTTCGATTAGTTTCATAAAATTAATTTCCTTTGACTGAATTGATTTTTAACAGCGTTTCGCTTAACGCTTCGAGTTGTTCTAATTTTAGCATATTCGGTCCGTCGCTCAAAGCGCAGATAGGATCAAAATGGGTTTCAAAGAAAAATCCGTCTACACCGACGGCTGCGGCGGCGCGTGCGAGATGAGGAACCATCGAGCTGTCCCCTCCCGTTTTACCAGTACCATTACCCGGCATCTGTACCGAGTGGGTCGCATCGAAAATGACAGGAGCGTATTCGCGCATAATCACGAGTGAGCGCATATCGACGACAAGATTGCCATACCCGAAGCTCGAACCCCGTTCACACAGTAAAACCCCGTGTTTTTGGGAAGCTTCGTAGCTCACCTCATCGCATCCGCGTGTTTTAAGTACTTTGGCCACCGAAAAGCGCATATCTGAGGGGGTCATAAACTGCCCTTTTTTGATATTGACGATTTTATCGGTTTTTGCCGCCGCCACAAGCAAGTCGGTCTGACGACATAAAAAAGCGGGGATTTGAAGCATATCGACGACTTCCGCCGCGATAGGAACTTGGTAGCTTTCATGGACATCGGTGACGATCTTGTAGCCGAAATCGTCCTTTACTTTTTGGAGTATTCGAAGCCCCTCTTCGATTCCCGGTCCGCGATAACTCTCCAGAGAGGTACGGTTGGCTTTATCAAAACTCGATTTAAAATAAAAATCAAAGCGCGGGTCATTTTGGTAACGTTCAAGGGACTTGGCAATTTTAAAAATCGACTCTTCGCTCTCGATGACACACGGTCCGGCTAAAAGTATCATTAGGATATTCCTCTGATGTTAATTGGTGTAATTGTACTGAGAAAAAATTAAAATCCTCTCCGACATTGACGTTTAGTTTCAGAGAGACGATCCATCCCTTTGGTACATTGACGGTGAAGAAGATACCGGTACCCTCTCATAATGGCCGTTTTAATCCAATATCCCAAAAGTCCGCTGACACGGATCCATCCCAACAATGAAATAGCGGCATATTTTCCCCCCAAAGCGACCATCATCCCCTCAATTTTTATCTTGGCTCGGCTCATTTGATGCCCTTCGATCAAAGCAAGAATATTTTTTGCCGCCAAGGTGCCGCTTTGCTCCGCAATCTGCGCGGTAGGAGGAAGCATCTTTCCATCTGAATCGCGAATCTCGGCAATATCACCGACCGCAAATACCTCCTCATGCATCGGAATGCGGAGATACTCATCCACAATAAGCTGCGATTTTTTGTTTTTGGGGAGATTCATCGTAGATGTCAATGTCGAAGCGATGATCCCTCCCGTAAAAATCATAAAATCAAAACAGACGATATCCGCATCATTCAATCTCAGAGTATGCTCTTCAACCGAGGTAATACGGGAATGGTTAATGATTTTCACCCCCAACTGTATAAGCCGCTGTGTCGCTTTCTCAATCAGGTAAGGTTCCATCCCTTCCAAAACATTTTCGTGAGGGATGATCAAAAAGATATGAATATTATCGCAGGTAAGGGTATTGTCTTGATGAAAAACGCGGATGTAATGAGCCATTTCCGCCGCGATCTCAACACCGCTGAGCCCGCCGCCGCCGATGACGACGTTAAACGGTTCAGAGCACCATCCCCCCTCACTCTCCATTCGAGCGTACAGACGCTGCTCAAACTGATGTTTAAAAGAGAGGGCGCTGGGGAGGGTTTTTACACCATGAGAATGTTCCCGCAATCCTGGGGTAGCACTCTCATACGCCGTACGGCTGCCGGTACACAAAAGGAGATAATCATACGGATGACATGAGTTTTGCCCACTTGCACATCGGTTCTCAAAATCGATTTCCCGTATCGTATCTTTGAGGAATGTTACATGCTCGCCGTAACTTAGAGACAATGCGACCAAATCGATCGTAACACGGGTCATCGAACACTCATTGGCAATAAGCTCATAGGCTTCGGTTTGAAGATAATGATACGGGTGCTGATCGATTAGAAGGATATCACACAGACCGCTTGAAGCCAGAGTTTGAAGCGCTTTTACCCCCGCATACCCTCCGCCGACGATAACGACACGCTGACGTTCCATAATCATCCCTTAGTAATGAACTATTAGTGAAGATTATACCCTAATCGCATTAGAACACATCACCGCCGAACTAAACGCCCACTGAAAATTATAGCCCCCAAGCTCACCCGTCACATCCACCGTCTCACCGATAAAATAGAGCCCTTTGATTTTCGTGCTTTCCATCGTTTCCGGATTGAGTTCATCGCACGCCACACCGCCCCGGCACGCTTCGGCTTTGGAGAGACCGAATGTTCCCGAGGGAGCCATAGCGTAGTTGCGAATGCGGACAACATTCTCCCATTCCTGCGCACTCAGACGGCTGCACGGCTTGTCCTCAACTCCGATTGCCTCTAAAAATGCTTTTATAAACCGTTTCGGAAGAGGTATTGCCGTACTCAGAATCTTCTTAGCGTTCCGAATAGTGTTGAGATCAAAATCAGGGAGGAAATCAATCACAATGTCTCCTTTGAACCAATAGAGCGATGCGGAGAGAACGACCAATCCGCTAATCCCTTTATGGGCAAACAGCAAATCTTCATCCAATATTTTCCCCGCCACAAGAATCCGAGCCGGAAAACTGATACCGCTAAGCTCTTTCATCCAGAACTCTCTAGGCTGCAGTGTCAACCCTACCAATGCAGGAGAAAAGGGAACCGTTTTAAGTCCCAAATTTTGAGCGATTTTCAAACCGATGTCACTGGCACCCAGTTCTTTGTAACTCGCCCCTCCGGTTGCCACGACAATTTTATCAGCGGTGAATTTTCCTTTATCCGTCGTAACAACAAAAACTTTTTGACTCTCCAGTGAGAGGATTTTATACCCTGTGAGAAGATCACATCCGCTCGCTTTTCCCATCAGAATGGAGATTACCTCATCGGAGCTTTTGGGACAAAAATAGTACCGCTCTTTTCGGATGACCGGACGCAATCCGCCGGCTTTGAAATACTCTAAAAGGGCTTTTTGAGAAAAACTCGAAAGTGCATTCGATACCAGTGTCTCATCTCCTAGAAAATGGGTTGGGTCCACTTCGACATTGGTGAGATTGCATTTGCCCCCTCCGCTCGCTTTGAGCTTCAAGGCAGGTCGGCTATTTCCCTCGATAATCGCGATGGAGAGAGAACTATGTTGACGCAGTTGGGCAGCACACATCAATCCGCTCGCCCCCCCTCCGAGGATAATAACATCGTAGTGTTTCATTTAACGCTTAATCAATCGAAGGGCCAGACCAAGGCTCAGAAGTGAGATGGCAATAATGTGCGCCGTCTCTAACGAACGGTATCCGAGCAAAAGATGGATAATCACAAGGACTACCCCTATGTAGAGAAATTTGTACCATGACTTCACCTGCGGAGCGATAGAGAGAAGTACCAATGCCCCCAACCCTACCGATAAAAAGAGATGGGTTATAAACAATTTTCCGATATATGAAATAGAAAAACCGTGTGATGCGATAAAAAGGAGAAAATGGAGCACTCCATAACCGAGAGCGAAACCGCCAAGCAGTTTTTTAAATTCAACCAAATCAAAACGAAAATACGTACGGAGCGGCTGAACCCAAAAGGCGAGGATAAGGAGCCACAAGGCACTGACTCCCGCTATTTTGGAAAGATAATAGAGTTTGTTTGCCACGACAGGAAGGTGATACGCAAAAGCATTCTCACTCCATACCACCAATTCATCAAACCATTCAATGCCCGATCCGTAGACAAAAAGAACCCCCATGCCGATCATGGGAAACAAAGCTAAAAGGACTATTAGATATTTCATATTGAAAGTGTATCAAATTCTCTCTTGGATATAATATGATCCTATTTTTTTCAAAGGGACAGAATGTCTAAAAAGCTTCATATCGTTTCACTCGGATGTACCAAAAATCTCGTTGATACCGAGGTGATGCTCGGACGGCTCAAAGATTTCGAGATGACCGATGCAAGCAGTGAAGCAGATGTTATTATTGTCAACACCTGCGGATTTATCGACGCGGCAAAACAAGAGTCGCTCAATACGATCTTTAACCTCGATGCGGATCGTAAAAAAGATTCTGTTTTGGTTATGGCAGGCTGTCTCTCAGAACGGTACAAAGAAGAGCTATCCAAAGAACTCAGCGAAGTGGACATCTTTACCGGTGTGGGTGATTACGACAAAATCGATGAGCTCCTTGCCGCCAAACAAAGCCGTTTTACCCCTGAGGTCTATCTGATCGACGGCGCAGAGCGTGTCGTAACGGGATCAACCTACCACGCCTATGTCAAACTCTCCGAGGGGTGCAATCAAGTGTGCAGTTTCTGCGCCATCCCCTCGTTTAAAGGGAAACTCCATTCGCGTGATTTAGAGAGTATCGCCCGCGAGGTCGAAGGGCTTGTTGCCAAAGGGTATTACGATTTCAGCTTCGTCTCCCAAGACTCAAGCTCCTATTTACGCGATCAAAATATCTCCGACGGACTTATCCACCTTATCAAACGGATCGAGCTGATCGATGGAGTCAAAAGTGCCCGCATTTTGTACCTTTATCCGTCCACAACAACACTCAAACTGATCAAAACCATCGGGGATTCAAAACTCTTCCATAACTATTTCGATATGCCGATTCAGCACATCAATGACGAGATGCTCCGTATCATGAAGCGGGGATTTGGAAAAGCCAAAACGTTAGAGCTTCTCAATGCAATGAAAGCCCTTCCGAATGCGTTCATCCGTACCAGTTTTATTGTAGGCCATCCGCAGGAAAGCGACGCAATGTTCGAAGAGATGGGGGAATTTGCCAGCTCTTTCGGCTTTGACCGTATCAATGTCTTTAGCTACTCCGATGAAGAGGGGACAAGCGCCTATACCATGGAAGAGAAAATTTCCTCCAAAACCATCAATGCCCGTGCGAAAAAACTTGGAAAAATCGCTTCCGATGTTGAAGCGGCAAGTCTGCAAAAACTTGTGGGAACCGAAATTCTTCTTGTCATTGACGGCGAGAGCGACGAACATGAGTTTCTTCTAAGCAGCAGAGCACTTAATTGGGCACCCGATGTAGACGGTGAAATCTATGTCAATGATCGCGAGATTGAAGGAGAGCTCAGTTTCGGAAAAATCTACCGTGCACGTATCACTGAACTCGCCGAAAAACGGCCTCTGGCAACCGTAACAGGCGATGTCTAAACTTCTCCATCTTGATCGTTTGCACGAGGGGAGAGTACTCCTCGCTTTCTCAGGAGGAGTCGACTCAACCGCCCTCTTCCACCTTCTTCTGGAACACAATATCACTTTTGATATTGCACACGTCAACTACCACACCCGAAACTCCAGTGACGCCGAAGAAAAAAGTGCCGAAGTGCTTGCACAGACCCATAGCCTTCAATGTTATGCCCACTCCTGCCGATTAGGGGGAGTCAATTTCGAGCACCGCGCTCGGGAAGAACGCTACCGTTTTTTCGGCTATTTGATGAAAAAGCACGGCTATCGCTATCTTCTCACCGCCCATCAGCTCAACGACCGGCTGGAATGGCTGATGATGCAGATATGCCGCGGATCGGGGCTTCCCGAGATGCTGGGAATCCGCTCCCACGATTCACGGGAGGGGATAGAGATTTTACGTCCCCTTTTGGAGTGGGATCGTGATTCTATCGAAGGGTATCTGCGCGAACATAAAATCCCTCATCACATCGATGAAAGCAACAGTGATGAGCGTTACACCCGTAACTTTTTCAGACATCGCTACAGTGCACCGATGATGCGTGATTATCAGGATGCCATTCGTCGAAGCTTCCGGTATCTGGAAGAGGACAACGAATCGCTGATTGAAACGATGGAGTTCGTATATGCCGATGAATTCGCTTATGCCCAGAATCCCTCCAATATCCGCTCATTGCTCTACGGAGTCGACCGTTTTTTCAAGTCTCAGGGAGTTCTCCTCAGCCAGCATGACAAAGTGGCGCTAAAGAGAGGCGGAGAGCATATTATCGGGAGACGATTTATCGTCTCCATTGAATCAGAGTATACGTTTATCGCTCCGTTTGAAAACAATGTCGTCATGGATAAAGGGTTTCGAGAAGAGTGCAGGAGATTAAAGATAGGGACAAAATTGCGGGGATACCTTTACGGTAGCCCCGAAGCGATGAAAATTATGCGTCAATTAAAAGGCGTTCCAACACCTCTTCGATCCGAGTAACACCGACGATTTCGATGGAAGCTTTCACTTCATCGGGGATATCGCTCAAATCACGATCAAAATTCTTCTGCGGAATAAGGGCAAGCTTCATCCCAGCTCGATGTGCCGCAATCAGCTTCTCTTTGAGCCCGCCGATAGGGAGAACATTTCCGGTTAAAGATACTTCACCCGTCATCGCGATATCGGCACGTACTTTTTTATTGGTCAGAATCGAGGCAATGACCGTAGACATGGCAATACCTGCACTCGGTCCGTCTTTAGGCGTTGCCCCATCCGGAACGTGGATATGCAAATCAAAACGTTTATAAACTTCACTTGCATCGAGAGGAATGTCACTCTCTCGCTCAGCAGGGGAGAGGGGAATAATAGAGTGATCAACGCTTATTTTCCCCTCGTCGATCAATGTCTTGACGACGGAGAGGGCGATACGAGCCGACTCTTTCATTACATCTCCCAAACTTCCGGTGAGCTGAAGCACCCCTTTGCCGTTGATGCGGATCGCTTCGATTTTGAGGACATCGCCGCCGACGGATGTCCACGCAAGACCGTTTACCACTCCGATTCGGTCAACATGGTCGGTTCGATCAATCTCGAATATTGTTTTTTCCAAGAAATCTTTGAGATTTTTAAGACTGACAGAGACTTTTTGGGTTGTCGGTTCTTCGAGAATCTTTTTCGCCGCTTTACGGACGATATCCGCCACACGGCGACGAAGATTACGAACACCCGCTTCTCGGGTGTGCTTTTCGATCACTTCCGACAGAGCCGTTTTCGAGATCGAAAGTTCACTCGGTTTTAGCCCGTGCTTTTTCAGCTCTTGCGGAATCAAATACTGCTTGGCAATCTGGAATTTTTCCTGCGGCGTGTATGAACTTACCGAAATAAACTCCATCCGATCGCGCAATGGTCCCGGAATCTGCCCTACATCGTTCGCCGTCGCGATAAAGATCGCTTTGGAAAGATCGAGGTTAAAGTTGAGATAATAATCCCGAAAATGGGTATTTTGTTCAGGATCGAGAATCTCGAGTAATACCGCCGTCGGATCGCCCCGATGCGATTTCGCCACTTTATCGATCTCATCAAGAACGATAACGGGATTCATCTTTTTCGCTTCGATCACCCCTTGCACGATTCGCCCCGGCATTGCACCGATATACGTACGGCGGTGTCCGCGCAATTCATTCACATCTTCCAGTCCACCCAATGCAATCCGCACCAACGGACGTTTAAGCGCTGTTGCAATGGAGTTGGCGAGCGACGTTTTACCGACGCCCGGAGGGCCCGCGAAACAGAGGATCGCACCGCGCCCCTCTTTATCAGCGATGCCGCGAAGCTCCAGCAACTCTTTTACCGAGAAATATTCCAAAATCCGCTCTTTCGGTTTTTTGAGTGAAAAGTGATCTTTGTTCAGCTGATTTTCGACGTCGTGAATGTTGAGCGCTTTTTTCGCTTCCTCTCCGTAGGGGATCTCAAGCACCCATTCAAGATAGGTCTGAATCATCCCCGCATCGGCACTGTCAGGGTGCATCCGTGCGAAGCGCTCCAACTGTTTGTTGATCTCTTTGTACGCATCGGGATGCATTTTCTCTTTTTTGGCTTCGAGTTTCTTTTTAAACTCTTCAATCTCTTCGTCGCGGTGGGTATCGGTTCCGAGCTCTTTTTGAATCTGTTTGAGCTGCTCTTTGAGGAAATACTCTTTGTTGACCTTCTCAATGCGGGAATGGACTTTCGAGCGGATCTCTTTTTGGAGTTTATTGGCTTCCGTCTCTTCGATCAGTTCATCGATCAGCATCAAAAAGCGCTTTTCAGGGTCACGCTCGATAAAGAGTTTATACGCATTCTCTTTTTTGATTTT
>NZ_JAHFAQ010000174.1 GCF_023250475.1 Sulfuricurvum sp. | reverse complement strand
TTGACATAATATTTTCCTTGTTTTAAATTTAATTTGCAATAACGACCATTGCATCGCGCAATGTCCGTTCTTTGTATCGAAACCCTTTTTGGAAAGTGTTTACGATAGCTCCGCTTTCATGCTCATCACTGTCTACACGCTGTACTGCATTGTGAATATCCGGATTGAACGGTTCACTTTCATCTACGGGTGTAACACCGTGTTTTTCGAGAACGCTTAAAAGCTGTTTCATTGTCAGCTCGACGCCCTCTTTGAGTTTCTCTAAGAGAACTGCCGGTTCTGCTTCGATAGCCGTTGCGCCGATTGCCATTGAAAGTGAATCCACTACAGGAATCAAATCTTTGGCAAATTTCTCATTCGCATATTCAAGCGCTTGATATTTCTCACGCTCTAACCGTTTTTTGATATTGTCGAAATCGGCATGTACGCGAGCGTACTTATCTTTGAACGACGCTAACTCGGCTGTAATAGTTTCTAATTCATTCATGCTCTCAGCAACAACTTCTTCACCCTCGTTAAGGGCAACTTGTTCTTCGCTGATTTGCTCTTCATTGACTGTATTTGACATGATTTCTAAAGACTCCTTTGTTGAAATCTAGTGTTATTATATTGCATTGAGTCACCTGTTGTCAAGAGGTATGTGAATTTTTTTATGCAAAATAGTTGAGTCTATTGCTATCAACTATAAACAGCCCCCTAAAATGCTATAATAAGTGTTACTAATCAAAAGGGAAAATGTGCATATCAAACGGTTTTATCCTCCGCTATTGTTGATACTCTTTGCACTGGGGGTATGGTTCACCCCCCCTCCCCTCTCTATTTCTCTCTCAACGTGGCATCTTTTTACGATTTTTATCACCACCATCGGCGCTATTTTATTCAACATCCTCCCCATAATCGCCGCTGCCATCATGGCCCTCGCCATTAGTGTCTTAAGCGGTGTTATTGAACCGGCCAAAGCCTATGCCGGATTTTCAGAGAGCTTTATTCTCCTTATCATCGCGGCATTTTTGGTCTCTCACGCCGTCCATAAATCAGGTCTTGGAAAACGACTCTCTTTGCATATTATCCGTAAATTCGGGCATTCGACGCTGGGATTGGGATACAGCGTCATCGCCACCGATATCCTCATCGCCCCTGCGTTCCCCAGCAATACCGCACGCTCCGGTGTCCTCTATCCCATCGTTTACGGCCTCGCACACGACTGCAACTCAAAAGTAGGAGACCATACCCACCGCAGAGCCGGAAGCTATCTGATGATGACTTCGATGGCGGGACTTACGATCTCTTCAGGGCTTTGGCTCACCGCTATGGCGGTCAATCCTGTGGGGGTAGGAATCGCCGAAAAAATGGGGATCCATATCACATTCGGAAGCTGGCTTTTATACGCAATTGTTCCGACGATGATCGCATTTGCCCTCATCCCCTGGATGCTCTACCGTATCTACCCCCCGGAAATGAAAGAGACGCCCGATGCCCCTCAAAAAGCCGCAGTCGCATTAGAGCATATGGGACACATCAGCCGAAATGAGTGGATTACTGCCGGGGTCTTTCTCTCCATGCTCACCCTTTGGGCCCTCTCAGGAGTATTTCCTATCGACAAAGCGGCGGTTGCCTTCGGAGGATTAGGGATTTTGATGGCAACAAAAGTATTCGGGGTCGATGATTTCAGAAGTCAGGGAGAAGCGCTCAGTACCCTCATCTGGTTTGCCATCCTTTTCGGGCTCTCCACTCAGCTCGCCGAACAGGGTTTTATGAACGCGATTGCCGAACATTTTACCCACTATCTTACCGGGCTTTCATGGATATGGGTGTATACACTTCTGATTGCGGTTTATGTGCTGATCCACTACCTCTTTGTCTCTCAAAGCGCTCATTTGTTGGCACTGTTCGGTATCTTTTTGGCCATAGGGGTTCAAGCGGGTGTACCGGGGGAATTAATGGCGATGATGCTCTTATTCGCCACCAATTTTAATGCTACCATCACTCCTCAGGGTTCCTCGTGCAACGCAATCTATCTCAGTTCCGGCTATATCACCGCCCGTGAAATCTACCTTTACGGCGGTGCGGTTACACTGCTGACTTTTCTGATTTTCATGATCGTCGGCACCCCTTGGATACTTGCACTCTCATGAAGTATATTCGCCATTTTCACCAAACCCTACTCGGAAAAATTCTCCTCTCACTGCTGGGGATAATCATAGCCATTGCGTTGGTTTTGTTTTCAGCATGGGGAAATCGTCTCATAACCCCCTAGTTGAAAAATCACTTACCTCTGCCCTCTCTACTCCGATTACGATTCAAGAGTTTGTCCTCACTCGAAACCGTTTCCATCTCCTCTTTCAAGACGGATACGGAAACACCTTCTCCACACAGGGGGGATTCTCACTTTTGACACTTCGTATGTATGCCCATTACCGGCTGAAGTGTTTTCAATACGGCGGTTTTAATCCGCTTCCCTCCCCTTTAAAAGCGGAAGGCTCTCTCAATGGAGGAATCGCCTCCTTCATGATTCACGGATACGGGAATGTTTTTGGAGGAAACGTGCTGTATAAAATTGAGCTTCACCGTTTCCAGCTCGCATCGGTAGATTTGAACGTAGATAAAATCTTTTATCTGCCGCTCATGCAGATGCTTCACTATCCCTCTGATACCGATACGACGCTCTCCGGTGATATTCTCCTTAACGGATTCGATCAACGCGATGTAGAGGGGAAAATTCATCTACTCTCTCAAACACGCCGATTCGTCTCAACCCCTATTTCGGAGGAGAGCAATGAATCGTTTACTTTAAAATCGTTATTGGCGGACAAATACGGAGACGTACAACCTTTTAATGTAAATATCACCCTTGATGCTTCGTTGGCACATGCCGGGATTTTAGAACAATTCGTCGGAATTCCGTTGGGTGGAACCCTGAACTTACATGCCGCTCTCAGCGGAGATGAAAAGTTGCTTCATCTTAAAACCCACACCGATGTTGCCCGCAGTGATACCTCAATGGTTGTCGATATCCCACGTTTGGAACCGTCTCGTATCGCGTTTGACTTCAAACATGCGGATTTGGAAAAGATCTTCACCCTCTTTGCGCATAATGCACCGATATCGGGACAAGGGGATATGTACGGAGAACTAAACACCACCGGCGGAAACCTCAATATCATCATTACAAAAGCCGCTACCGTTCCGAAAGTATTGTTCCAAGAATATCACATAACTCAGCCCCTTACCCGTTTCGATGCGGAAGTGCATGCAGACCTCAGTCAAAAAGGAGTTCGCTACCGCGCTTCATACCGGTCGGATCTGAACCGTATGGAGATAGACAGCACGACAACCCACAATCAAATGCTTCGAGATTTGCTCCTTAGCATACCTAACGGTTCTCCGCATCGCTGAGTGTGAGACAGAGGATCACTTTCTTTC
>NZ_JAHFAQ010000008.1:2750-32388 GCF_023250475.1 Sulfuricurvum sp. | reverse complement strand
TGGCACTGGCATCGGTCTGTGCCGCCATAGATGCCATATCGTTTGCTTTTTGGGCATTCTGTTGAACATTACTCGTCATCTCTTCCATTGCCGCCGCTGTCTCTTCCAAGCTTGCCGCCTGCTGGTTGCTCGCTGTGGAAAGAGATTCCATCGCCTGCTTCAGAAACGATGCTTCGCTTTGGAGGTTCATTCCGTTTTGAAGGTTCGCCGTAAGCATAACGGTGATCTCTTGCGAGAGATTATTGACGCCATCAATAAGAGAAGCCATTTCCCCGCGCTGATTATTTTTGTCGATTTCTGAGGTGAAATCATTCGAAGCATAGGTATGGAGCGTTTGGACGATTTGAGCAAACTGTTTGCTCAACAAAAGGGTAAATGCGTTAAAAGAGTGGGCAATAACGCTCACCTCTGTCCCGTCCCCCTCGATTTGGGTAGGCTTGAACCATCCCGATTTCATTTGGTCAAGTGCCAAAATCAACTCGCCCATCGCAAGCATATCTTTTTGTTTCGCTTCAACAATGGACTGGAGACGAAGATGGGCAATATCGGCAATATGCTGAACTTTTCGATCTGAAAAACTCGCGTTTGCATAACGGTAGCGGTTGCGTTTGCCCTCTATCACATCAAGAACTTCGTGCATGATTTCTTCGAGCAGTTGGGCATCGGTAGATTTTATTCCAAACATAGAGTTTCCTTAAAGTGTCTTATAAAGTGCAGTTGCGGTTGCAATTTCATCGTCTGTAGCATGACGTCGGCATGAAATATAATGGCGTTTTCCATCTCGCATAACCGGATATACGGTAGCATACACCCAGTAAAACTGATGACCGCCGTTGACGCTGTTTTTGACGAATCCTGTCCAAATTTTTCCTGTTTTGACGGTATCCCACAAGTCTTTAAATGCCGCGCGAGGCATATCGCTATGACGGACAATGTTATGGGGTTTTCCGATTAGATCATCGACGTGGTAGCCTGCGGCTTCACAGAAATCATCGTTAGCAAAAATAATAATCCCTTTTTCATCCGTTTCTGAAACCAAAAAGGCTTTTTCGGTGAGAACGCGTTCCGGGCCTTTTGAGATGAATATATTCATTCATTATCCTTAGAAATATGTATAGTGAAATAATGACGCTTTAGTGTTGCATTTGTGTGGCAGAATAGACAAATAGGAAGAGGGTACATAAAATATAATCCGTGTTTTCAGATAAAAGAGCGTGCAAGGGCACACTTATTAGTGCATGGAGGAAAGGATCTCCTCTTTTCCGGCAAACTCTTTTTGACTGATTTCACTATACATTTGATCCGATAAATTTTGCACGATAGTAGATAGGGAAGAGACATTGGAAGCCGTTTTTGCATTTTGCTGTGTCAATTGATCGAGTTGTCCTACTGCCCCGTTGATTTGGCTGATTCCTGCCATTTGTTCACGATTGGCATTGGCTACATCACGAACGATATCATCCGTTTGGGCAATTTTTTGGGTTATCACAATAAAACTATCCACCATGTTTTTAGACGTTTCCAGCCCGCTATGTGATTTTTCACGTGCAGTTTTTGCAACTTCTTGAATATTTTTGGCAGCTTCAGCACTCCGATTGGCAAGATTGCGAACCTCTTGTGCGACAACAGCGAATCCTCTCCCTGCATCTCCGGCAGTTGCTGCTTCAACGGCGGCATTAAGAGAGAGGATATTGGTTTGAAATGCGATATTGCCAATAATATCAACCGCCTGATTGATCGCTTCGGTTGCACTAACCATTTCACTCATCGCACTCAGACTCTCACGTGCGACGCTATTACCGCGATCAGCCGCTATTTTTGCTTCTTGGGCGATTACTGTCATCTCTTGTGCTTTTGCAGCACTGGCGGAAACATTTGCGGTGAGTTCTTCAATAGCGGCAGCGGTCTCTTCTAGGCTTGATGCTTGTTCATTCGAACTACTGCTGAGTTCATCGGAATAGTGACTGAGATCAAATGTATTGTGTCGGAGGGAGAGAGAATTGGTAAGTTGCTGACAATATTGGTCCGCAATGATATCTTGAAGTTCATTGATATGTAGATTGAGCTTTTTGATATCTTTTTCCCATCCGTCAGATTTAAACGGCATTCGTAAATCGTTATGACTGATACGGGTAAATCCGTCTTCAATTTCACAAAATAACTCTTTAAGACGACTCATCAGTCCGTTGTAAAAAATAGTCGTCTCTTTAAGTACCGTACTTCCGTTTACGGTACACTCCGCCATAGAGACGTTGGTTAGTTCTCCGGTTTTAGCACGGAAAACTGTCAGTGCTAGCATTCCGGCTTGAATATAGTTTGCATCACGTACCGTTTTATAATCATTGGCAAAATGATTGAGATCATTCAGTAAATCGTTGATCAACGGTCTCGAACTCTTCTCTTCTATGGAAGTTTCATTAACAGCTTCAAAAACAAAATCTCGACAATTCTGAATAGCTTCTTTGAGTAATAAATAATCTTTTTTTCTGATATCAAACATTTATATAAATCCTTATTTCATTGTTTTATAGAGTGCGTCATATTTATTTATTTCGGTACGAGTAGGTTTGCGACGCAGTGAGAGGTAGCGGGTTTCACCATTTTCGAAAGTGATAGGAGATACGGTGGCATAGACCCAGTAAAAATCTCCCCGTTTGGTTTTATTCTTTACAAAACCGTTCCATGTTTTTCCCTCTTTGATCGTTTTCCACAAATCGGCAAAAGCGACTTTAGGCATGTCTTGATGTCGTAGAATATTGTGCGGTTTACCGAGAAGTTCTTCCCAACTGTATCCGCTGTAGCGGATAAAATCATCATTGGCAAATGTGATAACTCCCTTTGCATCGGTTTCAGAGATGATTAGAGAGCTTGCCTCCATTTCGATTTCTGCCATAATTTTTACCTCTTTTAGTGTTGCTATGTATCTAATATTTTTGTTGTGAGGCATCGTAATGGTTTAGAGTTGCAAGTATGTTGCAAAATCAAATAAAAAAGGAAAAAAGTGATATTTTTGAGATATAAAGAAGTTCTGTGTGTAAAAAAGTAATTACTCCATTTTAGAGAGATAAAACTTCCTCAGAGAGGAAATTTTACTTTTTTCCTTCACGTGCATAGAGGGCTTTAAAAGTTGGATATTTCTTGATACTTACCGATATTGTTCCGTTTACATCAACGTTTGAAACTTCCGCATAGGCTAGTTCATAGCGATGAGTGCGATAATATTTTTGAACGTTTTGAACAAGATCGTCCAGATTTTTTTGATTCTTTTCCAATCCCAACGAAGGTTGCACGAGATTCATAAGGCGTTGTGTCGAAATTTTTTCATTTCCGTCAAAAAAGATTTTGTTGATTGCGTTAGGTTTAATCTCACGTCGCTGCATCTCTCCGATAGCTTGAGCATCAAAATCAGCATACTTACCGATTCGGATAACGACATTTTGATCGGCTTTATCTATTTTATCTACCGAGGCATAGGCAAGGATATAGTTGTTTCTATGATAGTAAGCTTCTATCTCTTTTGCCATAGCTTCAGAGTGCTGCATGTCCAACGGTGATCCGAAGTAGGGCTGTGCAACCTGCAGTAATTTTTTGGTCGGGACTTTGACATTCCCCTCAAAAGAGACTTTAGTGATTGTAGATGCTGCACTTGAAGCAAATACGGAAGCGGTAAACAAAAGCCCAAGAGCAAGAACTTTATACGACATGTAGAATCCTTTTCTAATGAATTAACCCTCATGATAAGAGGGTAAAATATAAAGAGGATTCTATTGGTTTAGTGTTGCAAATATGTTGCAACACCCATAAATCAGCGCTATTATTTTTTATTAATTTGACCCATTATACGATCAAAAAATTCCAAAAATGCCGCGGTATTTGCCGATTTTTGTTCACAATCCATTTTCTCATATTTTTCAGAAATTAAACTTTCCAATTCAATCATGATCTCTTGCATTTCAGCATCGATTTGATCGATTTTTTCTGCAGTTGCATTTAGTTTGCTCATTTTATCTCTCCCGTGAATGTAAACAATTGATTGATTTAACGTGATCTAAACCTTCAAAAACACCTAAGGTCGCTTTTTCGATCTGATCGCTTATCGCATAGATTCTTTCATTTGACTCGTTTGCCGCATCGGCATCGATCAGTGACTGAACCCCTTTATGAACCTGCTCATGTTCCAAAAGCATTGAGTGCCATTGCGGTGTTGAAGCATAGGGCATATGTTTATGTTCATCAATCCATTTGCCTAATGCACAGTCATGATGCCCTGTCACACGCCACGGCTCGGATGAAGCTTTGATTTTTCCGTAGTTGTTCTCCTTAAACGTAATATGATCGAGTTTCAGCTTTGCCGTATCAAACAACAATTGCGTATCGCAAGTACGTGCTTCATACTCTTTATCGTAACGAATACGCGAAAGCATTAGCTCGAACTGCTCGGTTTTAGAGACTATTTCGCCGGCGATCTCGGCAACGTTGCTGGCCGTTTTGGCATTTTGCTGAGTCATTTGATCGAGCTGACTCACCGCATCGTTTATCTGATTGATTCCCGCCATTTGTTCACGGCTTGCATTGGCGACGTCGCGCACCATATTATCGGTATGAACAATTTTTTGGGAAATCAGGGAAAAGCTGTCCATCATATTTTGAGAGGTTTCAAGCCCCCCGCGCGATTTATCACGTGCGGTACGAGCAAGTTCCTGAATTTGTTTGGCGGCTTCCGCGCTACGATTGGCAAGATTTCGTACCTCTTGCGCAACAACGGCAAACCCTTTTCCGGCATCTCCTGCCGTTGCCGCTTCAACGGCGGCATTGAGACTGAGAATATTGGTTTGAAAAGCGATATTCTCGATAATCTCAACCGCATGATGTATCGCTTCGGTAGCGCTGACAATTTCTCCCATAGCGTTCAAACTCTCATGGGCAACCTTATTCCCTTTTTCGGCAGCATTTTTAGCTTCTTGAGCTACCCGTGTCATTTCATCGGCTTTAGCGGTATTGGCCGCAACGTTTGAGGTAAGCTCTTCAATCGCCGCTGCCGTCTCTTCCAAACTCGATGCCTGTTGATTGGCACTGGTACTGAGTTCATCTCCCGAAGAACTTAATGCCGTCGCTTCACTGTTAAATTCACGTGAAAATTTTGCAATCACGGCAAATATTTCACTGTTGCTGGTTGCCATCGAATTGGCCGCATTCATAATCGACGCAAAAGATCCTCCGATAAGTGCATTTTTAGCAGAAACAGATTTTGAATAATCTCCGTTGGCTATTTTAGTCATAATGGCGATTAAATCCGCAAATGTACGTTCGATTTCATCGACCATTTTGTTGAGTGAATCGGCTAGAGCATTCAGATTCGTATCACTGTAGTGAGTTGAAATCCGATTGTAAAGAAGTCCTTTACCGATAAAGTCGGAAACACCTGCAAAATCAACAATGCTTTGTCGCTGCTCGGCAAATTTTTTCTCAAGAATTTCGATATTTCGATTAATTTCTATGGCCAATCGTCCAAACTCATCATTGCCCAGATCGGGAATCAAGGCCGCTTTTTCTTGTTCGCCCCCTAGAAATTGGAAAAATGAAACTAATCCGTTTTGCGTTTTGGACAAAGAGTCTTTAATCTGCGATACGATCATCAGCATAACCAGCCCCAAAGCAGTAATCATGACCACTCCGCCGATTCCGGCCAAGATACTCCAGATAACGATATGATGTTTGAATGTCTCCTGCATTGTGGAAGCTTCTTTTGTTTTTGATTCCACTAATCTTTCCATCGACTTGCGTGATGCTTTGGCCATAGGTGAAAAATTATGATGATAATAGGGATAGAGGTCGGTTGCACTTTTATTTTGACTTTTGAGGGTATACATCAAATCGGATGACGCCGTTATAAATACCATAGCATCTTTTTGCGCTTGCTGTTGAAGCATTTTTTGAGAAGAATCAACGCAGGCGGCTTCGGTCTCTTTGAAATGGGATAGGATTTTTTGCCGTGTTGCATCCAATTTGGCGAGATTTTCATCCAAATCTCCCCCCAGCATAATTTCACGGGTGATACGGCTAAAATAATTAAGCTCTTTTTCCGTTTCCAAAACGGCTTTGACCCCCTGATAACTTTGGGCTTCAAACGTATCAAACTCTTTGTTAAGCGACATCATCGCCCCGATAGCCAATAATGTCCCAATCCCGACCGCTATCGATGTTAAAATCATCATAAATCCGAGTTTTTTAGTGACGGAAATCTTTTGCAACCATTTTTTCATGCCCAAGTCCTTGTCTGAAATATTAGAAAAGCTCGATATCCGAGTCTGAAGAGGCATGATGCTGATTGCTTAACATCCCCTGTAAACTCAGTGCATCGCTGATGAGTGAATTATCCATATAGTGGATATCTTCGACATTGCGATAAAAGAAAATCCCCCGCCTCCATTGTTCCAGATTGTCAAACAAGGAGGTGAGCATCGGCATAATGGCAGGGATTTTACTGACATCTTCAACAGAGTCGAATGTACAGGCCAACTGCTGAATTCCATACGAAAGGGCACTGAATTGAGGAATCATTTCCAGCTCTTTTGCATAAGCATGTACAATTTGGCTCAATATCGATAACGTCTCATGATTGATATTTCGTTCCGCATTGACCAGCAAAACGTTGAAATTGTCTTCGAGTATTTCAAGATCTTCATTGGTTTTATCCAACTCAAAAGGGTGAACACTGTGAAACTCTGCCGCACTCATCTTTTCACTGCGGGTGTAGAGCATCATTTTTTCATCGTCGTTAAGTTCTCTTCCACTACTTTGCACTTGGATAGTTGTCTTTTCAGGCTGTTTAAGACTCAGTCGCTTGATCTCACTCAGTGCCAGCTGAAGCTCTGCATTGCTTTTGCGAAGTTCTTGATTGGTATCTTCAAGAGTTGCGCTTAAATAATCAAACATTTTATGATCGTAAATGGCTTGTGCACTTTTATTCAGCTGTGTAAGGACACGGTTCATATCAACCGGCTTCAGTAAAAAACCGTCAATACCTAGATTGATCAGGGTAATGAGTTTGTCGCTTTCCGAATCTCCCGACATAATGATTATATTTTGTTCACTATTGAGTTCACGTATATTTTCGGCAAGTTCTATCCCCCCCATGTGAGGCATCGTCAAATCGGTCAGAACCAAATCGAAGTTTTTTTCACCGTAGAGAAAGAGTGCTTCGATACCATTTTCAGCCGTGTCGATAGAATTAAAAAAACGGGATAAAAAAGTTTTCATTTGCACCAGTAGCGTTGTGTCGTCTTCGACCAGAAGCAATCGCATATCGTATGCGATTTCTTTAAGATTTTTAACTAAAGATGCTGATTTGTCATTAATCATTATTAAACGGCTCCGGTAGCAATAGTCATATCATTTCAAAATGATCCTGCACAATTATTTCTTTTTAGTGTCGCAAATATGTTGCAAATACTAAAGTTCTATAAATAAGTTAATTTAATTTATTTGGATAACTCCGCTTGGCGAGTTCGTAATACTTTTTCTCCGGGTATCAAGGTAGAGAGATTTTTACATTCAGGGGATATTTCATCAAGTTTTTTCGTAAGATTCGGAGGAAACTTCAGAACCAAACATACCTGTGCATACTCATTGTCCCAGCCGAAATAGCCGTGGTAAGCATTTAAAAGTGATTGTTCCTCGCCATAAGGAGCATACAGTTCTATTTCATGTATCAGCGCTTTTTTAAGCAACGCAATATTTTTTTCTTCGAAATAATCAATCGCTGCATAAGGTGCGATCAAGGCTGAGACTCTAAAAACTTCCCCTTTTTTGGCATAAACAGTTGCAGGCGTCATAATGTTTTTTTTGTATAGATCAATTTGATCTTTAAAGATTTGGGTAGTACGAAGCGCTGGATATTCGGAGGCCAAAGTAAAAAGTTTGACTAGATTATTGCTTTTGGAGGCAGTATCGAACGCATCAAAGGCTTTAATCTGATTTTTAAAATCATTCCCGGTCAATGCAAAAGGTTTGATTCTCGTTAGCTTGGAAGCGTACTCATCGGCTTGATCCATTTTCCCAGCAGCAATAAGTACCAATGTTTTGTCGATCAGAGCCTCCCCATAGCTCATGAGGCGGCGATACACTTTGGTTTGACGGAGCATTTCATGTTGTTCGCCTATTTCCATCAAAGCCGCATAATTTTTTGATGAAGCGCTGGAAACGAGTTTTTTATAATTCTCTTCCAAAACTTCCGGCCTTGGAATGATGCTGTGAACGCATTTGGTGCATCCGCCCGGAGCCGATTCGATGTATTCGTTAAATTTTATCGGATCAATTTCCAAAAGTTTTATCTCATGCATCAGCTCTTTTAAACAGCTGGAACGAACTTCATGAAACTCTCGCAATTGGCGCAATTGTGGTGCTTTATACACCGATACGCAAGCTCCCTGCGCATTACCGAGCGAAATTTTCTCCATAAACGGGACAATCTCTTCGGAAGCATAAAGAGACTGCATTAACTCTTTGCGTAACGTGCCATCGGCGATAATGAGCGAAACCATTGCTTCATGACCTTTTCGCTCATCCGGGTTGGAAGGGTTGAATTTAAAGATCGCATCATAGTGTTTCTCTAGTTTTGTACACAAATCTTGATTTACAAAAATCAAAGGGGATTCCGATGCGAGGAGAGAGAGTTTATTGATATTGCCTGTTTCAACAGCGCTGTATGCTTCTTGAAGTATGTCATGCAGATCGATAATAACGCCGTTTCCGTCTGAAAAACCGACAAAAATCTTCTCAGACGAAACGCTCAGAGATGTAATCCCCCAATAATCAAAATTGACACAGCCCAATTTGACTCCGTCAGAGTTATTGTATATCACAAGCTGATTGCTCCGTGTAGCCAACAAAATAACATTATCATTAAAGCCCGACGCGATATGTGTCGGCCATTCCAGTGACGGATCTCCTAAAAACTTCTGTTTGAGTAAGACATTCAGTACGTGTGTCGTCCCCTCACGGGTAAAAGCTAATATTTTATTGTTGTCCGCCGAAAAAGTAACCGCTTCGGCGACATCATCAATACGGAATA
Source organism: Sulfuricurvum sp. (assembly GCF_023250475.1). Classification (GTDB taxonomy): domain Bacteria; phylum Campylobacterota; class Campylobacteria; order Campylobacterales; family Sulfurimonadaceae; genus Sulfuricurvum. The sequence goes on along the minus strand of NZ_JAHFAQ010000008.1, from coordinate 23,315 downwards.
TATGAACAACTTTACACGTATCCATCCGTAGCAAATGAATTTTTTTATCCATCGTTGAAATAGCAACTTTTGATCCATTTTTTGAAAATGCCGCACAAACGATAGAATCTGAGAGATGAAGCTCGCATATATGCTCGCAATTGAGTGTTTTGTAGACATCCAGTCTGCCGGAATTGCTTCCGAGGACAAAAAAACTATTGTCATCGCTGAAAAGGACGACATCGGGCTTAGTGATGGGAATCATCGACAACAGTCGTACCGGTTCAAGCGATAAAAAGAGGACTCGTTCATTTGCATTGTCACATACCAATCCGTATTTGCCATCATTGGTCATGGCCACTGAACTGCCGTAACGATTGGGATACGATTGAAACCCTTTCATATTGGCGTGTTTTAAATATTCCCCTTGTGTCGAGTAGCGATAAAGGGTGGGAGTAGAATCAATGAGGACAATACCCGTCTCATTGATAGTCGAAGCGATAATACTTCTAAGCGTATGTAAGTATGAGTATGAGAGAGCCATTATTTGCCTCCAAACCGATGGTATACACTATTGTTTCGCTTTAGTGTCGCAAATGTGTTGCAAAAGTAAATATTGTAAAATGGAAATATGATTAATCCTTAGTTGTAAAAACTACACTCTACATTTGAGACTTTTGAAGTTATTCCGCTAATTTATATTCAAAATACTGGGAAATGGGAGGAATGGATGGTTATAATTTAATAATTATACATTCTTAAATCCATAGGGAATTTTATGACCATTCGCGTCTATTACGAAAATACCATATAGAGTTTCTTGATGAATCATATTGCTTAAAATCATTTTATCCGTTACAATTTCGACAATACATTCAAAGGAGAGACCATGAAAAGTCATACTATGCCTATTTCACAACCCATTACGCCTAACCGTATCGCGAGCTTCTCTCTCCTCCTGCTGAACCTGCTGTAATTTTCTTTTTTTCCGTTTCTTTTTTACATTTTTAGTTTTGCCGCATCGGGCGCAATGCGTCCGTATGTCAGCATTTTTTCATTGTTAACTATATGAGGATATCTCTATGCATACGCATACAAAATATACACCGTATCCAACGGTAAAATTGGATAAACGAGAGTGGGCGGATAAATCTGCCACAGTTGCCCCGCGATGGGTCAGTACCGATTTACGTGACGGCAATCAAGCGTTAGCCAACCCGATGGTGATTGATCAAAAGATAGCCTATTTCAAAGCGTTGGTCGAGTTCGGGTTCAAAGAGATCGAGGTCGCCTATCCCAGTGCGTCACAGACGGAGTTTGATTTTTGCCGTCAATTGATTGAAGAGGGATTAATCCCAGAGGATGTTACCATCGGAGTGCTTGTCCCCTCTATAGAGCGACATATCATCCGCAGTTTCGAGGCATTGCACGGTGCGAAGCGGATCAATATGCATTTGTACAATCCGACCGCATCTAATCAGCGCAGTGTCGTGTTTCGCCGAAGCCGTGAGCAGATCATTGAGTTGGCATTGCAGGGGGTAGCATGTATCAAACGTGAAGCACAGAGCTTTGGCGGGGAAGTAGTTTTTGAGTATTCGCCGGAGAGCTTTTCGCAAACCGAGTTGGATTTCGCCCGTGATATTTCCAATGCAGTGATTAGCGCGTGGGAACCGATGCGGGAGCATCCGATGATCTTGAACTTACCCAATACGTTGGAAGCGTGTTCGCCGAATATCTATGCCGATCGTATCGAGTGGATGTCAAAACATATAAAAAATCGTGAGAGCGTCATCATTAGTGTCCATCCTCACAATGACCGAGGATGTGCTATTGCGAGTGCGGAGTTGGCGGTCTTGGCAGGCGCTCAGAGAGTGGAGGGGACGATTCTTGGAAATGGTGAGAGGGCAGGGAATGTCGATTTGATTACGTTGGCGTTCAACTATTTTTCGCAGGGGATCGATCCGTGTTTGAGGGTAGACAAAGTGGATGAGATATTGAGCCGTATCACGAGCATCACAGGGATGAGCGTCGCTGAGCGTCATCCCTATGTAGGGTCAATGATTTACACGGCGTTTTCGGGTACCCACCAAGACGCGATCAAAAAAGGGATGGAGCATCATAGAGAGCAAAACAGTTCTATCTGGGAAGTACCGTATTTGGCGATCGATCCGCGCGACATCGGCAGAGAATACAAAGACTCGATCCGTATCAATTCCCAATCGGGAAAAGGGGGAGTGGCGTATGTGTTAAAAGAGATATACGGTATCGACGTACCCATCGAGATGCAGTCGGTGATTGCGGATGAAGTCAAGCGGGTATCAGAAGAAAGAGGCGGTGAGATTAGAGCTGACGAGGTACTTGGAATTTATGAGGGGATGATGAAGCGGAATGAAAACAGTTGGAATGCGCAGGAGTACAACAAACATGCGTCATTCGTATCAAACTTGGCATTACCCGTCGTTGACTTACTCGCTCCGATAGAAGGGGAAGAAATATTGGATTTGGGATGTGGTGAGGGAACATTGGCACTTGAAATCCAAAAGAGCGGTGCGAAAGTAACGGGAGTCGATTTAAGTCACGAGATGGTAAAAAATGCACGTGCAAAAGGGATTGATGCAACGCTAATGAGCGCGACAGAGTTGGAGTTTAAAAACCGATTTGATGCGGTCTTTTCTAATGCCGTGCTTCACTGGGTAAAAGAGAGTGAAACCGCCGTTAGAAACATTTATAAAGCATTGAAGCCTAATGGGAGATTTGTCGCAGAGTTTGGAGGGGAAAGTAATTGTAAAACAGCCGTCGATGCGATGAAAGAGGTGTTTAAAAATCACTCTGAATTTGGAGCGTTTGACGATCCGTGGTACTTTCCGAGTATAGAAGAGTATCGTACCCTTTTGGAGTCGTACGGGTTTAGAGTCGAATACATGGAATTAATCCCTCGACCGACCCCTGTGGATGATATCGCCAACTGGCTTGATTTGTTCGCGAACGGTGTAACGGCTCATTTGAGTCGCGAAGAGTTTAGTGTGTTTAAAGAGGAAGTTAGAGCAATAGTGAAACCCGCATTGTATGATGAAAACGACGGTTGGCATGTTGATTATGTCAGGTTGAGAGTTAAAGCGGTGAAAGTGGAGAGTTTACATATGGATTTAGCGTTGAGATCTTTTCCTCAGGAATAATTTTTGCTTGTTTAAAAAAAAACTATAAAGGGGTTTAAATGAACGTCAATGCAACTGCCGTTTATTCGACTTATCAAGCTCCGCAGACGGTTAAGGTTAAAAGCCCGACTGATGGCGTGGAGCATACCGCATACAGTTATTATCAATTTGATGCAACAAGCGAATCTTTGAAGCCAAGCTCAAGCTACCAAAAACTAAAAGAACTCTCAGCGACATACGATCCGCAAAATATGAGTGCAAACGATATGTCGGCGTTAGCGAATGAGCTGTACGACAGCGGTATCATCGGTTCTTCGGATGCTGAAATGATGAAAGTTAGCTATTCAACGTTGGCAAAAAGCCTGAATGATAACGCATATAATGGCTATACCGGAACAAATACCGATGAAAAAACAAATCTGCTGGGCATATACGAAAAAATGTTTTCAAACGCATTGACAAACGGCGCTTCAAGTACACAGACAAAAGCGTTGGCAAGTAAAACGGATATTTTGGGGACGCTAGATAGTATGAGAAGCGGCAAAACAAAAGACTCTATAAAAGTCGATGTTGTAAAAATGAACGATGATGCGATACAACAGCTAAATAACGTTTGGAAGCGTGAACCGATGTATAGAGCTTAAATACTCTGTTCTTGCTCCAAAACTCCAATACTCAAAAATGTTCCTGATATGAAAAGCTGTAGGGGGAGATGGGAGTTAAAGGTTATAGGTATCACCTGACTCCTTTATTTTAACTTTAACTCAACTCAGAAAAGAAATTTCATGCGGATGTATAATGAATAAAGATTTCAAACCACATTGGATATTTGATGACATATCAATAGACTGGAATGAACTTGCACATTTATATAAGATTGCTCCATTGGGAAATAAAAATCCCGATGATTTGAAAATCGCTTTTAGCAACAGTATGTATAAATGTTTCGTGTATGATGGAACCATACTTATCGGTGTTGGACGTGCCATCGCCGATGGGGTAGACGTATCGTATCTGTGCGATGTTGCCGTTCATCCTGAGTATCAACGATGCGGAATCGGCAAGCAAATCGTCCGTAAATTATTGGAGTTCTCAACGGGTTATAATAAAATACTTCTTTTTTCGAGTATGGGGAAAGAGCCATTTTACTCTAAACTTGGATTTGACAAGATGACGACGGCTATGGCAATTTTTAAAAATCGTGAACGTGTTTTAGAGATGGGATTAATTGAGAAAGGGAACGGTTTATGAATACGATCACAATCGATAGAGCAAAGCATAATCAAGCAGATGAGATTGCCATCTTGGTCGGTGAACTTTTACAAGAGATTATGGATCGAATCGGTATGGACGTGTTTCATTTTGATCTCGAAGAGACCAAAGAGCGTCTGAGAGATTTTATAGACTCTGAAAAGAATTTTGTCTTTATTGCGATAGATGGAGTATCGAATCAGATTATAGGTTTGGTGAGTAGCTACGAAGGGTATGCCTTGTATGCTGAGGGGGCATTTGGAACGATGGCGGAGTTGTATGTCAAACCATCCTCTCGGTCTCAAGGTATCGGAAAAATGTTGATTCAAGCACTAAAAGAATTCGGTGATCAGAGAGGCTGGAAACGGCTTGAAGTAACAACTCCTCCATTACCTCAGTTCGATTCGACTTTATCGTTTTATGAACGTGAAGGGTTTGAAATCTCCGGCGGACGAAAGTTAAAGAGGGTTTTGTGAAATGGAAGAGTATTTAGCATCCACTGACATTATCGATTTTACACATCCAAAAGTAGCCGAAATAGCACGTGAATTAGCACAGGGGTGCAGTACCGATACAGAGATTGCAAAGCGATGTTTTGAGTTCGTCCGTGACGCAATTACGGGTGATGCAGGTGAGGGGATCACGACACTGCGCGCCAGTGAAGTACTCGAACAAGCCCAAGGATGGTGCTATGCCAAAAGTCATCTGCTAGCTGCGTTACTCCGCGCCAACGGTATCCCAACGGCATTGTGCTATCAACGGTTGAGCTGTTCGGAATACGTCGATGGCATTTATTGCCTACACGGATTGAACTCTGTGTATCTCAAAGAGTTCGGCTGGTATCGAGTCGATGCACGCGGGAACAAAGAGGGGATAGATGCCCAGTTTAACCCGCCGTATGAAAAACTGGCATTTGAGTTGTGTAAAAATGAATACGATTTACCAAATCGGTATTCCTTGCCGCTTCCTGTGGTGATAGAAGCGTTGACAACCTGTAAAAATTACAATGAAATGGTCGGGCATTTTCCGGATATTGGAAATTCAATATGACTATCCAAAACAGCACTATCGACGACATCGATGAGATCTTCAGACTCTATAAAATAGCGACTAATTTCCAAAAGTCCAAGTTTTTCGTCCATTGGCAGGAGTTCAAACGGGAACTGATCGAGACAGAGATACGTGAGAATCGTCAATGGAAGATGGTGATTGATGGACGTATAGCGTGTATCTGGGCGACAACGTTTAACGATCCGCAGATATGGGGAGAACAGGATCGTGATCCCGCTGTCTATATTCATCGTATCGCGACCAACCCCGATTTTAGAGGGAACAATTTCGTAGCCCGAATCATCGAGTGGGCGGAACAATACACGCGAGAAAATGATAAAAGCTACATTCGGATGGATACTATCGGTGAGAACAGAGGATTGATCGAGCATTATAAAAAATGCGGGTTCGAATATCTAGGGTATTTCAAGCTGGATTCTATCGAAGGGCTTCCTGATCATTATGCTCTAGCGGATGCATGTTTATTTGAGAGAAGACTATTTTTGGAGCCAATATGAATCTAAAAAAACTGACAGAAGCCGAAGCTAATTTTTTTCTCTTTTACCCCAAAGGATTCGAAGACGAAGCGCTTCTGCCGATCATAAAACGGCACAATACGGCAAAGATAGGTGAAAGTGTAAGAGAGATGTTCGCACCGGAGCGTTTTTCACGTACTGAAGAGATAGGGGAGAGTTTCGCCAAGATCGTCTCCAAATCCTCTTTGATCTCACTTTTTGAAAAACCGAAAGTTAGAGATATGGTCAAGCAGATGAGTATGGAACAGCAGGATATGCTTGCCATCGGATTGTATGAACTTTTGCATGCTAATAAAGAGAAAGGTTTTGGAATCCTCGTCGATGTTTTGTCGACGTATAAACTCGCGAAATGGTCGATTGTGACTCTTATCCCGTATTACTACGCGAGAGATAAAGCGTTTTTTATCAAACCGACTACGACGAAAGATATCATCAAATTTTTCGAGATAAACGGTTTAGAATATAAGCCTAAACCGAGTTATGAATTTTATATGCGCTATACACAGATACTTAAAGAGATGAAATCACACGTCTCTCCTTTGATCGGTGCAGATAATGCCGGATTTACAGGTTTTTTGATGATGGCGATGAAATAATTTCTGTAAAATAACTATTTTTAAATAAATTCGAATAAGGTTTACTAATGCAAATACGTGTCTATTATGAAGATACCGATGTCGGCGGTGTCGTCTATCACTCCAACTATCTCAACTTTTGCGAGCGTGCGCGCAGTCAGCTTTTTTTTGATGCAGGACGTTCACCCATTCTCGAGGGCGGACATTTCGTTGCCAAACACATCGATGCCGACTATATCAAGAGTGCAAAATTCGGAGATATTTTAGAAGTCAAAACAACATTGATTGAGATTAAAAATGTTTCATTTACATTGTTACAGGAAGTGTTCAGAGGAGAAGAAAAGCTTTTTACGATGACAATACTCTTGGCTTATATTGATTTTACAGGAAAGATGACCAAAATCCCCGTTTCTGAAAAAATGTTTCTCTCAGCATTATAGAAGCGGTTTGAGTTTTGGTGCCGCTTTTTCGATGGCGGCAGCGATTTCTTGATTGCCCTGCATAATGGCAATATCCAGAGGGGTCATTCCCTCTTTGCTCATCATCTGTCCTGACGCACCGTTTTCGAGTAGATACAAAGCAATGGGGGTGAAGCCTTTCCACGCGGCAAGATGGAGGGCAGTTGCGCCGCCTGCATCTTGTCGATTGACATCAGCACCTTTAGAAATAAGATGTTTTACCGCTTCCAAATTTCCTACCCAACACGCATACATTAAAATAGTTTTATTGTTATCTTCTCTCGCTGCATTCGCATCGCTCAGATTTTGAATACGTGATTGAAACGTTGCGGTATCCTTACGATCAAGCAATCCTACTAAACTTAGAATATCAGCCGACTGCAGAGTTACGCTAACAAATAAGAGTAGAGTAAAAAACTTTTGCATCGTATTATTTTTTGAACTGCTCAATAAATTCTTCGATATCATCAAAAAGAGCTTGAAGGTCTTCTTCATGTTCGACTTCATCCGCTAAAATCTGGGATACAAGATCATAGGTGATAATATCCTTTTCACGGGTTATATCGAGGATGTTGGAATAGACACCGATCGCACATTGTTCGCCTTTGATAGCCTGTTCTAAAACTTTTCGTACATCGGGTTCGGTCGGTGCATCGTATCCGCAATTACAATTGGTCAGCCACTCAGCAGGATGAAGTGCCGGGATTCCCCCCAATTGAATGATACGATCAGCTACCATAGTAGCATGGCGAAGTTCATCGGCAGCATGTTGTGTAAGTTCGACAATAGCGGCATCTTTCATCAGCCCTTTGACGACTTTAGCCTCAATAAAGTATTGGTAATAAGCCAACCACTCATCACAATATGCTTTATTAAGCAGTTCGTAAACCGTTTGTGCTTCAATGCCCTTTAGGAGCGAAATACCTCTTTTACCCATACCGATCTCCTCATATTATAGATAGCTTAACTCTATCACTGCTTCTCTTAAAGGAAAATAATTATCCGCAGTAGTGATTTAGTTCATCGGATAATAAAAGGTTGAAACCCTCTTTTTTTGAGAGTTCTATAATCCCTTCGGACTTTAGCTTCTTAATCATTCGTGAGAGTGTTTCAGGAGTAATTCCGATTAAGCGTGCGATTTCAATACCTTTGAGCCGATGAAAGATCTTGATATCGTCTCGGATCAAACGAGCTACTTTTGCCATTGCATTGGGGGCACTGTGACGCTGTAGGGAAAGTTCCAAAGCGGATATCTTTTGGGTCAGTGAAGAGATCAGAGCGATACTCAAAGAGGGATCGTTTTGCAAAAGCTTTAAAAATGGATCACGTGATATTTTAAGAAGCATCGAAGAGTGCAAAGCTTCACACGATGCGGGGTAGGGAACTTGTTTTAGAGTTGCCACTTCAGCGATCAAAGATGGGGCACGAAATCGATGAATCAACATAGTATCCGTAGAAGCGGTCGATTTAAAAATAGCAACTTCACCCTCGATAAGAAAATGAAAATAATTGCTCTGATCACCCTCATAAAAAATAATTTCGCCCTCATTATAATGGCGAATAATCCCAATCTCCTCGATTTGTTTACGTTGATGCGGGGTTAAATGGGAAAAAATACCGATTTTATCGAGAGATAAAGGGTTAATTTGAGCTGATGGGTTCAAAGCCGTACTCCTTTGCCCGTAAAAGTTCAACGGGATAAATAATCTGGGAATGTATAAGACGCATCGTGTACTCTCTCGGGGAACGATCCAAAAGTGAGACCAAATAATCGATACCGACACTGGCGGAGTAGTGAATCCAATCAAATGCAATATCACTATTCATTAGGGCATTGGTCTCATAAATGGAAGGAGGAAATTCGATCAAAGAATTAGCGAGGATCATATTTTTGCGGTCTCGATATTGGGTCAACAGTAAAAGATTAGGATCCATATTGATTTGCGTCGAAAGAATGTTACGCTCCTTGATCCCTCTAAAGGTGAGTTGCGAAGTTAAAATAGCACTTTTAACGACGGGGATATGGACAATTATACTGGATTTATTTAGTGCAGCGGGCTTTGATAGGTGGGTGATGATATTATCACCGCTCGTATCTACCCCATACGCAGAAATTTTTTTCTTTTCACTTTTATGAGCTAAAAAGACCTCTTCCGTAGAGGATTTGAGTTGCAGCCCGACCGGTGAACTATCATAAAAAATGACGATAGAATCCGCCATATAAGGGAGTAAAGCCTCAATCTGCGCAACATAATCAATCCCACCGAACACAAAATTATCCGGTGCTGATGAGAGCTCACGTTTATGAACAGTAGGGATAAATATGGGAAGTTTTGTATCGATACCAAGAAGATTTTTGGCGCCATCTGTGGTCAGCGGAGCAAGAACGGCATCCATATTATCATGACGCAACTTTTCAAATGCAAGAGCAAGCGACGTGGACGATTCATCCGGCATATCATAGCGTTGAATCTTAAAATGACCGTTTCGACGGCTCAGCAGGGTTGCTAATGAAACATTATAAACCGATTGCGTATATTTACCGATCACTTTGGGAGAAGAAAGAAAGGCGATATTAACAGATTCTTCCTCCGTTGGAAGGGTATCAATCGAATTCGGATTTTCAGAAGACTTTTGAATGATTATCGTTCTTCCCTCTAATGAGAGAAAAAAAAGAGCAATCACAAAAAGTATTCGTAAAAATATCATCCTAACTGTCCCTTAAGGGTTTGCAGATCTCGCATTGCCTCTTTTTTCATGGAGGGGTTTCGGAGAAGATAAAGAGGATGATGCATCGGAATTAAAAGAGCCTCCCCGAATGGAATAATCTCCCCTCGTACGCGTTCAAAGTCGCCGTGCTCACCGCTAAGTATTTGATAAGCATCTGCTCCGAGTGAAACAATCACCTTCGGCTTGATCAATTCAATCTGTTTGGATAAAAAAGGTGCACAGCTAGTACATTCGCTGGGGGAAGGATTTTGAAAACCAAACGGCTTACATTTGACAGCATGGGTAAAGTAGACCTCTTCAATGCTAAGATTCAGCACTTTCTCAATCATATCCCGCAGCATTACCCCCGACCTTCCGACATAATATTCTCCATTCTCATCCTCAGCGGCTGAGACGTACGCATCAACAAACATTAACTGTGATCGGGAGTCACCATATCCTCTCATACTTTGACGGCGTGATTTACTTAGATCACACAGATAACATTGAGCAATATTTTGCTCCATAGCCGCCAGAGAATCAGGCAATGAGTTCGAAGAGGATTGAAGATTCGGCGTAATCGGATCGACATAGGTATAACCCAATGATTTTAATCGATAAAGATTTTCGAGTAGCGCAAGATTTTGAAAAGAGTCCACGGGCTTCACTTCTATGAATTTAATTAGAGTATAAAGAAGATGGGGTTAAAAGGAGATAAAAAGGGAAAAAGGAGGATATTTTTACCTGTGAAGTATATCTTCCGTTTCAACACGAATATGCGTATCTTTATGAATTTCTTTCATAATCTGTTTTAGACGATTCAATACAAGCGGAGGAGACTTAGACGGATCTAACGAATCCAATGCAATAGCACAAGAATGGTCATTAAAATAGTTATCTAATTTGTGAATAATATTTTGAGATGCTTTATAGGCATTTTCTTCTGACGTGAATGCGAAAATTATGAAATAATGATTGTAATCAAGCTGCATCAAATGATCCGAAAGCCTGACATATTTCGATAACTCATTTACATTCAATAACTTCTGATGATAGAGCAGTGCAAACGTTGCATCGACCTCAAATCTATCATAGGTGTAATACGTTTTTTTGACGAGTACATTGACCCGATTTAAGATGTTCTCATCCATATTATATATCTTTGAAATAGTTTGTTAATGATATCTAAAGTTAGTTGTTTTTATTATATTTTAATACGTCTTTTTATTACAATTTCATTACAGAAAACTATTTTTTGAGCAATTTTTATACAATATAGTGGAATTAAACGGGGAAAGATGAAGATTTAAAAAGAGAGTATAAAGCCCGATACAGGGCTTTATACTTTATTCAGCGACTTCGACTTCAACCGGAGTTGATTCCCAAACGCCGTGTTTGGTACAGTAGCCGTGAGCAACAAGAGTCAATTTTTTACTTGTAGGAACGATGTTAAACGTTACTTCCGCATGATTTTTTTCATTACCAAGTGTTCCGGGAACAAAATCAGCACGTGCAAGTAATGTCTCACCGTTATAAAGTGCAATATTGGCAATGAAATGATCGAAATCATCCGGATGAGAGTACTCGTTCCCCATTTTTACAGTCACAGAGAATTTTTCCCCTTTTTTAGCGTTTGCGGCACAGTGGATAAACGGCGAATGACGATCAATATAATCTTTTTTAGCTTCACGATCTACAGTGCTGATATCGACGTAACGATTGATTGTTGGCATGTTGGTTCCTTACGAAATTTTAGATGAATGGAGACATTGTACACCTCAAAACTTTTAACTAGACCTAAATAGGATACTTTATCTCTTAATTAATTTTTTCCAAAGCAACAGCGATTTTTAACCATCTAAAAGGTAGAATCGGGCTTTAAAAATGATTGATGGATAAGTAATTATGTTAAAACCTCTTTTGATTGAAATCGGTGTCGAAGAACTTCCGGCAGTCCCACTGCTCAAAGAGCTTGCAGAAATAGAAAAAAAATGGGTCGCCGTTTTGGAAAAAAATTCCCTTGTCGGGGAATTTGAGTTTTACTATACACCGCGCCGTTTGGTTCTATGGCACCGTGAGTTCAAAACACGCCAAGACGACCGCATCGAAGAGTTTTTCGGAGCACCCGTCGAAATCGCGATAAAAGACGGAGTTCCCACCCCTGCGGCTTTAGGCTTTGCCAAAAAATGCGGTGTAGAGTTCGACCAAATTAGCCGCGCCGAAAAGGGCGGTAAAGAGGTTCTTTATTTCAGCAAGACAATTGCAGGACGAGAAAGTTCAGAGATTTTGGGTGAAATGATTGATCAGTGGATCAAAAGTCTGAGCTTCGGTAAATCGATGCGCTGGGGTTCAAACCATGAGAGCTTTATCCGCCCGATCCGCTGGGTCAATGTGACCCTCGGTGAAGAGCTTGTCGATATGGAACTCTTCGGTGTCCGCTCATCCGCAGAGACCTATGTCCATCGTATCAGCCATTTCGAAGCCAAAAAAGTAAACTCTATCCATCATTATTTTGATCTGCTTAAAGAAGGTTCCGTAGACCTTTATCCGCAAAGCCGCCGCGAATCGATCTTGGCAAACTTCGCAAAACTTGAAAAAGAGAACGGAATCACCATCGAAGTTGACGAAGACTTGCTCGATGAAGTCGTTGCCATCACGGAGCACCCGACACCTCTTTTGGGAAGTTTTGATGAGAGTTTTCTCGAACTCCCTCCCGAAGTTATCATTACGTCGATGAAAGAGCACCAGCGCTACTTCCCTGTATTTAAAGAGGGAAAACTTATCAATGCCTTTGTCGTCGTATCCAACGCGTTAACCAATGATTTCACTCATGTCATTGAAGGCAATCAAAGGGTTTTGCGTCCGCGCCTTTCAGATGCTCTTTTCTTCTACCGCAATGACCTCAAAAAAGGACTCAGCACCGAAGGGCTAGAGAAAGTCGTCTTTATGAACGGTTTGGGTACGTTACGCGATAAAATTAAGCGTGAAAAAGTAGTCGCATCCACTATTGCAAATCTCATATATGATAATATTAATCCTGACCATTTGGATCGTGCAATGGAGTTGGCGAAAGCTGACTTGATGTCTGAGATGGTATACGAATTTACGGAGCTTCAGGGGCTTATGGGGTATTACTATGCGTTAGCTCTCAGCGAATCCGCCGAGGTAGCCACGGCGATTAAAGAGCAATATCTCCCAACTGGGGAAGAGAGCGCACTCCCATCCACCATCCTCAGTGCCATCGTCGCGATGTCGATGAAACTCGATACCCTGATCGGGATGTTCAGCATCGGTGAAATTCCGACGGGTTCACGCGATCCGTTTGCCCTTCGCCGCGCCGTCAACGGAATTATCAAAATCGCCGTAGCGCACCAAATCCCGCTTAACTTCTCTACCTTGATCGATCAACTCTCATCACTCTATCCGCAAGGAAAAGAGTACAAAAAGAACATTGAGACCTTTATCATCGAACGTCTAGCAGGTGCCTATGTCGGTGTTAATCCATCGATCATCCAATCGGTCGTTGCCAAAGATGCACACGTAGAGCTAGACGTCCTCGAAATCGATCGTAAAATCCGTGCTGTCTCTTCTATCGCATCGTCAGAGACGTTTGTCGAAGCCTTCTCGACGTTTAAGCGGGTCAGCAATATCCTGAAAGACGAAGCGATGGACAAAGGTTTTAGCGTCAATGAGGCGTTGTTTGAAAATGATGCGGAGCGCCATCTGTACTCTGCCGCAACCTCTGCAATCTCCGCGAGCTACGAAACCCTCGAAGAGCGTTTGGATGCATTGTTCGGTCTCAAAGCTCCGTTGGACAACTTCTTCGACAATGTTATGGTCAATGCCGAAGATTTAGCTGTCCGTGCCAACCGCAAAGCGTTGGTCGGGATGATCTACGCCGAGATTTATTCGATTGCCGACATCAAAAATATCACCCTATGATGTCATCATCATCGGGGCAGGGATAAACGGCTGCTGTAGCGCTTACACTCTCCATAAAGCCGGTTTACGTGTCGCTCTGATCGATCAAGAAGGCATTGCATCAGGCGGAAGCGGTGCCGCAGGAGCATTTATCTCTCCAAAAATCTCCAAAGCCGGAGAGCTCAAAGAGATAATGACCAAAGCGCATGCCGAAGCACTCGAGTTCTACACGACGAATTTTCCACATTTTACCCTTGTAAAACCTCTTCTTCACATTTCAAATAGTCCGGAAGAGGGTGAAAAAGTTGAATCTTTCAAGCATGAAACTCATTTAAAATACTCTAATATTCCGCATAAGATACAACTTCTAGTGAGTGACGAAGCATTACGCATGCCTTCTATCTATTTTGACATAGGTGCCGTCGTCGATGCACAAGGTGTATGCACTGCAATGGCGGAGGGGATCGATTTTTATCCGTTCAAAGTTGAAAGGCTGATCCATACCGATGGAGTATGGGAAATCGGTGATCTGAGAGCCAAACATCTCGTCCTCTCGATCGGAGCCTATCCCAAACTGCTTCCAATCGATTATGTCGGGTTACGGGGTATTTGGGGCCATCGAATCGATATAGAGACCTCCACACACGTCCCCTGTATACTCCATCACCATGTCTCGATCTCTCCAACAACCAAGGAGGGGATCGTCGCCATCGGAGCGACACACGATGTCCATTATTCCCCCTTTTCAGGAGATGTCTATGATGTAGAGCAGGGGAGAGATATGCTCCTTACAAAAGCCTCGAAATCATTAAAATTAAATAATATTAATATTATCAACGACTATACGGGTTTACGCTCAGGGTCAAATGATTATCTTCCGATGTTGGGAAGCCTTGTAGATGCCGATGCGACGCTTCAAAAATACCCTCATCTTCGACATGGTGAGAGAATCGACCCATCGGAATATACCTACTATCCGAATTTGACGATGATTAACGGTTCAGGTGGATACGGATTTGTCCTAGCACCCTATTTGGCAAAGCGATTAAAAGAGCATATTGCAGAGGAAAAGAGTATCAATCCCATTTTATCGCCGTCGCGATTCTTTCCGCGTTGGGCAAAACGTCAATCGTAAACAACAACTCCATAGTTATCATCAATGCGATAAAACCGTGAATCGGCTGTAATAATTAATTCATCCAATCGAGCAAGATGCACGTAACTTTTTTTGCCGATTTTAATGCCGTTTTCGAGAAAAAAGCGCTTGAGATTAACAAATTTGATCTCATTAACAAACTTATATTCAAATTGATTGTAAAGTCTCATTTTTTTGTAGCCGAAAATATGGCTGTCAATCCCAAGCTGTGTCGCGGCATATTGGGTCGGTAGGTAACCTGAGAGATCGGTCAAATCTTCTTCGATATGGGCGTATTTGAATGGGAGAGTATGTTTTTCCAAAAATACATAGCGACCCAGTTTAACATGGCGTGTGTCATTCCAATACTGATAGGCAGGGGAAGAGATATCAAGTTTCGTATATACCTCTTTCCAAAGCCAGTGTTTGTCCAGTGTAGAATAAAGGGTTGACATAATTACTCGTCGTGATCGGAGTTATTAAAAGCAAGACGTCTGGCATACATAAAACGGTCTTTATAATACCCTTTTTCGATCGAATCGTATTGCACTTTATGCGCTGCATAGGAGGCATGAATAATTTGACCGTTACCGGCATAAATTGCAACATGCGAAGGATCCGATTTATAGGTACGGTAAAAAAGCAAATCGCCGATCTGGATATCATTAAGATTGATATTTTCTCCTAATTGTGCCTGTTCTGTCGCACTGTGCGGTAAAGATATTCCAAATGATTTATAGACTTGCTGTGTAAATCCCGAACAATCGGTTCGATCTCCGTCTTTATCCCCGAAACCGTACGGTGTTCCTAAAAATTCTTTGGCACGGGAAAGAACTTTTTCTTTAGCATTTTTAAAATTTTTAATTATTTTTTGAGGGGTATTTTTAGGGGCTTCCGCTGATTTTGTCTCATTGGAACAGAGTGCTTTTGAAGCGACAGGGGCTGGTTTAGGGACAACTAAAAACGGATTGGTATCTTTACCGATGGTATCGGGATCCACTTTAGTATTTTTTAATACGGTACTCTCTAACACGGCTACGGCTTTCATTGGCGATTCAGTTTGAGGAAGAGGCTTGGCGATAGAGAGGATTGAAGATCTTTGACTGAAGGAGCTATCATCATCTTTGAAAGAGTCATTTGTTTTTTTTAATTCTCGTTCGTATTCTAAAAAGAGAGATGGCTCACGCCTCGATGAATCAGCTTGAACTGTCAATGTCAGTAAAATCAGTGATAACACTGTTGTTCTTATCAGCATTAACCCTCCTCTTTTTTCTGCGTTGTAGTCATTATAGATTAAAAAGCTTTATTTTTTTTTATAATCCGTAAAATTAACAAAGCGTTATGGTACACTTTCTTCAAAAACGAATGGATAATAAGCATCAATGAGAGAAGCAATCGTATTACTGAACATGGGTGGTCCCAACAATTTAGATGAAGTAGAAATGTTTTTACACAACATGTTTAACGACCCCTATATTATCCGAACAAAAAGTTCTTTGTTACGCCGCTTTATTGCCGGAATCATCACCTTGAGCCGAACTAAAAAATCACAGGATATTTATCGAAAAATCGGGGGGAAATCACCGCTTGTGGATCATACTAAAACCTTGGTCAACCGTTTACAAGAAGCTGTCGGAAATGAAGTTACAGTCGATTTTGTTATGCGGTATACTCCTCCGATGGCTAATGAAGTATGTCAGCGCCTAAAAAAGCAGGGGATAGAAAAAGTATATCTTCTTCCCTTGTATCCTCAGTACTCTTCGACAACTGCCCAATCCTCACTGGATGATTTTGAAGCAGCCGCACATGCGATAGGATGGAGTGTTATTACGTCAGAAATAAAACATTTCTTCGCGAATGAAATGTATAACCGCTGTCTGATAGAGCGGATTAAAGAGAGTTTGGGAGAGGAAACTGCCGAATCATTCGAACTCATTTTCTCCGCACACGGATTACCGCAACAAATTGTCGATCAGGGGGATCCCTATCAGCGTCACGTAGTTGCTCACGTTGCCTTGATGGAAAAAACGATGAAAGAGGCGGGATTGTTCTTTCACGGTGTCCACTTAGCCTATCAGTCGAAAGTAGGACCGATGAAATGGTTGGAACCCTCACTCGACGATACATTGCATACGCTTCAGAATAAGCGGGTCATAATTGTCCCGATTGCATTTACCGTCGATAACTCTGAAACCGATTTCGAACTCGCTATCGAATATGCTGAAGTCGCTCATGATCTAGGGTATGAAGAGTACCGGGTATGCCGATGTCCGAATGATCACCCGTTCTTTGTTCAAACCCTTAAAGAACTCTACCTCAAGATGAAATAAATGCAAAATATTGCACTCTTCGACATGGATGGAACATTGATCGATTCAGGACTGGATATTACCATCTCCATCAATTATGTTCGTTCTGCCTGTTACGCTCTTGAGCCGATGAGTGTTCAGTCCGTTATTGATGCCATCAACGCTCCGGTGCGAAATTTGTCTGAAATTTTTTACGGAAAGCCTCAATACGAACAACGTGCCCGCGATCTTTTTGAAGAGCACTATTTCGAGCAGTGCATTCAGAATGTTGCACCTTATGAGGGGGTGTATGATCTTTTAAAAGTACTGCACGAAAATAATATTATTATGGGTGTTGCCACCAATGCTCCAAGTATTTTCGCAAAACGGATGCTACAACATTTGGGAATGGATACATTTTTTCAGCTGATACTCGGTGCGGATGATGTTGAAGAGCCCAAACCTCATCCGCAAATGCTCCATCATCACCTAAACCACTACAATTATTGTTCAGGTACGGATTATGCTTGGATGATCGGCGACAATTCCAAAGATATGGAAGCCGCCGCACGAGCCAAAATTACAGGAATTTTTGCCGGATGGGGATTTAGCGCACAAGGGGAAGGGGACTATTTTGCCGCCACCCCAGAGTCATTATTGGATATTATCTCTCACAAGGGTGCATTATGATTAGTATTGATTTATTGCTTATTATTTTAGCTATGTCACTGTTGTTTTTACGTCATACCGCCGTGTATAAAGATCCCAGTAAAATCAATTATACCCCTATGGTATTGGCATTAGGAGTGATCGGGGGGCTATTGCATTTTATCCTGAGCGGTTCTATGGAGATGAACGTCATCAAAGAATCGCTCTTATCCCTCAGTGTAGGGATTCTCCTCTCAGCCGTCATGAGTGTCATGAATCAGACGGTTTCGGTCATCAATACCCATGAAGATCGATTGCGTATGGGGAAAATCAGTGAGGAGATTACTTCGTTGATGACCCTCAAAGATCGTCTAGACCTCATTACTCAGATGGAAGGTTCAACTCACGATCAGATTCGGCATCGCTTTAAAGAAGAATTCGATGCCCTTAACGTTATTCAAGCCAATCAAAAGCTTTTTATTACAAAAATTGAATCGCTTATGGCACAACAGCAAAATGCAATGGGTAAATTTGAAGAATTTACCTTTACCGAACTTCCGAGCTTGGATAATGTCGTTCACCGCCACATTGATATGCTTCGTGTCGCGGAGCAAGATCACTTTCTTCAACTCAAGAATGTTGCCAAGTCCAGCAGCAATGAACAAAAAGAGGTGCATGTTCATTTAAAAGAGATTCATGAGCTATTGCACCGGATGTCTCATCACCAACTCCCCGATAATACCATCTCGGTATTGCAAAAAGAGCTGGACCGCATTGTTCATGATTTTTCCAATCACCTCCAGATGCTCGGAGCCAAAAGTGAAACTATTATTACCTCGTTACTGGAGAATGATTCGCTATTGAAAGGTTCAAGAGAACAAAGTGAACTGATTATGCAGCAGATGGTTCTCTCATCCAAACAGATGCGAGAAATGACCGCTCAGGCCAAAGAACTCTCCGACTCGCTTAAACCGCTCTCTCATCTTTTTGATTCTGCCGAAACTCTCCACAATGAATTTATCCATTCCAAAGGGAAATTGAGTGAATTGATCGTAACCCTGGAATCTTATGAACATCAGGAATACCGTGCCATTCGCCAGAGTCTCGAACAAGTTGCCGCAGAAGCAACCGCACAAATGCAGCTATTCGTTCAAAATCTTCAAAAAAAAGAAATTCATCCAATGATAGAAGCCAAAAATGTCCAGGAGCTGGCCAGTAAAGTAAAACTTCATAAGAGCTATTTGGGAGAAAACCAAGAAAATACTTTATAATGGCAAAAAAATAAGGTTTTTACTCCATGATAGAATTTTATGAGCTTCTCGATGATGAAAATGTACCGTATCGCTGTGATGTAGCCTTGGATCTTCTCGAAGAAGCCCCGCAAGAAGAGCGCCCTTGGTTATTGTGGCTCTTTGTTAAAGCCGATAGTCTCACCGAAGCCGTAGAAGCTTTTAGCAACGATTTAATGACAACGCTGGAGAGTTCCCTGAACGCAATCTTTGCCGGGAGAGTGATGAAAGAGGGGTGGGCGGAGTTTTATTTCTACGCCCCTCATGCCAAACGTTTTGAAAATATCAGCTCTGATGTAATGAATCGCCACGGCGGATTTGTGTACGAACGCGGCTCATCCAGAGATAGCAAATGGGAGATGTACAGCGACAATCTCTATCCCGATGCATACGGTCTGCTCAGTATTCAAAACCGTCATACCATTGCGGCGCTTGTTGAAGCGGGAGACAATCTCACGTTGGCAAGAGAAGTGGAACACTATCTCTTTTTCCAAACCAAAAGTTCAATGGAACGGAGCGCAGCACAACTCGCTTCACACGGATTTGAGGTTAAAGAATACGTTACGGATGATGAGAGCGATTACGCCTACGGGATCATCCTTATCAAAACAGAAGCGATTACTCCTGAAATCATCGAAGAGACAACTACTTCTTTGTATGAATCGGCTATGCAAGAACACGGATATTATGAAGGATGGAGTACGGTGCTGGCATAATGAGCATCACCAAGATTAAAGGGGTTATCCCCTATACACTTGCTCTCTTTCTTAACGCTTTTACCGATTTGGGGCATAAAATAATTATTCAAAATACCGTCTTCAAAATGTATGACGATCAAACCCAAATCGTCTATACCGCCGTATTAAATGCCCTCATTTTACTTCCGTTTATTTTTCTCTTTACCCCATCAGGATATATCTCTCACCGATTTTCAAAAGTCAAGGTCATGCGTTATGGGGCATTCGCGGCAATTATTATTACGTTGCTGATTACCTACAGTTATTATCAGGGATGGTTTTGGATATCGTTTGCTCTCACCTTCATCTTGGCAGCACAAGCAGCAATCTATTCTCCCGCCAAATATGGATACATCAAAGAGATTGCAGGAGAAAAAGAGTTTAGCGCACTGAACGCATTGGTACAATCCATGACAACCGTAGCGATTCTCTCCGGTATTATCGCCTACACTGTCATGTTTGAAAATTCACTCTCGACTTCCTATGTCAATGAGGCGGATATTTTACGGCAAATCGCACCGCTGGGATGGTTGCTGGTTATCGGAAGTCTCCTTGAATTTTTGCTCACACTCACTCTGCCGCAAAAGGGTAAAAGCGTTTCCGTCCAGTTTAATATTAGAAAATATCTAAATGGTTATTCCCTCCGAAAAAATTGGGTTTTGCTTCGTCGCAAAAGGGAAATATTCGACGCTATCCTGTTCCTATCCCTATTTTGGTCAATCTCTCAGGTTATATTGGCGGCATTCGGAGCCTATGCAAAATCAACCTTAGGCGTTGAAAATACCATTGTGGTACAGGGGTTGATGGCACTTGCCGCATTCGGAATTATCATCG
>NZ_JAHFAQ010000008.1:0-2740 GCF_023250475.1 Sulfuricurvum sp. | reverse complement strand
CGTTTGTCACGCCATTATCTTCATAAAGGGTTGATTGTTGCGGGTGCCTTGACCATAACGGTTATGCTCACTCTTTTACCGTTGACACACAGCCTCTTTTGGATCGGATTTATCTTTTTCGGATTCGGTATCGGCGGTGCTATGATGATTGTTTCCTTGAATTCTCTTATCCTCTCCCAAACGCCTCGCCCCCATCTTTCGTATGTATTATCGGGGAACAATTGGATTCAAAATATATTTATGACCCTCTTTTTAGCGTTAACAACCCTTTTTGCGTATGCGGGATGGGATGCGCTAATGCTCTTATACGCTATGCTTGCCGTCTCATCAATCCTTACTCTCGGGGTAATGATCCGATACAAAGATTATTTTTTATGGTTCTTGTTCGAGCGATTATTGGCGTTACGCTACAACATTATCCCTATACAAACCCATCATATCCCCAATGACAAAGCCGTTTTATTGATGGGAAATCATATCAGTTGGATTGATTGGATTTTAGTACAAGTCGGCATAGAACGGCGTATCCGCTATCTGATGGAGCGTTCCATTTATGAAAAACCTCTCATCCGTCCTATAATGAAATTGGGGGAAGTGATCCCAATTTCGGCCAAGGGGGCCAAAGAGGCATTTAAACACGCACGAGAGCGTTTGCAAAAAGGCGACATCATCGGCCTATTTCCAGAAGGTTCTATTAGTCATAGCGGTGAAGTAGGGAAAGTATTACACGGATATAAAAGAATCTCTTTTGATACGGAGGGGGTCATCGTCCCTTTTTATATTTGCGGAATATACGGAAGCATATTTTCCCGTGCAGCAAAGCGCCATACCCCATCTCATTCATGGTTTCGCCGTAATATTCGTGTCATCTACGGAGAAGCGATTCCCATGGATAGTGATCCGGAAACGGTGTATAATGCGATTATTCATTTGAAGGAGAGTCATGGCACTCAACAAGCCTAAATACACACTTTTTAAAAATACCCGATACGCGTTGGAGGGTCTGCTGGAAGTGACTCAAAATGAAAAATCATTCCGGCTTCAGATTGTACTGTTCGTTGTCGGAATGATCGTCGCGTGGAATCTGCCGATAGCATTTGTGTATAAAGCGATACTTGCCGTATCTCTCTTTATCCCTATGATCGCTGAGATTATCAACAGTGCCGTTGAACGTACTGTCGATTTAGTAACGTTCGATCATCATGAACTCGCTAAGCGGGCAAAAGATGCCGGTGCGGCTTTGGTATTTCTATCTCTTGGTATGTTAGCGTTTATTTGGGGCCTTACCCTTTATGGAGCATTTTATCTGTAACGTTTTTGTAAGAGAGTTTCACCTATAATTTTCACAATTTTTAAATCAGAGGATATGCCGTGGCAACAGCACTTATTATCGGCGCCGGTGGAGTAGGGCGCGTAGTGGCACATAAATGTGTCATGAACAACCACATTTTCGATCGTATCATTTTAGCAAGCCGCAGTATCTGGCGTTGTGAAGAGATTAAAAGCGAACTTCCTGAAGGGGCGCTTGAGATCACAACGGTAGATGCCGACAATACAGAAGAAGTGATTGCACTGATCAATAAATACAATCCAAACATTCTTATCAATGTTGCGCTTCCCTACCAAGACCTTAGCATCATGGATGCGTGTATTGCAACAAAAACTCCTTACCTCGATACAGCTAACTACGAACATCCCGATGAAGCGAAATTCGAATACAAGCTCCAATGGGAGCGAGACGGTGCATTCAAAGAAGCAGGGATTATGGGATTGCTCGGAAGCGGATTCGATCCGGGGGCAACCAACATGTTCTGTGCCTATGCTCAAAAACATTATTTCGACGAAATCCATACCATCGATATCCTCGATTGTAATGCCGGAGACCACGGCTATCCGTTTGCAACCAATTTTAACCCTGAAATCAATCTTCGGGAAGTAAGCGCCAAAGGGCGCTACTGGGAAAATGGCGAATGGATCGAAACCGCACCGATGGAGATCATGCAGGTATGGGATTATCCCGAAGTAGGGCCCAAAGACAGCTATTTGCTCTATCACGAAGAGATGGAATCTTTGGTCAAACATATCAAAGGGCTCAAACGAATCCGCTTTTTTATGACCTTCGGCCAAAGCTACCTTACCCACATGAAATGTTTAGAGAATGTCGGAATGCTCGGAATTGAGCCGGTAGAACATCAAGGGCAAAAAATCGTTCCGATCGAATTTTTGAAAACCTTGCTTCCTGATCCGGCATCTCTCGGTCCACGCACCAAAGGAAAAACCAACATCGGTATCGTTGCAGAAGGTCTTAAAGACGGCAAAAAACGGAAGATCTATATCTACCAGGTCAAAGATCATGAAGAGTGCTATGCCGAAGTTAAATCGCAAGGTGTATCTTACACAACAGGTGTCCCTGCGGTTATCGGTGCAAAACTGATGGTTCAGGGCATCTGGAACGGTAAAGGTGTATTCAATATGGAACAGCTTAACCCTGATCCGTTCATGGAAGAAATGAATACTCAAGGGCTTCCTTGGAAAATAATCGAGATGGAGTGCTAAAACAAGCACTCACCTTCACCAATTTGTGTAAAAAAGTAGGTAGTACCCTTTGAATCTAACACAAAATCAGCAGCTCTATTTTGATGAAATGGGAATGGCTGAAAAAGTCTCTATTTTGCTTTTGCAGCTCGGTGAAGATGTCACTGCCACTATTTTTTCGCGGATGAATGTCGAAGCGATTACC
>NZ_JAHFAQ010000078.1 GCF_023250475.1 Sulfuricurvum sp. | reverse complement strand
AAACATTCCGAGCATTCCTCCCATCGGAGATTCCATCACACTTTTGACAAGGGCTTTATAAGCGGGGCTAAAATCAGTCTCTTCAATGATCGGAGCCAAATTAATCGTCCGCTCTTGGGATTGAACAAATTTTTCTATTTTTTCCGGGGTAAAGAATTGTTCCATAATAAGTAGTTTAAGCGCCTCACGTATCGACTCAAACCGATCAAGAATAATTCCCGATCCATACAAAAACGGTACTTTTTCAAAAAGCATGTGTATGGCAAGCTGATTGGTCACGGCTCCGGAGAGGGCAAACAATCCGGCACTCCGCATTATCTCTGCACCCATTCCGTCCACAGTATAAGATACTCCGACTAAACCGACTGAAACGGCATTTGTTGCCCATCCTTTATCCATTTTAAAAACTCCTACTATTAATAGGGGTATTATACAAAAAAGGTTAAAGTTAGCCCCATAAAAAAGGAGCGGCACATGATTCTTAATAGTATGGATACCCTGCTTCGCCATTCTGAAAACTCGACCATCTTGGAAGCACTCTCCGCTGCACTGGATCGAAGCGATGAAGCTCCCTTCTGGCGGCAAAAAAGTCTGCCGTTATGTGAAGCGATTCTTAGCGTTCTTCTTCCGCTTAGAGAGCAAAATCTTCTCTTTGACCCCGAGGGGAATCCTCATGAGGAGCTGACCCCGGGACTCTTTGTCCGTTGGTGCGATCTCCTCAGCCTTAAAACCCTTGCATTTACCCTCTCACACAGTAATCGGGAGGGGAGATTGGTACGGACTCACCTTGCAGTTGAGCGTAGCAGTGCCTATCAGCCGATCGATTTGAAGGTTTTAGGTCTCTATCTCAGCGGTTACAGCGTCAATCTAAAAGATGAATGGGTTGATTTTCCGAATACCAACTATAATCTTCATATCGGAATGACATCGCTCATCGCTAAAATACTCGAAGGAAAATGTTAATGCAGGAAATGCAACCCCTCAAAGTCAACAGCTACCTCTCAGCAGGTGAGATCAAAACACTTCTTGAGAATGTCGAATATGTTCTGATGGCATCCCCCTCCATGATGACGGATGAACATCCGATCCACTTTAGTATTATCCTCAATACGTCCGATGTGATACCGGAAGAGGTAAAGCCTCTTATTCTGGAAAAATTCTGCCGTGAACTGGGGATAACCGCAACCTCACATATTTTAAGTAATCGTGAACGGATTGCCTTTGCCCTGACAACTCAGGAGACTCCGATGCCGCGCCATATCGTTGATGATGCCGAAGCCAATACCATCCCGTGGACATTGCTCCATATTATCGATTTTTTAGGAGATTCTCAAGGGTTTAAAGAGGCGAAAGATGGCCTCAGCGGATGGAGTTACAGTTATACTAATTAACTTTGGCAGATTGTTTCAATCTCATCTACCGTTTTTGCAATCATAAAGGAGAGATTCTCATACCCGCTTTCGGTAACGAGGATATTATCCTCGATACGGATACCGATCCCCCGATATTTTTCTTCCACGCTCTCATCATCGGCGCGAAAGTACAGTCCCGGTTCAATCGTCATCACCATCCCCGCTCGAAACGCTAAGCTCTCCCCTGCTTCATCCACATACGGACACGGGTCATGAACATCCAGCCCCATCCAGTGTCCTATCCCGTGAGGTGCATATTTTTTGTGCGCTTTCGCTTCCATCAGGAAACTTCGCTCCCCGCTCAAAATACCCAGCTCTATCAAAACGTCGCAAAGTAGTTCTTCACTGTAAACTTGGAGCCAATCCCTCTTTACTCCCGGTTTGATCGCATTAATGACCCGCAACTGTACATCCAGTACCTTTTCATATACGTCTTTCTGCGCATCGGTGAATTTTCCATTGATCGGGAAGGTACGGGTTATGTCGCTGGCATAAAGTTCCCACTCGCATGCCGCATCAATCAATACCAAATCGCCCTCACACAGTTCATCGCGGTTATCAACATAGTGAAGAGTATTGGCGTTGTTTCCCCCTGCAACAATTGCCCCGTAGGCTTCAGCTGCGGCTCCGTTATTTAAAAAGATATAACTCATATGGGCTTGCAGCTGATATTCTCTCATCCCTGCACGGCATTTTTGCATCGCGGTATGATGTGCCTCTGCCGTAATTTTAAGCGCTTTCGTAATGTGTGCGATCTCTTCATCCGACTTAATCAATCGCATTGTTCGGATAAGATGGGTGATATCGCAAATAGCGCGGATATGACGTTTGACCCCTCGTGTTTCACGCAATGCCCGAGCGGCACCTTTTGCCTCAGTGAGAATCAAAGATTCATCGTGCAAATCAATATAGAGATTGATATGTTCACGCAGAAGCTCTTTGATCATCCCGCTGTATTCGGCACTGTCATGTACTTCATCGACACTAAAATGCTCACGTGCTCTCTCTAATCCTATACGCTCACCGTTCCACAGTGCGTGTTCGGCATTATGCGCTTGGACAAAGAGGAGTGTTTTGGTTGATTCGCCACTCTTGCTGAGTATAAGAACAGCATTGTCTTCATTCAGCCCGCAGAGGTAATAAAAATCACTGTTTTGACGGTAAGGGTATTCGGTATCATTGGAGCGGGTTTTAGCAGATGCGGAAGCAACAATCGCCACCCCCTCTTCCATAAGGTCGAGTAGTTGAGCGCGGCGCTGTGAGAAGTGTATTTCATTCATGGCGATATTGTGCCATAAATGGAGCCAAATTAGAAATTTCGCTCCAAAAGTTTACCTACTTTGAGGATAGTAATAATTCGGTCGGCTTGTTTGCCGACACCATCGATCATACTCTCTTCTTCGGCAATCGTATCCGGCGCAGGCCCGACATCTTTTTTCGGTAACCGTATCGCTTCAGTGAGACGGTCAATGACGAATCCGGCAACATCATCACCGTTTTTCATCACGATAAAACGGGTCTCTTCGGTATGCTTCATCGTCTCTAATCCGAAACGTGAACGCAAATCGATCAACGGAATAACCGAACCGCGAAGATTGAATACGCCCAAAATATACTCAGGCGTTTGCGGAACACGTGTCCAAGAAATCGGTTTAATAATCTCTTGGATGCTCAAAATGGGCACCGAAAACTCTTCATCACCCACGATGAATCCGACCAATTGAATCACTTCATCGATTTTAACATCATCTCCGGAGAGGGTTTTGTTCTGTTTATTAATAATTTGTTGAAGTTTTTCGCTCATTGTTATAGCCCCTCATTAAACTTAATATTGCGTTTGACAACGTTCATCAGATATTCCGGAGAATACGGTTTTGTAATGTACTCAACCATACCTGATTCAACCCCGCGCATACGGTCCGCTTTTCCGGTACGGGATGTGACGGCAATCAGCGCAAGATTTTTATATTTATTGTATTTTTTGATCTCTGCCGCCAATGTATACCCATCCATACGCGGCATTTCGATGTCGACTAGCATACCGTCGAAGTTATGGTCACCCTGCTTTAGAATATTAAGGGCTTCGACTCCGTCATTGGCTTCAATCAGGGTAATCCCCATCGGTTCAAGCGCTTTGCGCATGATGGTACGGTCGGTTTTGGAGTCGTCTACGATCATGACACAATAGTCGGTCGGAGAATTTTTAGCTCCTCCGCGATTTTTGGCTTCCGCACTCTCTTGACCTACGGTCGATTTAACCGATTTTGCCATCTGCATCAATGCCGCAACATCAACGATAAAAGTTACGCCGCCATCGCCGCGGATTGTTGCTCCGGCAATCCCTTCGATCCCTTTGAGATATTCGCCCAAAGACTTAATAACGATCTCTTCTTGTCCGACCAATGAATCGACGATAAGACCGATTTTACTCTCAGCCAATCCAAGAACAACCACGTAAGCATGTTCGCTGTTATCGAATACACGTTCAACTTCGAAAATATCTCCGATATGAACGAGAGAGAGAACTTCATCGCGAAGACGCATAACGGAGCGGCTTTCTACCGTATAAATCTCATCTTTGCTGATACGAACCGTCTCAAGAACCGATGCAAGAGGAATCGCATAATACTCTTCTTGAACACCGACCAGCAACGCTTGGATAATCGCCAAGGTCAATGGGATTTTGAGTTTCATCGACGTACCCTTGCCCACTTCGGAGTCGATATCGATCATACCGTTGAGTTTTTCGATGTTCGTTTTTACAACGTCCATTCCGACTCCGCGTCCTGAAACGCTTGTCACTTGTGCGGCAGTCGAGAAGCCCGGTCTGAAAATCAGTCCGAATGCCTCTTTCTCAGACATTAGATCAGCCTCTTTTTCGGTAATAATCCCTTTTTCAATGGATTTGGATTTAAGCATATCGGCATCAAGACCTTTACCGTCATCAATAATCTGAATAACGATATGGTTCCCTTCATGATAGGCTTTAAGCTGAATCGTTCCCCCCTCTTCTTTGCCGGAAGCAAGACGTATATCCGGTGTTTCGATACCGTGGTCACAGGAGTTACGGATAATGTGAACGAGCGGATCGCCGATCTCTTCGACAATTGATTTGTCAAGCTCCGTCTCTTCCCCGGTAATCTCCAACTCAATTTTCTTATTGAGTTCGCGAGAAAGGTCACGGATCATACGAGGAAATTTGTTAAACACTTTTCCGATCGGTAACATACGGGTTTTCATAACCGCAATTTGCAAGTCGGTCGTCACCAAAGAGACAATCGATACAACCTGATTGAGTTCTTCGAGGAACGCTTCCCCTTCGTAACGCTCTTCAACGTCATCATTGATTTTAATCAAACGGTTTTTACCCAATACGAGTTCACCGATAAGGTTCATCAAGTGGTCGAGCCGTTTAACATCGACACGGATCGTCTGTTCCACTGCAGAACCGCCCCGATTTTCACCATCATCTTTCGGTTCGACTTTTTTAGGTGCAGGAGCCGCTCTAACAGGTGCAGCAGGTTCACTCTTAGGAGCGGCAGGAGGAGTAGCCGCTACCGGAGCGGGAGCCGCCGGTTCAGCTTTCGGTGCTTCCGGTTCGTGACCTTTTTGTGAACGTTTTGCAGCATCTTCCGCTTGACGCACAGCGATCAAACGCTCAATTTCCGCTTCCACTTCCTCTTCGCTCATCCCTGAATAATCAGGTTCTTCGTCCTGAACTGCTGTCACAGTTTGTCCGCCATGAGCAGCACGCTTTGCCGCGTCTTCTGCTTGTCGAAGCGCAATCAGACGCTCGATCTCCGCTTCCACTTCCTCTTCGCTCATCCCTGAATAATCAGCTTCCGCTTCTACCGCGGCTACCGGTTCCGGAACAGGTGCAGCAGCAGGTGTGGCAGAAGGAACCGTTTCTCCCAATGCAGTACCGTTTGCTACCGCATCTAAACGAGCAACACACGGATTCACTTCCAATCCGCTATCTTCACCGCTGTCTCGGATACGGACAAGGAGCGCTTTCATCAAGTCAATCGATTCAAGGATAACGTCCATGACGTTGGCATCTATCACCAAATCTCCATGACGAGCCATATTCAATAAATTTTCCATATGGTGAGTCAAATGGGTCAACACATCGAAATTTAAAAAAGAACTTGCCCCTTTAATCGTGTGGGCTACCCGGAAGATACGGTTTAGCAAATCCAAATCATCAGGTCGTGACTCGAGCTCCACGAGATCTTGGTCAAGCTGCTCAATCAGTTCAAACGACTCAACCAAAAAATCTTGTAATATTTCTTGAAATTCATCCATTGCCTATCCCCTATTGAATATGAGCACGAACAACACGTGCTACTTCATCGTAAAATAAATTCGAATCAAATTTGACCAAGTATGCTTCTCCGCCTGCCTCTTTTCCGCGAAGCTCACTGAAATAATCACTGATAGACGAATTAAAGACAATCGGAATCATTTTGAATCTTGGGTCTGCCTTCACATTCGCCGCGAAATGAAATCCGTCCATCAACGGCATTTCAATATCCGAAGCGATAAGACGGAGTTTGGAAGCTATACCTTCACCATACTTCGCGTACAACTCTTCCAAGATTCTAAGACCGTTTTCTCCGTCGGTCGCTTCGATAACATCAAAGCCCATTTGTTCTAACGCCTCTTTGATAATACGGCGTGCCGTACCGCTGTCATCCAGTAGCAAAACATAGCCGCTGAAATTGTATTTACCGTCTTCCAGTTTACCGCTGGCGGGTTGATAAAGGCCGAGTTCTTGAACAACGCTTTCCAAATCCAAAATTAAAAGAACCGCATCGTCTTCAATACGGGTGACTCCCGTTATCTTAGAACTGTCCATTCCGCCATCACCCGAGACAAAAGAGGCAGGCTCAATATCTTTCCAGTTAATACGACGGATCCGTTTGGCTTCGTGCACGACGAATCCGATCAAAATGTTATTGAATTCGGTAATAATAACCCGGGATTCTTTTTCTATCCCATCCGGTGCGTCAACTCCCATCCATTTAGCCAAATTGACCACCGGAATAACCACACCGCGAAGATCAAAGATCCCCTCGATAAACGGCGGTGTTCCGGGCAACTCGGTTAATTTCGGAAATCGGATAATTTCGCGCACTTTAGCAACGTTAATACCGTATATCCCCTCGTATACTTCATCGCCTTCGCGCTTAAATATACGAAAATCGACAAGCTCCATCTCGTTGCTTCCGACTTTTAAAATCTCTCCTTGTCCCTTCATCGGGGCTCCTTACGAAACATTGCTTCGTGCAATAACGTCTTATTTTGAATTGATTGTACAGTAAAGTATCTTTCATTGCAAGCAAAAGCGCCCACATTGATGTAATCAAACTGAGGATAATGGATCACTCTATTTTGATGAAAATGTCCCTCGATAAGGATATCGATTGATTCGCTTTTCAAGGAGCGCAATCGCTTTTCTATCAGTGCATCAAAATGCTCAATACTGCGGCAATGGGATTTGCGTTTCATCTCTTTTTCCAGCCAAGCTACGATAAACCCGCCCCCTGCCGTATCGATAACACGCAATACGCCCAAGACTAAAGTACTGCGTATCAATGCCGTATAGAGCTCATACCCAAAACCCATAGCGCTGTCGCCGTGGGAGAAAGCAATATTTTTCCCCTCATAACTCATGGTAATCGGCTGATTTTCACGACGGATTATGGTGATATCAGGAAATAAATCTTCAAGTAAAAAATCGTGATTCCCCTCGAGATAGATGATTTCTATTGTTTTACAGAGGCGGTTTAAAAGATCGATCCCTTCGGTGTTGTAACCGTATGTTCGGGGTATCGGTCCGTAAAGCATATCAAAGATATCTCCCATCAAAATGAGCTGCGGCGTCACAACCTCACCGGACTCGAGGGCACGAAGAAAGTCGATAAACGGAGTACGCCACGGTGCGCAATGGGCATCGGCAATGAGAATTGCCCCCGGTTGGAGAGGTTTAGGGGACATACGCAATGCGCGGGATACCGAGCCCTTCATCCAGTCCCATCATGATATTGGCATTGACCAATGCCTGTGAACTCGCCCCGCGCATTAGATTGTCAATCGCACACATAGCCACCAGCGCATTATCGTGACGGGTTGCGTAAACATCGGCGAAATTGGTTCCGGAGGTCATTTTGGTATGCGGCGGTGCATTGCGGAGGCGGACGAACGGTTTATTCTGATAAAATTTTCCCATCTCCGCCAGCGGGTCACACTCGGTTTTTAGCGTTGCGTACACACACGAAAGCATCCCTCGCGTCATAGGGACAAGGGAGGGGACAAACGTTACTTTGACGGCATGAGAACATAGCGACGATGCATGCTGTTCGATCTCGGTAGCATGGCGGTGTTTGATGATGTTGTAGCAGTTGATGTTGTCATTGACATTGACATAGTGAACCGTGCTGCTCGGAGATTTTCCCGCACCCGAAACACCGGTTTTGGAATCGATAAAAATCGGCTGCGACAAATCGATATGATCCAAAAACGGGGCCAATGCCATCAGTGAAGCGGTAACGTGGCACCCGGGGTTCGCAATAAGTTTTGCTCCGGCAGCTAGATTGCCGTGAAATTCAGGAATCGAATAAATGGCATGCGAAAGGTTATCCAAATCCTCATGCTCACAATAAAACGCTTCGTAATTTTCCTGACTCAACCGATAATCGGCAGAGAGATCGACGACTTTGATATCTCGTTGCAATAACCCTTTAGCCGTTTGCATTGCCGTTTTATGGGGAAGTGCCAAAAAGACAAGTTCACATATCTGCGAGGCGCGATCGATATCAACCTTTTCAACATTCAGATCACACACACCCAACAGTGACGGATGAAGATCTGCAACGGTCGTTTCACCTTCCGTATTGGCACAGTAGACAAGATTGAAAATCGGATGGGAAATAAGCATTTTTACGAGTTCTAACCCCGTATAGCCGCTGACTCCGATAATACCGACGTTAATGACTTTCAAACACGATCTCCTGATATTTCACTTCAAGTACTTCAAAGTTTTTAACACCGCCGGGGAGCTTTGCGTTGAGTTCATCCCCCTCTTCACGTCCTAAAAGCTGTTTTGCCAAAGGTGAGTTAAACGAGATTAGACCCCGTTCGGGATTGCTTTCGCAACCGCCGACAATCGTATAGGTCACCTCGCTGTCGGTGTCAAGGTCAGAGAGCACTACCGTCGAACCGAAACTTATACGGGCATGTTCAAGTTCACTCGGATCGACAATCTGCGCACGCGAAATCACCTCTCCCAGTTCTGCGATACGGGTTCCGATGAACGCCTGTTTTTCACGCGCCGCATGGTATTCGGAATTTTCTTTTAGATCTCCGTACTCTTTGGCACGGTCGATTTCGACATTAACTGCCGGCAAATCGATATTCTTTAGGGTATTCAGCTCATCACTTAATCGCTGAAAACCGTATTTTGTCATGGGTTCTTTTTGTTCCACTGTTTGCTCCGCAGAAATAATAATGGGACATTATACCAAAGCTATCGTCTCAATTACCGATGATGCTCATATGATTGGGGGATTTTTTTGCATTTTTTTTCTCCATGGCGAACATCCGCTGCAGATGCTCACTCGAGGTGATCGACGAGCCGCTTCCCATCCGAATCACGACGGAACTGACTCCGAGAAGTTTAAACTCACGCACGTTGCCGTCCCGATCTTCCCCGACGATACAGCCGCGTTCACGATCTGAGGGCTCATAAAATGCCCTTACCTCATCACTGAAGGCTGCAATCAAAGTTTCAATCTCACCGCATATCGTTTCAAAGGTATGTATCTCATCCAAAATTGCCCCCACAAAAAAATCATCCCCTCCGATATGCCCTTTAAAATAATCGCTACACAGCACTTTATGCATCAGTTCGGCAAAAAGCAAAATGACCCGATCTCCGCTGCGAAATCCGTAATAATCGTTGTAGGGCTTGAAATGATCGAAATCAAAATAGGCCAATACCGTATCGGAACCGCTCTCAATGACGTTGGCGATGTATTCGTTGATCCTAAAATTTCCGGGAAGTCGTGTCAGCGGGTTTTCATCGCGCGCTCGGATAAGATTACGCTCATGTACCACCTCGATCATCTCCCGTGCGCTAAGATATCCGATGTAACGGGAGGACTCAACGATTAAAACACCCGGTGCATTTTGTGAAAGGGAAAAGAGTTCGATCATCGTCTCAAGAGGCATTGTCAGATCAACTACGGGAATCGGTTCGATATAGTTTTCGAGTGCGGAGAGATTGGAAGAGCGGTTTTGAGTCAAAGAGCGCCCATACGGAGAACAGGCGATGGATTTGAGCTGATGTTCATGGATAATGCCCACCGGATGCATTGCCGTGTCCAAAACGGGCACGAGATAAGTCCCTTTTTCATTCAAAAGATCGAGCAATACCTCCATCGAATCCCCGACCATGATTGCTTTAAGCGGTTCGAGACGTTTTAAGACTATTTTTTGATTGCTTATCGAACGCTTTTCTTCTTTAAAATTATCCGATAGTATGAGATACTTATTGACAACAAGGGTGCAATCGAGCGTCGGACGCTGGACAAAATATCCCTGTACCATGTGACAGCCGATCTCTCTGCACACCAACAGTTCCCGTTCGGTTTCCACCCCCTCCGCAATGACACGGCACCCCAGCAAAGTTGAGAGCTGCACCATATTACGAGCCAGCAGCTTTTTTTTGGGATCCTTGTCGATATCCGTTAAAAAGAATCGATCAATTTTGATAATATTGGGGGTACAGTGATAAAGAAGTTTATATCCTGATTGTCCGATACCGAAATCATCAATCGCAATGCAAAACCCCTCATCGCCATAATGGTGCATCAATTTCGTAAAATGATCAATATTGAGAATTTCATTATGCTCTGAGAGTTCAAAGACGATGGCTTTGGGGTCCAGGTTGTGACGTTTCAGAAGGCGAAAGGTGTTCCCTTTCGAAAAGTCGGTCATCTCTAAAACACGGTTATCAAGATTATAAAAAAGTTTAAGACTCTCATACCCTTCAATCGTACAAAATTTATCAATCACCTTTTCACGAAGAAGCAAATCAAACGAATAAAGGATATTCTCCTCATAAAGGCGGTCAAAAAAAGATTCGATACTCTCAAATCCGAGGGTATCGGTCCCCCGAAGCAAGGCTTCCACTCCGAAAAGTGTTCCGGAATGGATATCTACGATAGGCTGAAATGCGACATCCAAAACGTCGAGGTAGTGATGATAAAGGGGGTGCAGAGGTTCCATGAGAGTGAGTATAAATCCCTCTTGTCACAAGAAGGTTACAAAGTGATTCTTTTACCGATATCAGACTTGCTTCATCACTTCGGTTATCACTTTAAAATATCT
>NZ_JAHFAQ010000077.1 GCF_023250475.1 Sulfuricurvum sp. | reverse complement strand
ATATGTCCCAACGTGCGAAAGATGCTTTTGTCGAGGAGCTCCAGTTTTTGGGTGCCGTTAAGATGAAAGAGGTTGAGGGGGCGCAGCGTAAAATCGTTGATGCCGTTCAGGCATTGGCCGAACAGGGTATCTTGCAGCTCGGCGAATCTGAAGAGATGGTGGAATAAACGATATGGATGTAGTTATTCAGCAGAATTCTGCAGGGGCACATACCATTAGCAAATATCAATTTAAGATTCTTTCATCACTCTCCGGGATGAGTGTGGGAGAAGCGGCGCAGGAGATGAATAATATACCGGCAGATGAGCCGGTTTCAGAGCGACGCAAAGAAGAAAGCAAATCGTCTAAAGATGAACTGATTGAATCGCTGATGAAAAAAGCCGATGAGATGAGTTCGAATGTTATCAAAATGCAGATGCGTCTTGAATCGATGCAGGAAGAGCATGCCTCTGTACTTGAAGAGGCTAAAAAAATAGCCTATCAAGAGGGGCTAGAAGCCGGTATAGCGCAAGAAAAGGCTCAAAAGGAGGGGCAAAGTGCTCAATCGCATGATCAACTAGCCCAATCGGTTAAAACGCTGGAGAATGCTGCCGCAGAGTTTACAACCGCTCTTGGGTCGATCCAAAAAGAGCTTACCCACACGGCCCTGGATATCGCCAAAGAGGTGATCGGGATTGAAACAGGGGAACATAGCTCGAAAATCGCGGCTAAACTCTCTAATGACTTGATCGAAGAGTTGAAAGATGCCTCTAAAATAATGTTACGCGTCAATCCGATCGATCATGGATTTATCTCCGAAAAAGTAGGTTCAATGACCCACGTAGAAGTTCTCTCGGACCGTGCAATCAGCCCAGGAGGAGTTGTCGCTATCAGCGATGCCGGGAATATCGATTCGGAGATTAAAAAGCGCTACGAGAGATTGAAACGTTCCTTGTTGCTTGAATCATAAAGCATTTATAAACATTCGCTTTTATACTATTAAGTATTGAAACATATAACTATTTTTAGGACAGTGCATTACAATGGATATTAAAAATTTTACCTTGCCGGAGCTAGAAGAACTCTCTCAAAAAATACGGGATCGTATTTTGGAAGTAGTCAGTACCAACGGCGGCCATTTAAGCTCTACCTTAGGGGCGACCGAGATTATTGTCGCGATGCACAAAGTTTTCGATGTGATGAATGATCCTTTTATCTTTGACGTATCGCACCAAGCGTATGCCCATAAGCTTCTGAGTGAACGTTGGGAAGAGTTTGCAACGCTTCGTCAGTTCAACGGACTGAGCGGCTATACGAAACCTTCTGAATCGGCATGCGATTATTTTGTGGCGGGGCACAGTTCGACCTCTATTTCTTTGGGCGTCGGAGCAGCCAAAGCCATTGCCCTTAAAAATGAGCAAGAGAGCCGTATCCCTGTTGTGCTGATCGGTGATGGCGCTATGTCAGCCGGAATGGCGTATGAGGCGATGAATGAACTGGGAGACCGTAAATATCCGATGGTGATCATCCTCAACGACAATGAGATGTCTATCGCCAAACCGATCGGAGCGATCAGCCGAATGCTCAGCTCCGCGATGGCAAGCCCTTTTTATCAGCGGTTTAAACGAAAAACGGAGCAGTTTGTCGATAACTTCGGTGAAGGGGCCCATTATCTCGCGAAGCGGTTTGAAGAGTCGTTTAAACTCATTACTCCGGGGATTATGTTTGAAGAGATGGGGATCGAATACATCGGGCCGATCGACGGACATGATCTAAAATCGTTGATTGAGACGTTTGAGATTGCTAAAGGGATGGGCAAGCCGGTTTTGGTGCATATCCAGACAATCAAAGGGAAAGGGTACGAGATCGCCGAGGGGAAACATGAAAAATGGCATGGTGTTTCTCCGTTTGATCTCAAAAGCGGAGCGGCAAACGCCAAAAGTTCGGTTAAAAGTGCTACACAGATCTATGCCGATGCCCTGATGGATCAGGCGCTTAAGAATGAGAAGATTGTAGGGGTTACTGCCGCAATGCCAAGCGGAACGGGATTAAGTGCTCTGATGGAAAAATTTCCCGAAAGATTTTGGGATGTAGCGATTGCCGAACAGCATGCGGTGACGTCGATGGGGGCTTTAGCCAAAGAGGGTTTTAAACCGTTTTGTACCATCTACTCAACTTTTTTACAACGGTGATTTGATCAGGTAATCCATGATGTCTGTTTGATGGATTTGCCGGTTGTCTTTGCAATGGATCGTGCCGGAATCGTCGGCGAGGACGGGGAAACCCATCAAGGGGCATACGATATCAGCTTTTTACGGCTAATCCCCAATATGACCCTTTGTGCTCCGCGCGATGAGTTGTCGTTTCATCAGATTGTCGATTTTGCAAGCAGGTATGAGCATCCGTGTGCCATTCGATATCCAAGAGGTGCATTCGCAGAAGTGGATCTTATGGAATCTGCTCCGTTTGTAGAGGGGAAATCGCAATTGCTCATTACAAATACCTCTAACCGCTTGTTTATCGGATACGGAAACGGCGTCGGGCGGGCGGCACAAACGATGGCATTTATGGATGAGCAGCCCTCATTGCTTGATCTGCGATTTGTTAAGCCTTTAGACACGCAAATGCTGCGTCAAATGGCTGTTCAGCATAAACAATGGTATGTATTCAGCGACTCCTCACGTATGGGAGGAGTAGGAAGCGCACTGCTCGAATGGCTCAGTGAGGAGAAAATCACCGATGTGCAGGTGATCAGTTTCGAATACAAAGATGAATTTATCAAGCATGGCAACACTAAACTTGTAGAAGAGTCGCTCGGCCTTCTTCCTGAGCAACTGGCCGCTCGCGTTATCGGAGAATAATCACCCCTGCGATTCTTCCCGTCTGCTGTTGATCGGCTCGATAGGAGAAATACTCTTTATTCTTGCATGATGTACAATCCCCGATTACCTCAATATGTGCCGAGTCAATAGAGAAGCGTTCTAATTGCTGCAACAAAATCGTGTTGACATCTAAAAATACCTTTTCATTAATTCTTTGCAAGGCGGAGGAATACCCTTTTTCTTCGGTCTCTTTCGCAATGGCTTCATTGACCTCATAACAGCATCCGCCGATGGATGGTCCCATGATAATACGAAGATCGCGTGCGTTACAGCCGAATTCTTTTCCCATCGCTTCCATTGTTTTTGGGAGGATGGCATTAAGCGCACCTGCACGTCCCGCATGAACGGCTGCACAAGCATGACGGATCGGATCATAGAGGAGAACGGGGGTACAATCGGCACTCATCACCATAAGCGGCGTATTGAGACGGTTTGTAATCAGTGCGTCGCACTCGGGTGGAGTATCGAAATCAAGAGTATTATCGACAATGACGATCCGATCGGAGTGGATTTGGCGCATGTGGACTAGTCGGCTCCGCGCATATCCAAGTTGTTTAGCTAACGAATCGTGGTTTTTAATAACGTCCCTTGGATTGTCGCCGACATGAAATGCCAAATTGGCATTTGTATAAGGAGCTTTTGAGACTCCGCCGTGGCGTGTTGTAAAGGCGGCGATAAGGCCTTCAAAAGAAGATAACAGAGTTGGTGTGAGGGTTTTCATACAGTGAGTATACCCTCAGAGCGGTTTGGATGGAATTAAGATCTTCGAAAAACACACTACGGAGTTCTTTAAAACCCTCCGTTTATATTGATTCGGTATCATTCCCTCGCTAAACAGTAAACGACTATACTTTGAAGGATAAAGAGAATGAATAAGATACTACTGTGGGGTTTTGGTATCGCAATCGCAATACAGTTTATTAGACCTGATTTTAATAATGCTAAAGTGGATGAAACTATTGCGCTGAATACCGATCCAAAGGTTATGAGCGTTCTTAAAACTTCATGTTACGACTGCCACTCAAATGAAACGAAATACCCTTGGTATCATAATGTCGCTCCAATGTCATGGGTGATGTCCGGTAATATTGATGGAGGGCGAAAAGCGCTTGATTTTTCAAATTGGGCAAATATCGATCCTAAAGTGAAGCTAGAACGATTGAAGCGTGCAAAACAACTGGTTAATAATGAATTAATGCCCAAAAGTGAGTATCTGCTAATGCATAAAAATGCGGTTCTAACGGGTGAAGAGAAAAAAGTGCTTGAACAATTTTTTGATTCGCAATTAGAAAAACTGTAAGACGTATAAAACTTCTGTTCAGATGAGGAAAATGGTGTCTTTTCCCCTTGCTAAACGGAAGTATTAATTGGAAAATTAATTAGTTCTTCGGCTTTTCAAAACAGACGCTGCCGCTTGTTCCGATTTTATTACCGGTTGTGTATTCTGAGATATAAATCATTCTCCACCCATCGTATTTTTGGAAAAGTTTTGTCATATCAGAAGTGCTTCTCATATCTACTTCTTCACACCGTGTCATCATATTTGAATTCACATCCGAATTTCTGATTTGGGCTTGAATATTTGCCGGCGCACAAGCCGTAAATAAAATAGCCGAAGCACTGAGTACACCTAGTAATAATAATTTTGTTACGTTCAAGTAAACTCCTTATAGTAATAATTTAATATACTGACATAGTTATGCTTACTAAAAAGTGAATTTAAAATAATTTTAATTGAATCTTATGTATTAATTCTTACATGAAAAAGAGTTTGTCGCTTTGATTTTTAATGATTAAATCAAGTAAATGTTTTCGTGTGTTAGTAAATCGCTGAAAAGATTAAAATATCGAGAAAGATGAGATTTTTTTTATAAAATTAGTGTATTGTAATAGTAACTCTAAATCGTTAAAAAGTCTTAAAAATGCTATCAACAGCACAGCCATATAATCAAATTTGTCTAAAACAAAAAATACTTTCCACTTTTGGTTCCATACCAGTATGATCGGTTCATTGCGAAATATTTGGATCGGTGCCTTTCTTGCTGTTATGGTTCTGATGAGCGGAATATGGGTCGTTTATCAAGATATTCGAACTCAAATTTTGACGCAAATAAAACAACAGCACTCTATTACACTGTTTCACATTAGTGATTTTGAAAAGAATGAAAAATCGCTTGTCAAGATGCTGGTAGAGCATCCGAGGGTAGGAGGGTATCAACCGAATAACCGAACCGATGTCGAGGCTCTTTTTTACGATGTACTCAAAGCAAATACTAAAATTATGCAGGTGCGTCTGCTTGATGTGATGGGGAATGAACAGGTACGGGTAGATCGTCTTCGAGACGGATCTCTCAAACGCTGTTTGGTTGAAAAACTTCAGAATAAAGCAAATCGTTACTATTTTCAAGAGTTTATGAAACTTCCCGCAGGGTCTATCGGATTTTCGGAATTCGATCTCAATATCGAACACGGTCAGTTGGATATCCCTTTTAACCCCACGTTGAGGGTCGGAATGCCGGTTTATAAAAATGGGGTGAAAATAGGAATTATCGTGATAAATTTTTATATGCAACAATGGATAGAAAGCTTGTTGCAGTATACCAGCAATGAGTTTATTCTCATTGATAATGAGGGATATTTTCTGATACATCCGAATAAACAATGGGAATGGTCCCGCTATCAGAACCCTCCGAAAAAAGCAGCGGAGTATTTCGGACTATCTTCTTCGGAACTCAATTATTTCAGGGATAAAGAATATCGCTGGATCAATAATGATACGGTAGCTTTTCCTCTTGATCTATTCGGGCAGAAGCTTTTGGCCCTCTATCGTCCGCATGTATCGCTTCAGAAAATATTCTTTCAAAAAAATCTACAATTTGCGCTGATTGTGTTGACCTCTTTAGCTTTGATAGTTGCACCGTTTATGATGATGATACGTCTTTATATCCGTCGGATAGGGGAAGAAAAGGTAAAAATAAAAGAAGGT
The DNA here is from genome assembly GCF_023250475.1 of Sulfuricurvum sp. Lineage (GTDB taxonomy): Bacteria > Campylobacterota > Campylobacteria > Campylobacterales > Sulfurimonadaceae > Sulfuricurvum. The sequence goes on along the minus strand of NZ_JAHFAQ010000077.1, from coordinate 5,004 downwards.
AAAACATATTTGGCAACGCTCTTTAATAGTGTGTTCGATGCCGTGATTGTGACCGATAGCTTGGGCGTTATACAGCGTATTAATTATCAGGCTCTTCGTTTATTCGGATATACGCAAGAGGAGTTGATCGGAAAAAATGTCAATATTCTTATTCCTGAACCGTATCACTCTCTTCATAACGGATACATACGCGATTACGTTTCCAGAGGAGAAGATATCCTTGGCACGGAGCGAAATTTTGATGCGCTCAAGCGTGATGGAACATCTATTCCGATATCATTGATCGTTACCCAAATGGAAATTTCCGATAAAAACTTTTTTATCGGAACGATTCGGGATCTGACCCATATCCAAGAATTGGAAAGACGAGAACGTTCCAATGAGATGATGTTGATTCATCAATCCAAGCTTGCGGCTATGGGGGAGATGCTCGGAGCCATCGCCCACCAGTGGCGCCAGCCTCTCAACTCCATCGGCCTTATTATTCAAGACCTTGTCTGGGCATTTGAAAACGATGATTTGGATAAACGTTATTTTAAGAAATCTCAAAACGAGGTTATGGGACAGCTTCTGTATATGTCCAAAACGATTGACGAATTTCGAAACTTTTTTATTCAGGAACAGACGGCTGTTTTGTGCAATGCGATCGAACTTATTGCTGAAATAGAACAGATTTATCGAGTACAGCTGGAAGCGGGGAATGTGACATTAAAGGTAGAATACAAGCACTTTATGGAGAGCATCGAAACCGATATGCTTCACGATAACAATATTTTCAGCCTCATAACGTACCCTTCTGAGGTTAAACAGCTGCTTCTTAATCTTATCTCGAATGCAAAAGAGGCGATTGAACTTCTATCTTCAGCGGATAAACCGCTCCGAAGTACAATTACCCTTACCCTTATTGCGTTAGAGTCGACGATTCAGATTGAGGTTTCCGATCAAGCGGGAGGGATTAGCAAAGAAGTTGCCGATCGTATTTTTGAACCCTATTATACGACTAAAAAGAAGGGAACCGGATTGGGACTTTACATTTGTAGAATCCTCTGTGAGCATCATCTAAATGCAAAATTGATTTTCGATACGGATACGGATACGGCTGTCGGCGCAACGACGTTTACCCTTACCATTCCGCGTACGGTGCATTAAGTAAAAAGGAAAAAATATTTTGGAAGCAGATAAATCGTTGTACGAAGAATTAAAAAAATATTCAATACTAATTGTAGAAGATGATTTGATTGCATTAGCGTCTCTTACCAATATTTTCAAACGCTATTTTAATAATGTCATAACGGCTACGAACGGGTACGAAGCATCGGATTGTATACTATCTCATAAAATCGATATTATCCTCACCGATATGCGTATGCCCTATCAAGACGGTGTCGATTTTATTCAACAAATACGAGAGTTGGATTTTAATACGCCGGCCATTTTTATGTCGGCACATTCAGACTCCGAAACACTTCTTAGAGTGATTCCGTTAAAGATTAGTGAATACTTAATCAAACCGATCCAAATCAGCAAGGTTCTTGAACTTTGTCTAAAAATGTTCAAAGAAAAGACTAAAATCATCGATAAATATCTGTACCAACTTAACAACGGTATTCATATTGATTTAGACGATAAAACGGTCTATAAAGAGGGAGAAATGGTTTTTTTGACTAAAAAAGAGTTTGAATTGCTCTTTCTATTGTTAAAAAATAGACATTCTATTTTGAGCAAAATCCAAATCGAGTATGCATTATGGAATGGGGAAATGATCTCAGAGAGCAGTGTTAAAACACTTATCAAAAAACTCCGTGAAAAAATCGGAGAGGATGCCATTGTGACCGTAAAAAATCTTGGGTATAAGATCTGTATGGATTGAGCGTAATCTTCGAAAATCTAAAAAATAACCCAAAAGTAACTTTGCAAAGCTATCATATTTTTATCAAGTAAAGAACGGTAGATAGCGATATTCTATAGCGTTTAAATTACAGTTGAATGATAGATTTGTACGGAGAATGGAGAAAAGATGGAATATACGCTCAACGATACCGACTTTTTGGTATCGCAAACGGATGCAAAAGGGAAAATTCTTTTTGCCAATGAGGATTTTTGCAAGATTGCCGGCTATACACTGGAAGAGCTGATGGGACAGCCGCACAATATCGTCCGTCATCCCGATATGCCGCATGCGGCATTTAAAGATTTGTGGGATACCGTGAAAAGCGGAAAAGTTTGGAAGGGATATGTCAAAAATAAAACCAAAAACGGCGGGTTTTACTGGGTATTTGCAACCGTTTATCCGAACATCGCTTGCGGTGAAGGCGAAGGAGGCTACATGTCGTGCCGACGTAAAGCCTCTGCAACAGAGATCAAAAAAGCCGAAGCGCTTTATAAAACAATGCGTTAATCAAGGGATATTAAAGAGATGAATAACAGTACAAAAATAATTATTTTATCAATCTTGGGGATCATAGGTGCGGTATTGGCCGTATCGGTTAACTCCGCATGGGTTTCTGCCGTCGTCATTGTGATTCTTATGGGAGTTGCTATAGGGCTTAGTGTCGCTTCATCTTCAGGTTCTGAGGTAATGATGCAGCAGTTGAGTGAACTGGAAGAATTGATGCAGTTTAAACGCAATCAAATGGAAGTACATTTTGCAGAACCCGGAAGTATGGAAGAAAAATTGAACCATTTGGCGCAAACGCATGAAAAAATTTTAGAACAGGACACCAAAGTAGCGGGTGAAATGGTTTTGCTTGCCGATAAAGTACGCCGTGGTCATTTTATGTGTCGAGTAGCCAGTGATTCTAAAACACCCCATGTGCATCTGCTTCGTAAAACAATGAATGCAATGCTCGATGCTACTGAAAAAAACCTCGATCAGGCTATCAACGTTTTGGAAGCATTGAGTGAAGGAAAATTTTCAACCCGTGCCAAAGTAGATGTTGAAGGGAAAATGGCGCAGGTATTGGAAAAAATAAATGATTTGGCAACCGCACTCCAATCAATGGAAAAACAAAATGTTGAAGCCAAAGAGGTGCTAAACAACAATACGCAGCAGCTTAAAGACACCCTTGAAAGCCTTCGTGCAAAAGAGTTTGTTGAATTGAACGGAATGATCAATACGACCGTAGAACGGATTCAGCAAGTCGCCAACAAAGAGCATGAACTTTCCGATAATCTCCAAACGTTAGCCGGAAATGCGCAGGAGACCAAACAAATTTTGACTACCATCGGTGATATCGCCGATCAAACCAATCTTCTGGCCTTGAACGCGGCTATCGAAGCGGCACGTGCAGGCGAACACGGACGTGGCTTTGCGGTTGTTGCCGATGAAGTGCGTAAATTGGCGGAACGTACCCAAAAGAGTTTGGCCGAAACGGCTGCTACGATCAATATCCTTATTCAGGCGATCAATGATAACAGTGAGTCTTTGAATAAAAATATGGACGAGATGATGGATTTAACCACCTATGTCGGAAGTGTTGATGACAAAATGGAACAACTTCTCCACTCTATGGATCGGCTGCAATAGAGACAATACCTGTAACGCAAGAGCAGATTTTAAATTGCCCTTGCGTTAAAAATAGTTCGTTTGTTCTCCCTGTCTGATCGCCTTATGCTCTTTTGATACTTTCCTCTTTTTTATCTTTCTCACCTGCTTAATTCCCTTTTGTTCTGAATAGGAATATTGAGAAAAATATAGGATAAAATACTCTAAAAATGGAATAAGGATAGAATTGTGTTACACAGACAGATGAAATCGGTACGGTTGGACGGGGAGGATATCTCTGCTAAACGTGAAGAACTTAGAGCCTACTTTCATCAAAGTTATGATTTATTTGAGTCCCTTTTTGAACTACTGAAATCGGACGAGGTATTTTACCGTCAGTCTGAGCCTACCCGCCATCCGATGATCTTTTATTTCGGGCATACCGCTATTTTTTACATCAACAAGCTGGTCGCTTCCGGCGCACTGCAAGAGAGGATCAATCCCCATTTTGAAAAGCTGTTCGCTGTCGGTGTCGATGAGATGACATGGGATGCGGCCAGTGATACGCTCAAATGGCCGAGTATTGATGAGGTACGAGAGTACCGCCGACGTGTAAGGAGGTTGGTAGATGAGTTCATCACCGCATTGCCGATGACGTTGCCTATCACCCAAGAGAATCCTTTTTGGGCGATTTGGATGGGGATTGAGCACGAACGGATTCATATTGAAACTTCGAGTGTTCTCCATCGTCAAATGCCTATAGACGATATACGCTCACATGTGGATTTTCCGATTTGCCCGATTCAAGGAGATGCTCCTGAAAATACTTTAGTCAGCTTCGATGCTTGTGAGATACGTTTGGGAAAAGGGACGCAGGACAACGGATTATACGGCTGGGATAATGAATATGGGGTACATGTTGTCCACGTTCAACCGTTTCAAACTTCCAAATATCTGGTGAGCAACGGCGAGTTTATGGATTTTGTGATGGCTTCGGGGTATAGCACACCGCGTTGGTGGGATGAAGAAGGGTTAACATACCTTCAGATTCGAAATGCGGTGTGTCCTCCGTTTTGGATCCCTCAAAAAGACGGTAGCTATAAATATCGCTCGCTTACCGCTGAAATCAGTATGCCGTATAACTGGCCGGTCGAAGTGAATGCTCTTGAAGCTGAAGCTTTTTGCCGCTGGAAAAGTGCTCAGGAGGGGGAAATCTATCGCCTTCCGAGTGAAGCTGAATGGGCTGTTATGGTCCAAGAAAGCGCAGCAGACGAGATATTTGATGATTCTCGCGCTAATATCAATCTCGCCCACTTCGCGTCATCCGTTCCTGTCGATATGTTTGCACATGGGAAACTCAACGACGTCATCGGTAATGTGTGGCAGTGGACACAAACGCAGATGGATGGATTTGATGGGTTTTTTAGTCATCCGTGGTATAGTGATTTTTCCGATCCGACGTTTGACGGAATACACAATCTCATCAAAGGGGGATCGTGGGCCTCGACGGGAAATGAGAT
>NZ_JAHFAQ010000173.1 GCF_023250475.1 Sulfuricurvum sp. | reverse complement strand
AGCCGTATGTGGAGTCTCGAAGACCTTTTTAACCGCGAGGAGTTGGAAATGTGGGTCAACCGTATCACGAAAGGGTACGGGGATGTCCGTTTCTATTGCGAACCCAAATTTGACGGGGCGAGTCTCAATCTGATCTACGATAATGGTGCATTGGTGCAGGCGATTACAAGAGGAGACGGTGTCGAGGGGGAGGATGTGACCCAAAACGCCAAAACGATCCAGTCGATCCCTCTTCGTATCGAGTATACGGGGCGGATTGAGATTCGGGGCGAAGTGGTGATTTTCAAAGAGGATTTTGAGAAGATCAATCTGGAGCGCTCCCGTAACGGTGAATCGCTGTTTGCCAACCCGCGCAACGCGGCGGCGGGGAGTCTCCGTCAGCTTGATACCCGTATCACCGCGTCACGCCGTTTGGTCTTTATGCCCTACGGGATCGGAGCCAACACGTTGGAGATCAAAAATCTGAGTGAGCGGATGGAGTGGGTGTATTCACTGGGGTTCCGAAATCCCCACATGACCCACTTGTGCGAGAGCGCCGATCAGATTGAGACCTTTTACCATGAGATGCGTGTTGAGCGGGATAATTTCGCGATGCTTCTCGATGGGATGGTGATCAAAGTGGATGCGATAGCCGTGCAGGATGAGTTGGGCTATACGGTGAAAAATCCCCGATGGGCGGCGGCGTACAAATTCCCCGCTATTGAGAAACTCACAACACTCAAAGAGGTCATATTGCAGGTGGGACGCAGCGGTGTTGTCACCCCTGTTGCTATCGTCGAGCCGGTGGACATCGAGGGGGTGACGGTAGAGCGATCGACACTCCATAATTTCGATGAGATCGAGCGCAAAGATATCCGACTCGGGGATAAGGTGATAATACTTCGAAGCGGTGACGTTATCCCGAAAATCGTTAAAGTCATTACGGCGGATCGGACGGGGAGCGAGCAGATCATCCACCGACCGAAGCATTGTCCCGTCTGCCATTCGGAACTTCTCGATGAGGGGGCGTTGATTAAATGCCAAAACCTCTCGTGCGAAGCGCGAGTCGTGAATTCCATCATCTATTTTGCCTCCAAACAATGCCTCAACATCGACGGCTTGGGGGACAAGATCGTCGAAGCACTCCATAGCGCGGGGATGATACGCGAACTCTCTGATCTCTTCAGCCTCACGATGGAACAGCTCTTATCACTGGAAGGATTCAAAGAGAAAAAAAGCCGTAATCTGATCGATGCGATTGCGGCGGTCAAAGGGTGCGATTGCTGGCGTTTTATCAATGCACTGGGGATCGAGCATATCGGCGAAGTGGCTTCCAAGACATTGTGCGCCTCCTTCGGTACCGGATTCGATACGGCAACGCGTGATGAGATTTTGGCGTTGGAGGGATTCGGAGGAGAGATGGTGGAGTCGATTCTCGAATTTGTACGTGTGAATCAGGAAAAAATTGAAAAACTCCGTACCCTTTTAAGCCCTGTTGCTCCGGTAAAAATTGAGGCGGCAGAGAACCCGTTTAAAGGAAAAAGTGTCGTCATTACAGGCTCTATGAGCGTACCGCGCGATCAAATCAAAGCGATTCTCGAAACGTTGGGGGCTAAAGTCGCCTCATCGGTCTCGAAAAAGACTGATTATGTGGTGTACGGCGAAGATGCAGGGAGCAAGTATGATAAAGCGGTGGAACTGGGGGTGAGTTTGCTCACCGAGAGCGAGTTTCGGGCTCTAACGACGCTTCCCGATAGCACTCCGTCGTCGCAGGGAAGCGCTATAGAACCAAAATATAGCCTTTTTGATTAAATAGGCTATAAACCCTTTTACTTTTATCCCTCCTGGTAATAGCCCCGCTCCGTATTCCCCGCCGAGGGCGATCATTACCCCTTGATTTTTAAACTGAAACGGACGTTTCGATTTCCCTTTGAGAGAACGTAAGATATTGGCGGCAACATGCTCGCCGCCGCGCTCAGCTAATTGTGCGGTCGGAGGGATGAATTTTCCATCATGGGTCAATGCCTGAGTAATATCGCCGATGGCATAGATATTGTCATGAGTTGGGATATTGAGATTCTCATCGACAATCAAATGCCCTTTGCTGTTTATTTCAAATCCGAGAAATTGGGTGAGGGTCGATGCGGCGATCCCCCCCGTAAAAATCATAAACTCGAAATCAAGTATTTTGCCGTTATCGAGGAGAATTTGGTTGGCACGTACTTCGCTGATACGGTTGTTGTGCCAGACATGGACCCCCAGTTTTATTAACCGTTTATGGGCACTTTCGATTAAAAACGGGTCCATTCCGTAGAGGATACTCTCATACGCGTCGATAAGATAGACATCGACTCCGCGACATCCGAAATTGCCGTTTTGGTAAAAATGGTTCGAATACGCCGCCATCTCTGCGGCGATCTCTACCCCCGAAAGACCTGCTCCGCCGATAACGATATTAAAGGGTTCGACATCACAGCCGCGTGTTTGCGCTTCAATACGGTTGAGAAGCGAGCGTTCAAACTGCTGTTTAAAATTCAAAGCGGCAGGGATACTTTTGACCCCGTGGGTATGTTCGCGAAGCCCTTTGATGAAATCGGGAAAATAGGTTCGGCTTCCGGTCGCGATGATGAGGTAATCGTATGAGATGTTTTGTGTGGCGGTTGAAACAGTAGAAGAGAGGGTATCAATTCCGTTCACTTCGTCACAGATAAATTCGACTAAACCGAAACTTTTTGTTAGCGAGGGGAGATCGATCATTACCTGTGACATATCGACTTTATTCGCAATAAAGTCGTATACTTCAGCCTGCATATAATGATAAGGGTTTTTATCGATCAGGGTAATAGAAATATGGCTGTTGTGTGCTAGATGCTCAATCGCACGAATACCGCCGTATCCTCCGCCGATGACTACCACATGAATTGATTGCATACCTAATCCTTACCCTGAAAACTGATCCGCAATGGTATCCTAAACAAAGTTATGTCACGATAACGTATTAAAAAATAATGGAACACAATGAGACTTGATAGTTATTTAGTAGAAAAGGGACTCGTTGAGAGTCGCAATAAAGCACAGCAGCTGATTAAAGATCATGCGATCAGTGTTGATGGAAAAATTGTCGACAAAGTTTCGTATGACGTTACGGATGGGATGGCTGTCGAGATTGCCGATACGGAACTCTACGTCAGCCGTGCGGCCATCAAACTCAAAGGTTTTCTCCCTTACACCGAATGGGAACTCAAAGGGCTTAGAGCGCTGGATATCGGTTCTTCTACGGGGGGATTTACTCAAGTTCTTTTGGAGAACGGTGTTTCAAGCGTGGCGTGTGTGGATGTCGGGAGCGAACAACTCCATCTGAGTTTGCGCAGCGACTTGCGGGTCAGTGTCCATGAAAAAACCGATATTCGGGAATTTATGAGTGAAATATCGTATGAGATCGTTACGTGCGATGTCGCCTTTATTCCGTTGG
>NZ_JAHFAQ010000076.1 GCF_023250475.1 Sulfuricurvum sp. | reverse complement strand
ACCGTTCCTCAAGCCGATGCCCTCAAAGAAGCGGGTGTTGCCATTGATGCCATCATCGAAATCGATGTAGCCGATAGCGTAATCGTTGAGCGTATGTCAGGACGCCGTGCACACCTTGCATCGGGCCGAACGTATCATGTCGTCTATAATCCGCCGAAAGTGGAAGGAAAAGATGATGAAACCGGAGAAGAATTAGTACAGCGTGCGGATGACAAAGCCGAAGTCGTACTTGATCGTCTTCGCGTCTATCACGAACAAACCAGCCCCCTTGCCGACTATTACAAAGGGGTCGCCGCTTCAGATACATCGGTCAAATATATCACCATTGACGGAACGCAAAAAATCGATATTGTAGAAAAAGAAATTTTGTCACAATTAAAATAATCTCTTTCCCCGTTATCGGGGATTCCCTCCATTAGCATGCTATAATCTCTCTTATGAAAACACCTCATTTTTACGCCGTCATCATCGGTTCCGAAATTCTCAACGGCCGTCGGGAAGACAAACACTTCGTATATCTGCGAGATGCTCTGCTCCGACGCGGACACACCCTCTTTTCCTCATTCATCATTAAAGACGACCCTGTTTTGATCCGCAATACCTTCGAAATGATCAAAAATGATCCGGATGGGGTGATGTTCAGTTTTGGCGGAATCGGTTCGACCCCCGATGATCTGACACGACAAATCGCCGCTGATGTTTTCAGTGACGGTTTGCTTGTTTCGCATGAAAAATTTCATTCCGATATCATCGAACGCTTTAGTGATGCCGCCTATCCGTATCGTATTCTTATGGCGGAGTTGCCGAAACATTCCAAACTGCTTCATAACGTCGTCAATAATATGTCGGGCTTTCTTCTCGAAGATCGCTATTTTTTTATGCCGGGTTTTCCCGAGATGTCACACCCCATGGTGGAAGAAGCACTGGAGTCTTTTTATCCTCTGGCCAAAACTGTTTATCGTCAGACTCTCATTGCGCAAACATCGGAAAATACATTGATTGAGTGTATGCATCAGTTAGATTCCTCTGTCGATTTTTCATCCCTTCCGATGATAAACGGGGGAAAACCCATCGTCGAAATATCCGTGGCCTCGGAAGACAGAGAACTGTGTGATAAAAGCTTTCAACTCTTTATTGAAACATTGCACTCACGATCGATTGATTATAAAATCATCAAATATAATTAAAAATAAACATTTTTTTTGAATTGCCGATTTTGTTACATCGAGGAGAGAGGAGAGCGGATGGGTAAAATAAATTTACTAATCATCGGACTGGCCGTCAGTGTAATTATATATGTCATTTATCGTCATACTTTTTTAAAAACTCCGAAAAAAAAGATGCCGCATAAACCCCATTTTACCCTTAAAATTGAGTCTGAATAACCATACTGATCATACGTAATGGCGGTCATAGAGTTTATTGCGTTCCTGAACAGAATCAAGTTCCCCTTTGAGATGTTCCAAACGTTCTAGTCGCTGTTGCGTCGTAGGGTGAGTGCGAAACAGATTGGAAAAGGATATATTCTTACCCTCAAACGGGCTGATAATAAACATATGGGCATTCTCAGGTGTTGAGCCCTGCACTTCTCCTCTTGAATTATAATTTGAAAGTTTAATCAAGGCATCTTGAAGCCACTCGGGATGTCCGGTCAAACGAGCCGATCCCTCATCCGCCATGAACTCGCGCGAACGGCTGATCGTCATTTGGATAATACTTGCCGCAATGGGAAGTAAAATCGCCATCACAATCATCAAAATCGGATTAATGTTACGATTACCGCGATTGCCGAACATTGCCCCGAATTGAAGCATATTAGCGATGAACGCCACGGCTCCCGCAATCGTCGCGGCAATTGTCGCGACAAGAATATCTCGATGCCCTACATGCGAAAGCTCATGCGCCATCACCCCTTCTATTTCATCTTCATTCAGCAATTCAAGGAGCCCCGTCGTAATTGCTACTGCGGCATGTTGAGGGTTACGCCCCGTTGCAAATGCATTGGGAATATGATCATGAATAATATAAACTTTCGGCATCGGTATATCAGCACGCTCTACCAAACGCTCAACAACCCGATAGAGCACCGGTGCTTCTCTCGGATCTACTTCTTGCGCATTATAATGTTTCAAAATCATCGTATCGGAAAAATAGTAGGCGTAAAAATTCATTCCGCCGGCAAAGAGCAATGCGAGCAACATGCCCCCCTGCCCCCCTAAATATCCTCCGACAAATACGAGCAGTACGCTCAGCAATCCGAGCAGTAAAAACGTTTTAATCTGTTCCATTCTTTTCTCCCTGCAATAGAGCTAAAATAGATTTTTTGTGCATTTTTCGGGCAAAATCAACCGCATTAAGTCCATACGCATCGCGTGCATGAATATCTACACCAAGTTCCAATAATTTTTTGATGACATCTACTCTCCCATAGCAAACGGCTCCCATCAATGGAGTAAATCCGCTTTGGCGTGTCGGGTGATTAACATCAAATCCGATCTCAATCAATCGCCCAATCAAATCCAGATTATTGTAGGTGACAGCCACATCAAAAACACTCACACCTTCATTATCAATATGATTTAAATCGGCTCCGTGCTCAATGAGTAGATCAATAATCTCTTGATCACAGTGATAGCGCAAAGCAAAACAAAGTACCGATTCGCCGTTCTCTTCTACATCGTTCGGATTACCGCCGATTTTGAGATATTTTTTAGTCCCAAGATAGTCGTTTTCTTTTAATAAAGTGATCCATTGTTCCATAAACATTCCAATAATAATTTATCGTAGTATAACACGCAAGATTCAACCCATCCATAGGCGATTGTGGTAAAATTCCCTATTAATTTTACACCAAGAGAGACAATATGGAAATTTTAGAGACCGAAGCCGCTTTTAAAGCATGTGTGCAAGAGATTCAAAACACCGCAGGATACAAAAATCCTCTTGGATTCGGTATTTGCCGTGTTGATTTCGGCCAGCTTGATGGTTCAAAAATCCTCCAAGCCTCGTTTCCGCATATTAACTGGAACGAAAACTTCGGCAGTGCCGCTATCTTTATCAAAAGTGCTCAAGAGCAAGGACAAGGGATTGATTTCAATGCCGATGAAGTGATCATTCCGGTTACTCTCAAATTTTTAGAGGGGTGTTTAAACGCATTTACCCCCTATTCCGATGAAGCATTCGGAGATGCCCATAAAAATATCCAAGTGATCTCTGCCCTTTACAATCAAGTAAAAGAGCGCGGAATGCGCGAAGGTGAATTCCGTCTTGTACTTTTGTTTAACGATGTTGCATGTACGAGCGTTGAGGGAACGTATCTCAAACTCTACGCCCTCTCAACTTCTAAAGCACCTCTTCGCTCACTTAACCTTAACGGTGCGTTCGGTGCATTGCACAATGTCGCATGGTCAGACGGTCAGCCGATCGAACTCGAATGGCTCCGTGAAAACGAGATCGAACTCAAATTTGCCAATGAATATCCGAAAATCGATTTCGTCGATAAATTCCCGCGCTACCTCCAACACATCATTCCTGCCAATAACACGCGAGTACTGGATGATTCAAAAGTCCGCTTCGGTGCACAGCTCCATGCCGGTACAACGATCATGCCGGGTGCAAGCTATGTCAATTTCAATGCGGGAACTACGGGTGTCAGTATGGTTGAGGGGCGTATCTCCAGTTCGGCGGTTGTGGGTGATGGCTCCGATGTCGGCGGCGGAGCTTCAATTCTTGGAGTTCTAAGCGGAACGGACGGAATTCCGGTCACGATTGGAAAAAACACCCTTTTAGGCGCCAACTCCGTTACCGGAATCGCACTGGGCGATGGTTGTATCGTCGATGCGGGAATCGCCGTACTGGCAGGAACCAAGTTCGCGGTTAGCACAGATGAACTTGCTAAAATCCAAGAAGCAAACCCTTCCGCTATTCTCAGCGGGAGCAGTTTTAAAGGAAAAGATTTGATCGGATTAAACGGTATCCACTACCGCCAAGACTCAACTACAGGGCAATTGCTCATTCGTCGTTCAACGCGTGAAGTCAAACTCAACGCCGATTTACATTAATCGGACTAATTTAATTTTGCCACTATCTCTTAAGGTAGTGGGGACTATACTTTTCAAATCTGATATATACAAGGAGCTTTAAATGATAAGCTCAAATGTCTCTTCCATTATGTCCAATCAAGTGTTTATGAACAATAGTGCCAGTAATGTAGCTAATGTCAATACGGATAGCTACGTTCCGCGTGACACAACTATCAGTGAAACACAGAATGGATCAACAAAAGCAAATACGACGCAAGCTGATTCAAACGGAAGTGAAAAATCACAAACCGATTTGTCCAAAGAGATAACAGACCAAATCAGTATTGAAAAGATAGCCGCTTCCAACGTACAAGCCATCCGTACGCAAGACGAGATGCTAGGTTCTCTTCTGGATATGAGAGGTTAAAGTTTTTAAAGCTGCTTTTTAGTGTTGTTGCTTTTGGCAGTTCGTGTCAAAGAGAGTGGAGTATGGGTAAAAATATTCATACTCTCTGCACGATTAAGTAATTTCATTGCAGGGTCGTAGGTTTCCAACTCTGAACCCAATTCAAGAGTACTGATAACGGCTCGTCCGATGATATGCCGCCCTTTATTCCCCTCTTTATCGATCGTTCGAATTCCCCAAATATTGTGCATGACCAAGACATTGTCCTGATAGGTTCCGACATACAGCAGAACATGTCCTTTGAGATAGACAATCGTCTCAAACGGAACACCTTTAGTTTTTATTGTTGATAATTTCTCATCATTTGACATTCCCGAAAACGAAATAACTTCCCCTTTGCGAGATTGTGCGGCAGAGTTGCGAGGAAGCCAAATACCAAAAGGGGTAACCATATCCCGAATCATGGACGAACAATCACGTTCACCATACATTCCGCCCCAGCCATACGTATTTTTAAGTAACTGATTTCCTATCGAAATCAAATCTTTTTTATTAATTTTACTGGCACCTATGTGAGCGGTACGTTTCGGTATCGAAATAATATTTAAAGTATTATTCCGATCATAGGTTTTAACATAATAGTTCTCACCCTCTTCCCGATCCAACGGCAAGACCATGCCGATTCGTGAATACGCAAGAAAACGGTTTTGACCATCACGCAGGGGATAATTATCTTCTATAATATAAACTTTATCTGATTTTTGGATAGTTGATATGGTCTGATTATCCACGATACTGATACCGTCTGATTTGACCCACCCTGAAACATTATTCGTAAAAATGTAACTCCATGCTCCGTCTTTAGAAGTGTGTGAAACGAAAACAGCTTCATTATAATTGACACTGCTATTTTGGAGAAGGTCAAACGGATATCCCTCCCCCGCTATCGAAGGATCTTTATAAAGCGGTTTATCACTCGGAAGGGCTCGAATATCCATCCATTTGAGTGTAATCGCTTTTTGATTCAGAGTCCCGTATTCTACAAAATTGCTTTGATGTGCTATCTCTTCAAACCATGACGGAGAGACAGGCTTTAAATTACTTCCATACCCTCCTCTAAAAGCGCGAAGGGGCCATGCAGCCTCTTCCCTTTTTTCCGGCGGAGCACTATACCCCCAAGGAGCATAATAGCGTGTATCGAAAACCGTCTGTATCTCAAGCAATTTTTCTCTATCCACACTGTTTTGCTCTACATATGGGATTACAGACTGTTCAAAACGCTCTAAATCGTTCACTTTGGGGCCTAATTCAGGCAATTTCACACCAATATCTTGAGGAAGCATACAGCAAAAAGGATCAGCTAAGCCACTTTGATTGGTATCCGTCTTAGAGGGGGGAAAAGGTGATTTCGGCGAAGACAATAGATTTGGATTATGGGTACTGCATCCCCCTAATACCATCAATAATATTCCACTGATCCAAAATGTTGTTTTCATCCGTATATCCAATATTATTCTACTCCGCCGAACCGCCCGACAACTCTACCGATTATTTCAACTTCATCTTTTCGGGCTACATACGTCGGATAGTCTTTATTATCTGAAATAATATCAAGTTTACCATCAATCCGCACTTGTATCCTTTTGATAAACAGCCCGTGCTCGGTACGAATTGTAAAAATACCGCCTCTACTTATATCAATTTTAGAGCGGTTAATAAAAATAATATCGTTATAGCTAAAAGAGGGCTCCATTGAATCTCCCGACACGTTTATGGCTTCAATATGACGCAATTCTTTTTCACCGCCTAAAGAGAGAACAAAATTATCTTCAAGCATCAGAGGTTCGTAATCTAATTCTTCATTATCGGCGCCTCCCCCTGCAGAGGCGTTTACCGAAGAGAAATAACGTACCATATAAAAGCGGTTTGTCGGCTCGATCAAACTCTCAGGCGATTGATTATACAAAAGCCAGTTAATGGCGATAGATCGCTTAGCACAAAAATCAAGCAATTCATTAAAGGGAATTTTATTGCGCTTTTTCATGGTCGCAAAATTCATTTGTGAAATATCCAACAATTCCGCTACATCTTTATCGAACACTTTTTTTTCCGGAAATTCTGCAGAGACAATATCTTTAATCGTCTCTACAATATCACTGAACGTTTTCATCGTGAAATCCTTTTGATATATCGATAGCGTATTGTAGGAATTATGCCATAGTTTTAACAAATATATGTCAATTTGAAATATATTTTGATTGATTGCCTAAATTATTTTACTATTTGCCTAATATCACTCAAGGAGTTGACAATGGCAAAGGTTATTATTAGAGCGAACGGTTGGATGGACAGACTAGAGGTCAAAATGGAGAGATGGGCGGAGAGATTGTTTTAATCCTCTTTTTCATCTCTCTCTAAACGCGAAAGATGGTATCCGCGAAATATATAAACTAAAAAAAGGACGAACAGTACGATCATTATCGTATCAAGTATTTGCATCATGGTTTACATCATCTTTCGGTATGAATTAAAATTTTGTTTGATCGCTTCGTAGAGAATAATTCCACTGCTAATAGCCAAATTGAGACTACGTCCCTCTTTGGTCATCGGAATCGTCATGGTCTGGTTTGGGTGTGCTTCTAAAATTTCGGATGGAATTCCTGCAGTCTCACTCCCGAAAAAGAGGTAATCTCCCTCTTGAAAAGTAACTTCGAAATAAGGACGATCCGTTTTTGTCGTAGCAAAGAAAAAACGATCTCGCACAGGGTGTGCTTCTAAAAAATCGTCTATACTTTCCCATACATGCAAGTCGATTTTATGCCAATAATCCAATCCGGCTCGACGAACGGCTTTTTCATCAATATCGAATCCGATCGGCTTAATCAGGTGGAGTGAAGATCCGGTATTGACACAAAGACGTCCGATAGCACCGGTATTATTCGGAATTTGCGGATGAACTAAAACAATATGAAACATTTAAAAAATGATCGTTTTGTTGGCATGAACAAAGATACGATCCTCCAAGGCCATCTTCAATGCTTTGGATAAAACGATTTTCTCCACATCTCTTCCCAGCCGCTGCATCTCTTCCCAGCCGTAGGCATGATTGACATGAATAACATCCTGAGCGATAATCGGTCCTTCATCTAGATGATTGTTAACAAAATGAGCCGTTGCACCGATAATTTTAACACCGCGTTCATACGCCTGCTTATAAGGATTAGCACCGATAAAAGCGGGGAGAAACGAGTGATGAATATTGATAATCTTGTCTTCATACGCTTCTACGAACCGCGGAGTCAAAATCCGCATGTACTTTGCCAATACGATATAGTCAATTTCACCGAGTTCAGAGAGCTGTTTTAAAACACGTATTTCATGTTCGTCTCGGTCACACCCCTCATGAGATACGGTATAAAAAGGGATATCAAATTTTGAGACCAGCGGTTCAAGCAAATCATAATTCGAAACTACTCCGGTGATATGGCAATCAAGTTCCCCCGCTTCGTATCGGATCAAAATATCACCCAAGGCATGTGACTCTTTGGTAGCCATCAGAACTACCCGTTTTTTTCGTGGAGCAATCACTTCCAAATGTGCATTTTTCGGTAAAACAGCGCTTAGTTCGCTTCTGAGTATATCCGGTGCGATTTCTCCGGCAACAACGCTGCGCATAAAAAATTTATTATGTGTTTTATCAACAAATTCATTGTTGGAGATAATATTAAGATTACGATGAAAAAAGATACTGGACACTTTGTATACCAGCCCTTTTTCATCATTGCAATGGATTAATATACGATAGTGTTCATTCATTTCTTATCCTCTGTGTGAGAGCGGCTACGATTCTTTAATCGTGTCCAAGCGGTTATCGATAGTGGCTAAAAGGTATTCAAAAAAATTGAGTGTCAAATCCACCTTAGCTTCTATTTGTGTATTATTCGGAGATTGAAACCCTTCAAAAAGAACAAGCAAACGTTCTCGAATTCCTTCCAGCATCCGTGCTTCATCATCACGTACGGCATGTACCGTCTCGATCACGGTTTGAACCGTTTCTATAACCGGTGCTTTAGGAATAGCTGATTCTTCAACGGAACGAAGCGGCTTCTCTTCAACCTGACGTTCTCGGTGTTCAACCTCCGGCGCGGTCGATAACTCTTCAATTTCGGCTAATGTAGATAATATGACATCTTTTAGTTCCATGCTTTCATCAACCACCTTTCAAATTGAATAAATTCGGCTTCTTCTTCCATCTGAATGAAAAAAGTCTTCATTTCGTTATTGACCCCTAAAAACTTTTTTCGCATACCGGAGAGTCGGCGAATCGCGATTTTTGCATCCGCATTAGAGGGATCTTTTTTTAAAATCTCTTTGTAAATTTCAAGGGCATCTTCTTTGAGCCCTTGAAGCTCATAAATATTTGCGAGGGTTAAAGTTTGCATTTGGCTGCAAAGTTAGCGATGATAGACCCCATCTCGCTGGTTGAGCAAACTTCTTTGGCATCATATCCCGCAATGTCTTTAGTTCGATACCCTTCTGCCAACGCTTGTTTAATACCGTAATCAATACGATCCGCCGCTTTGTGTTCATTCAGAGCAAAACGGAGCATCATAGAGGCGCTTGCGATGGTTGCAATAGGGTTGGCAATCCCTTGTCCTGCGATATCCGGAGCCGAACCGTGAATCGGCTCATACACGCCGATTTTAGCCCCGACGGAAGCGGAAGGGAGCAAACCGATAGAACCGGAGAGCATACTTGCCTCATCGCTGAGAATATCGCCGAAAATATTTCCGGTCAAAATAACATCGAATTGTTTCGGATCACGAATCAATTGCATGGCAGCATTGTCGACATACATATGGCTTAGTTCGACTTCAGGATATTCCTTTGCCACCTCTTCCACCACTTCGCGCCATAATTGGCTGACATCAAGCACGTTGGCTTTATCGACCGAGCATACTTTTTTAGAGCGGTCCATCGCGATTTTAAACGCAACGTGGGCAATTCGTTCGATTTCAGGACGGGTATAGACCATCGTATTCCATCCGCGATTCTCATCACGCCCTTTCGGTTCACCGAAATAGATCCCGCCGATAAGTTCACGGACGACCATCAAATCGACCCCTTTAACGATTTCTGGTTTCAACGAGCTGGCATTGACGAGCTCGTCATAAACATTCGCGGGACGAAGGTTGGCAAATACTCCCAATTCTTTACGGAAGCGAAGCAAACCGCTCTCAGGACGTTTTTCTCTCGGGAGAGTATCCCATTTGATCCCTCCGATGGCTCCGAAAAGTACCGCATCGCTCGCCAAAGAGATGTCGATTGTCTCTTGCGGAAGAGGATCACCGACTGCATCGTAAGCGCATCCGCCCATAAGGGCTTCCTGGTAATTAAATTCAAGGTTCTCGCATGCCGCAACCGCATCCAAAACTTTGACCGCTTCATCTACGATCTCAGGACCGATTCCGTCCCCTTTAATAAGCGCAATATTGTAACTTTTCATCAACTATTTCTCCTGAGCGGCAATTTCGGCTTCTGCATAATTCATCAAACCACCTGCAGCGATAAGCTCTTGCATAAACGGCGGAATGGGGATAAAGTTATACACTTTTCCGTTGGTAGTGTTGGTAATTGTCCCAGCATCCATATCGATACTGACCGATTCACCCTCTTTGATCTCTAAAGATTCGGGAAGTTCCAGAATCGGCAGTCCCATGTTAAAAGCGTTACGGTAAAAAATACGGGCAAACGTCGGTGCGATAACCGCTGCGATTCCTGCAGCCTTCAGCGCGATAGGGGCATGTTCACGAGATGAACCGCATCCAAAATTTTCATCCGCTACGATAATATCACCCGGAACCATTTTGCTGACAAATGTCGGATCAGCATCCTCCATAACGTGCTTGGCAAGCTCTTTTGGGTCTGAAGTATTGAGATAACGGGCGGCGATGATAAGATCGGTATCAATATCTTTACCGAAATTCCAAACTTTGCCTTCAATTTTTTGCATCAAAAATCCTATGGTACGTAAAATTGGGTGGATTATAGCAAAGATGTGTTGAAAGTGATTTAAATCCCTAAAAAAGGATTTAATAGTGATTAATATTAACGCTTCAGACTATTTGTAGTCGCTAACATCTCATCACTGGTAGTAATGACTTTGGAGTTGGCATCATACGCACGCTGTCCCGTAATCAAGTCGGTGAGTTCCACTACCAGTTGAACGTTCGAAAGTTCCACAAACCCCTGACGGATATTTCCGATTCCGTTCTCACCCGGAGTCCCCTCAATCGGTTGACCCGAACTGTCGGTTTCAACAAATAGGTTATCTCCCATTGCATGCAAACCGGCGGGATTAATAAAATTGGTTAAAGAGATCTGTCCTACTTGCGTTGCTTGGGCCTGTCCCGATTGAGTTACACTGACGATACCGTCTGTTCCGATGCTGATA
>NZ_JAHFAQ010000075.1 GCF_023250475.1 Sulfuricurvum sp. | reverse complement strand
TAAAAGCAATGCAAAAGTGACATTTTAATATAATCCCCCCAAAGTTTGATTAAGTGAAGGAGCCAATTTGAGCAAAAAAACCGTTTTGGTCATTACAGACGGCATCGGTTACTCGCCGAAATGTGATTTTAATGCCTTTCACACAGCGAAAAAGCCGGCGTATGATCGATTATTTAAGGAAGTTCCTTATTCTCTGATCGATACTTTCGGTCTTAGCGTCGGTCTTCCCGAGGGACAAATGGGCAACTCTGAGGTGGGACATATGTCGATCGGGAGCGGTCGGGTATTGTATCAGGATTTGGTCAAAATCTCACTTGCTCTCGAAGAGGAGACCTTTGAACACAATGAGGTTTTTGCCTCCTTGCTCAAAACCAGCAAACGGCTTCATCTTGTGGCTCTTTTGAGTGACGGTGGGGTCCATTCGCATATCGATCATCTGATCGGGGTTGCCGAGATTGCCGCGGATGCGGGTAAAGAGGTATGGCTCCATCTCATCACCGATGGGCGCGATGTTGCCCCTACTTCGGCAAAACTTTTTCTGCATACGATAGAAGCACACGGATCCGCCAATATCAAAATCGCTTCGCTCGGGGGACGTTTTTTCTCAATGGATCGGGATAACCGATGGGAACGTGTCCGCAAAGGGTATGAAGCGATTGTTTGCGCTGCTCCGCAAAGTGAGCAAAGTGTTGCCGATTACATCGAAAATGCGTATGCTCTAGGAGAGACGGATGAGTTTATCACTCCGACGGCATTTAGCGGATATGAGGGGGTCAAAGAAGGGGACGCCGTATTAATGCTTAATTTCCGAAGCGATCGGATGCGTGAATTGACCACGGCGATCGGTGATCCCGATTTCAGCGGATTTGCACGTACGTTTGTTCCGACCCATTTGGCAACCGTGACACAGTATGACAAATCCTTTCCGTATCCGGTTCTTTTTCCTAAAGATGCCCCGAAAAATACATTAGCGGAAGTGATCAGCCGTTTGGGCCTTCGACAGCTCCATACGGCGGAGACCGAAAAATATGCCCATGTCACTTTTTTCTTTAACGGCGGTATTGAAGAGCCGTATGAAAATGAGACACGGGTATTGATCCCAAGCCCTCAAGTAAAAACGTACGATATGCAGCCTCAGATGAGCGCTCCCGAAGTAGGACGTGCTGTGGTCAAGGCTATGGATGAGGGGATCGATTTTATCGTTGTCAACTTTGCAAACGGGGATATGGTAGGGCATACCGGAAATTTTGAAGCGGCAGTCAGTGCGGTCGAAGCGGTGGACGATGAACTGGGACGAATCGTTGAAGCGGCTAAGCGCAACGATTATTCTGTGGTCATTACCTCCGATCACGGCAATTGCGAAGAGATGCGCGATGATGCAGGAAATATGTTGACGAATCATACGGTGGGCAAAGTGTGGTGTTTTGTTATGGCCGAGGGGGTACGTGAAGTACGTCCCGGTGCACTGAATAATATAGCCCCGACGATTTTGAAACTGATGGAGCTTGAAATTCCCGCTGAGATGGATTCCCCATTGATATAACCTTCGTCAACCTGAACGAGATTCAGGTTCCAAAGATTGCGGATCAAGTCCGCAATGACAAAATCTAAATATAAGGAAATTAAAAAATGAGATTTACAGGTAAAAATGTATTGGTAACAGGTTCAAGCCGAGGAATCGGTGCGGAAGTGGCAAAAGTGCTGGCAGGGTACGGCCTAAAAGTATGGATTAATTATCGCAGCGGAGCGGCGGCGGCAGATGCAGTCAAGGCTGAAATCGAAGCCTCTGGCGGACAAGCGGCGGTTATCGGGTTTGACGTAGCCGATGAAGCGGCGTTTGTGGATGCGGTGAAAACGATTGTCGACGCAGACGGCGAACTCTCTTATTTGGTCAATAATGCGGGGATCACCAATGATAAATTGGCACTTCGGATGAAAGCTGAAGAGTTTACCGGCGTATTGGATGCAAATCTCACCTCGGCATTTATCGGATGCCGTGAAGCGATGAAAGCGATGCGCAAACAAAAATTCGGAAGCATTGTCAACATGGCCTCTATCGTCGGGGAAACAGGCAATGCGGGACAAACCAATTATGCGGCATCCAAGGGGGGGATGATTGCCATGACAAAAAGCTTTGCTATTGAATCGGCAACCAGCGGTATCCGTTATAACTGCATCACTCCGGGCTTTATAGCTACCGATATGACCGATGAACTCAAAGAGGAAGTCAAAGCGGCGTTTACCGCGAAAATTCCGATGGGACGCTTCGGAAATGCTGCGGAGGTTGCGGAAGCGACAGCTTTTTTACTGAGCGATCATGCCAGCTATATTACCGGAGAGACCCTCAAAGTCAACGGCGGAATGTTTATGTAATACCGCTTATGAGGGCTATTTTGCCTCTTAAGCTAAATATGGTATAATTTTGCGATTTTATTCATAGGAACAGGAGCTATTATGGCACTTTTGGAAGATATTAAAGAAGTAGTGGTTGAGCAACTTAGCGTTAACCCGGACGAAGTTAAAGAGAATTCTAAATTCGTAGAAGATCTCGGTGCAGACAGCCTTGATGTTGTTGAATTGGTAATGGCTCTTGAAGAGAAATTCGATATCGAAATCCCTGATGACGAAGCGGAAAAAATCCAAACTGTTCAAGATGTAATCAATTACATCGAAAGCAAAAACTAAAAATTTTTATCGGGGATTGACCTCGATAAAAGATAAAATCTATATTTATGGTCTAAGAGATTGGCTTAACGGAGCCAAAGTTTCAGACCATCCACCATCAGGAGAAAATGTGAAAAGAGTAGTAGTAACCGGAATGGGAATGATCAATGCCGTTGGTCATGATAAAGAGAGCTCATTCAAAGCAATTTGTGAAGGTGAATGCGGGATCGACACAATTACGATCTTTGATCCTTCGGCTCAAAGTGCACAAATTGCCGGTGAGGTGAAAAATTTCGATCCTGAATCGGTTATGGACGCTCGTGAGGTCAAAAAAGCGGACCGTTTTATTCATCTTGGGATTAAAGCGGCGCAAGAAGCAATGACGGATGCCAATTTCCCTGAAGATTTCGATAAAGAGCGCTTCGGTATTGATGCGGCAGCAGGCATCGGCGGACTTCCGTCAATTGAAAGAAATTCAATCATTCTTGAAACCAAAGGGGCCCGCCGTATCTCTCCGTTCTTTATTCCGGGGGCATTGGTCAATATGCTCGGCGGATTTATTTCGATCGATCACGGCTTGCAAGGGCCGAATCTATCTGCGGTAACCGCATGTGCGGCAGGAACCCATGCGATCAGTGAAGCGGCTAAAACAATTATGATCGGCGGGGCGGATCAAATGCTCGTGGTTGCGGCGGAATCGGCGATTACCGGTGTCGGCATCGGCGGATTTGCCTCGATGAAAGCGCTCAGTACCCGTAATGATGATCCGAAACATGCATCACGTCCGTTTGATGCAGAGCGCGACGGATTTGTTATGGGGGAAGGTGCGGCGGCTTTGGTACTCGAAGAGTACGATGCGGCAGTTGCGCGCGGGGCTCGTATTTATGCCGAGGTAATCGGATTCGGTGAGAGCGGTGATGCAAACCATATCACGACACCAAGTCTTGAAGGGCCTCTTCGTGCTATGAAAGCGGCACTTAAGATGGCGGGAAATCCGAAAGTGGATTACGTCAATGCCCACGGAACCAGTACTCCGACCAATGATAAGAATGAGACTGCGGCATTGAAAATCGCATTCGGCGGCAAAGAGAATTGTCCACCTGTGAGTTCGACAAAAGGACAAACCGGACACTGTCTCGGTGCAGCCGGCGGTATCGAAGCGGTTGTCAGTATCATGGCAATGCGTGATGGTATTATCCCTCCGACCATCAACTACGTCACACCGGATGAAAACTGCGATTTGGATATTGTCCCGAACGTCGCTCGTAAAGCGGAACTCAATATCGTTATGAGTAACTCATTTGGATTTGGCGGCACTAACGGTGTTGTCATTTTCAAAAAAATATAAGAGGGCAAGCCGTTGGCTACCTATTTAGATTTTGAGCAGAATATCCGTCAGATTCAAGAGGAGATCATTGCTGCAGAAGTGCGCTATGATCACCATGCAGTTGAGATCCTAAAGCAGGAATTGGACAAAGAGGTTCAAAAAACCTACGCCAATCTCTCTCCCTATCAAGAGCTTCAGCTCGCACGCCATCAAGATCGTCCGTATGCGCTTGATTATATCAACCTCTTATTGGATAAAAAATACGAGATTCACGGGGATCGCCATTTTCGAGACGACCTATCAATTGTTTGCTATATCGGTTACATCGGCGATGAGCGGGTAATGGTGATCGGCGAGCAAAAAGGGCGCGGAACTAAAAATAAACTCAAACGCAATTTCGGTATGCCGCATCCGGAAGGGTACCGCAAAGCGCTTCGTGCAGCCAAAATGGCAGAGAAATTTAATCTTCCCCTCTTAATGCTGATTGACACTCCGGGCGCCTATCCTGGTCTCGGTGCGGAAGAACGCAACCAAAGTGAAGCGATTGCCCGCAATCTTCTTGAACTCTCGAACCTCAATACGATTACAGTGTCGGTTGTTATCGGCGAAGGGGGAAGCGGAGGAGCTTTGGCGATCGGTGTAGCTGACCGTCTGGCTATGATGCGCTACTCCGTATTCAGCGTTATTTCACCTGAGGGATGTTCGGCCATTTTATGGAACGATCCGACCAAAGTGGAAGCGGCAACCAAAGCGCTTAAAATCACCTCTGCCGACCTTAAAGAGCTTGATTTGATCGATGATATTGTCGATGAGCCGTTAATCGGTGCTCACCGCGACAAAGAGGGTGCGTCAGATGCCCTTAAAACATATTTTCTGACTCAGGTGAACGAACTACGCCAGCTGAGTGATTCTGACCGCCTTGACAAGCGCTATGCGCGTCTTGTCGGGATGGGTAGATTTTCTGAATAAGGCTTTGCCTTATTCTTCCACTTTCACCGCTTTTTTCTCTTCCTCTTTTTTTGCTTTCGGACGTTTTAGCCGCTTTGCCTCTTTTGAAAATGCAATCAGCTCTTCGGTATTGGTTATGGTTTCAGGGATAAGATTGAGAACCCGTTTGAGAAGTTTTGTCGTCGTCATCGCATCGGAGAGGGCTCGATGATGGGTAGCCTCTTTGTAAAGCTCCAACTCAGTATTGAGATAGGCTAAACCGTACCTTTCAGATTCAATCGTTCTCTCTGCCAAATCAATTGTGCACAAAGAACGGTTGAGAAGTTTTGAGAGCCCTACACGCTCCATCATTGCCGAGACAAAATTATAATCGAATTTGGCATCATGACCTACGAACACGGCATCGCCGAGAAAGAGACGGAATTCCCGCATTACTTTACTCAGGGCGGGTGCTTTGAGCGTTTGTTCTGTTTTGATTCCGGTAATATCTTGGATTTGATCGGATATATCGGTGCAATAGACGAGACTTTCATACGTATCGATGATTTTCCAGTTTTGCAGTTTGACCGCACCGATTTCAATAATTTGGTGCTGGGAAGGTTTCGAGCCGTTGGATTCAACGTCGACGATACAAAATAATGTATCTTTTACGGAGGTTATGGCACTTTGGAACCGATACATTCCGTTGTGAAGAACAATATTCATCCCTTGGGCTTTAAGAAGTTCTAATCCCAGATCGGCATCACTTCCCAAAAGTGTTTCAAACTCCTCTTTTTGGATGCCGTTTTTAGATAAACGGAGTAAAATTTTCGGATCCAGTACTTTCACGCATTCGCCTTTTGGATAAAAGAGGTGACAAGGGTAGGATCTTTTTTCCCTTTAGAGGCTTCAACGCCGCTGCTGACATCCACACCGTAAAAGCCGTATTTTTTTAAACTGTCGACATTGTCTGGATGAAGTCCGCCGGCAAGGATGATTTTAGAACACTCAACGCCCTCGAACCATTCGATGTTCAGCCGTTTACCGCTTCCGCCGTAGGCATCGCAATAGGCATCGATGAGACGATATTCATTAGGATACTTAAGGAGATCTTCTTTTTTTTGAGCACGGACAACACGCAATGTCGGAAACTTTACTTGGGCCAGAAAATCGTCGGTAACATCAAAATGGATCTGCGCCAAAGTGCATCCGGTATTGAGACAGGTTGAGCGGATTGCTTCAGGAGTTTCATTCACAAAGAGGGCTACTTTTTCAATAAACGGGGGGAGTTGAGCGATGATTATTTTGGCATTTTCGGGTGTGATATAACGGGGAGAGTCAAAATAAAATACAAATCCCAATGCATCGGCTCCGGCGTTGATAGCAAAGAGTGCATCTTCGAGATTGGTGATACCGCAGATTTTCACTCTCATACGCGAAGGCTGTCAATAGCGGTTTTATAATCTTCAGCTCCAAAAACATAGCTTCCGGCGACACAGATGTCAACACCGGCTTCTTTAAGTACCGCAATATTGGAACTCCCGACTCCTCCGTCGATTTCAATAAGACAAGCGGGATTGATACGGTCGCGCAAGGCTTTGAGCCGTTTGATTTTTTCAATAACGGTCGGGATGAACTTTTGTCCTCCGAATCCCGGATTAACCGACATCACCAGAACCATGTCCAAATCACTTAAGAGATATTCTATCGCTTCGGCGGGGGTATGCGGGTTGAGGACTATCGCAGGTTTGATACCGAGAGAGCGAATGTGCTGAATAAGACGGTGGGGATTTTTTTCTTCTTCGATATGAAACGAGATATAGTGCGGCTTAAGAGGGGCAAAAAGATCAACAAAAAAAGTGTTGTTCTGTACCATCAAATGGATATCGAGAGGTTTCGTAGCCGCACGTGCGATCGCACTGACCACAACCGGCCCAATAGTGAGATTGGGGACAAAATGGCCGTCCATGACATCGACATGCACCAAGTCGCATCCAGCGTCGCAAATGGCACGGACATCATGCGCTAAATTACCGAAATCGGCAGAGAGGACACTGGGGGCAACGAGCATGCTGGGCACCTTATCAATTATTTTTGTTATTTTAGCGAAAAAGATTTGCAGCTAGCTTTGATAGCGCTATCGTGTCAGAAAAAAGATAAAATTGCTTCCTTCAAAACGCAAATCGACTTGAACCCCTTTTTTGTGTTGAGCCATCTCCAAAAGGGAGTCAACATTTGCGTAGGTACGGGGGAGGGTGATGTCTACACGATGTTTTTTCTCACCCAAAAGAGCTTTGGCGCGCCCGCCGATGATATTGACGAATTCGGCCAAAGAGTCCAAAATAACCTCTTCATCTTCATTCTCTTCACCGATGAGGAGCTCACACGCTTTTTTGGCGATATCTTTGGGGAAGATGAGAATAATCATTCCATCCAGATCACCGTAAAAACCTATGGAACTGGCATATTGATTTTGAGGATTTTTGATTTCTAAGGTTTGAATATTCATCGCTTCTTTCAGTGCTTGCGCATTGGTCATCATTGCGATAGTGGAAACGGTCGCATCAATAAATCCGGGAAGTTCTTGAATCAATGCTTTGGTCAGGGTTCGTGTATGTTTGGATGAAGTAGCGCTGCTTCCGCCTAGTTCTTGTAATAACTCTTTGTTTTTGAGAATATCTTCCATCTGGTCAAAAAACATGATTCCGGCATCTTCGAGATCGTTTTTAAAAGTTATCGGAGTTTTTTCAAAGGTAAGTCCCACAAAACAGATGGAGGCATTGTACTCTGCCGCCGATGAAGCAAGTTTTGTAAAAAAGTTCAGTGCGTGCACATTCATCGAGACCACTTTGTACGCATCGAAAATAAAGAGGCGAAACCCGACGTTAAGAGAGTTATTATGGTAAGCGATATTAAACGTATCGGTAATTTCAGCATCCAAAAAGTTGGCGATCGTATAAATAATCGCATTGCCGGTGACACGGGTCGCTATTTTTTGACCGAAAAGTCCCAAGTAGGTCTCTTCGATTATTGCATAATAGAGATCAGGGTTTTGTTTTTTTTCTTCAAACTCTTTTTTGCTTTGGGCGATAACGGGGTTGTGTCCGTAATCGAAAAGTTCAATTGCCATGGCTGAGCGCTGCGAAGCGTCTTCATTATACAAAAGAACGGTTTTAGAATCATTTTTATTGGACGGGACAAAAAGCTCTGCAATTTTTTCGGTACGAAAAAGGGAAAAGGTGAGGGTGCTGCCGTAAAATTTATTAATCGTAGCGAATTTAGCGGAATCGTAGTCGCATAAACCGACCGCAATATGTTTATGGGATCGGATGCTGTCCAAGAGGCGGATAAAAACATCCAAACCGTTTTTATTAAAAAAGATCACTTTTTTCAACGATACCAGCAGCATATCAATATTGAGCGCTTCCGTTGCTTTTATATCATCAATAGTGAGAAAAGAGGGGGCGTTGTTGCCATCCAAAAATCCCTGCGGATGAAAGATGGCAATTCTACCTTTAACGGTCGCTCTCATCGTACTCCACCACCTGCATAAAAGATTCGTATATATCTTGGACAAATTCGATTTGAAATTCGATGAATTCGTTCAATCCAGCTTCGACATAGGCGTTTTGACTCAATTCGTAAAAAAGGAGCAAGTGCATCCACTTTGCTAATGTTTTTTCTTTTTCATCAACTTCCTGATCCAGACCTGATGAGGCATGGACGATTCGGCTGATGGCCGGAGGAAGTTCCCATTTTTGTCCGATTTCGGTACAAATATCGAACAGGCTCATCTTGGTAAGGCGATAAAGAATAGTATTATAATCCAATGCTTTGACACTTCTGAGCTGCTCTACTTCGCTTTTGTATTCACCGAACAGCGCATCGCAGACAATGATGCTGGCAGGTAAAAGGGTGATAGCGCTTTCGGTATCGTGAGTAAGAAGTCCGAGATGGGAGAGAATTTTTACCCATTTGCGGCTAAGGGAGGCCTGTAAATCATAAAATTGTTGCGTCTTGAGATGAAATAATCCCCAATTTTTCGGTGCCAAAAGGGTGAGAAGATAGTTGTATAAAATTTGCTGTGCTGTGGAAATTCCTAAAATAGTGAAGATCTGCGCCAAATCGCTTACCTCATTGCGAAAGCCGTATATTGGGCGGTTTACAAGAGTTTTTAGATAAAATTTCAGAGCAGGATCTTCTTCGGCACATTTAGCCGCTTTGGTTAAATCCCCTACCCGTACATAATCAAGTGTCTGTTTAACGATAAAAGGAGCCGGCGGTATATTTTGAATGTAGCGTAAAATTTGTTCTTGATTAACCACGTGTCACAGCATCCGATCTTAATTATTTTTAAAGTCCGCTAATTGTAATCGTGAATTGATTAAACGAGCCTTTAGATAAGGGTTAAACAGTGCTTAAGGTAAACTTTGGGTTTATTGAGATAAAATTCGCAACCTAAATTTACGCAAGGAGCCTCAAAATGGCAAGAAAATGTGCTATTAGCGGTAAAGGCCCAATGAGCGGGAACAATGTTTCTCACGCGAAAAATAGAACTAAGCGTCGTTTTTTACCAAACCTTCGTACTGTTCGCGTAACGCTTGAAGACGGTACTACCAAAAAACTTAAAATCGCTGCTTCTGAGCTTCGTACTCTTAAAAAAGATTCGTAATCTCTGCACTCAGCGCCTTCAAGAGATCGGGATCTTCCCGATTTTTTTTCTCTTCTATAAAAATCTTCCCTTTTGACTTTATCCTTTTAACCTACTTCTAGGCTTCGCTGTTTATAATAATGTATTTTATTCTGGAGATTTTTTTATGGCTATACTTAACACGATTGAAGGCGGTGTTTGTGCGGCAGATGGATTCTTTGCCGATGGAATTCATATCGGATTAAAAAAAGAGGGCGCTTATGATCTCGCTTTTATCTATTCGGAAAAACCGTGTGCTATCGCATCGGTATTCACAACCAATAAAATGACGGCGGCTCCGATCCGACATTTTCGCTCGTTGGGTGATTTTGAGGGGAATTTTGTCCTTATAAATTCTAAAAATGCAAATGCGATGACGGGACGTGCAGGGATTGACGATATTAGCGAAGTTCTCGGTGCACTTGCCGTGAAATTTCCTCAGATACGCAACCCTATCATGAGCTCGACTGGTGTGATCGGAGTGCGCCTCCCGAAAGCAAAAATCACAGAGGGGGCAATGAATTTCGATCTTACCGCTCGTGAGGGGGTCAAGGCCTCGGAAGCGATTATGACGACCGATACGTTTTCAAAGCGGATTGCTTACGAAGTGGTGCTTGAGAACGGACAATCGTTTCGTATCGGTGCTATGGCCAAAGGGGCGGGGATGATCAATCCCGCGATGGCGACAATGCTCTGCTTTATCACGACCGATGCAGCGGTGGATAAGACAACAATGCAGAGTATCCTTGATGAGTGTGTTCACACGACGTTTAATGCCGCAAGTGTGGATGGCGATACCTCGACCAATGATACGGTACTGGTTATGGCAAACGGTGAGAGCGGCGTATTCGAAGCTGCGGCATTCAAAGAGGCGTTAGAATCTATCATGCTCTTTTTGGCCAAAGAGATGGTGCGTGACGGTGAGGGGGCAACGAAGCTTGTTACCTATAAAGTGAGCGGTGCCATCAACCACAAAGAGGCGGAGATTGCGGCAAAAGCACTGAGCAATTCACTGCTGGTCAAAACGGCACTTTTCGGGCAAGATCCCAACTGGGGACGTATCGCTTCAACGGTCGGTGCCAGCGGCATTATGTGTGATGAAGCGTTTTTGAGTATCTGGTTTGACGATATTTGCGTCTATAAAAAAGGGGAGTTGCTGTTTGATGAAAAACTCGAACCGCTTGCCGCTGCCGTAATGCAAAAAGCGGCGTTTACGATCCACTGCGATATCGGACTTCAAGACGGTGAATTTACCGCCTACGGATGTGATTTGGGTCATGAATACGTCAAAATTAACGCTGATTATCGCACGTAGTGTCATTTACAAGAACAAAAGTTACTCGACAAGAATAAATGTTATTGGAGGAT
>NZ_JAHFAQ010000172.1 GCF_023250475.1 Sulfuricurvum sp. | reverse complement strand
ATCATTAATTGAGTATGGATCGTTGGAAAACCTCAAAATTTAGTATTCGTATATTATAGAATTCCGAAAGTGTTTTTCGTACACTTTCCCCTACTCTGTATTTAAGCCCTCAAAATCTGCAATAATCTATACGAAAAACACTTGTTACTCGTCATAAAATTATCTTATTTATCTAAAAACTACAAATGATAGTAATGCCTATGTAATATTGACATTAGGAAACAAACAGTAATAAATTAAGATTTTTCATACATTAAAATGTCAAAATGTTACATATGGTAACAAGATGTTTGAAATCACTAAAAAATAGTTATATTATTTTTAATAATAGCTAAATATGTAAAACTACCGCAAGTGACGTATTTTAAATATGTATAAATATTTAAAAACAATTATTATGATTAAACCATATATGTAAAGAAGATTTAAACATGACTATTTTATGACCTTAAAAATAATAATATATATTTTTATTAAGTTTTGTTGTAGGTTGTTTGTTAATGATGATCAGTATAAAGAAAACCATTTTGCTTCTTCTATCTTTTGAGATTATTGCTTTTTCACAAGAGATCACTTTCGAGCAACTGAAATTGTCCACTTTGGAAAACTCCCACCGCCTTAAACTTCGCAATATCGATACCTCAATCGAACAAGCCCGATTGGAGAGTGTCTATTCAAACCTCTATCCACAGCTTTCACTCGTTTACAGCGGAGAATATAATAAGAACCTCGATCAAGCGACTTCTGGTACCCTTTCGGTCGGGGGGACTACGATCAATTCAACCGTTCGTAATAAGGGCTCATTGGCACTAAGTCTCAACTACGAGCTCTATCACTTCGGTACCACTCTCAAACAGATCGAGATGTCTAAAAAAGAGATCCGATCCAAAAAGCTCGAAGTGTGTAACGAAGAGACCAAGCTTTTTCGTGAACTCCTAGACCTTTACGCCACTGCTCAAAAAGCTCAAAGTGAACAGCGCTATAAAAACCAAATGCACGAACTGCGTCAAGAACTCTATACCCTCAAACAACGTCTCTATGGTGCAGGGAAAGAGTATCGTGTATCGGTAGGGGATGAAGCGATACGTCTCATAGAACTGGAGCGTGATATAGAACGCGCTCAAATGAGTTATGAAGAGAACCTCATAGCACTCACCAAACTCTCCCATATAGAGCTTGATCTCAAATCGACCCAACTGCTCCCTTTGGACATCAAAGCCGAAGAGATACACCTAGGCAGTTTCGAAGAGAACTCCCAAGCTCGCCAATACAGAGAGAAGATTGACCAAAAGAATGCCGAAATCTCTCTCAACATCCGTACCCAGCTTCCGGTACTGTCACTTTATTCCAACTATTACCTCTACGGTTCTGATATGCACAATGCCGCTCAGGCATTTGAGGATATGAAACCTAACAGCTGGAACGCAGGACTTAGCCTGAGATGGAATCTGTTCGAAGGGTTCAAATACAACAGCGAATCAGCACGTCTGCATTTCGAGCGGGATCGATTGAGCGAAGAGTATGACCTTGCAAAGCGTGAGTTCGATGCCCAGACCCAAACCTCTCAACAAAAAATAGATCGCTTAACCCAACTGCAAAAGAACAATACCCTTATCGTCAATGAATCCCGCTCCAAAATAGCAATGATCAAACGTTTAAGAGAGCAGGGTGAAGCGGATGCGGTGAGTGAGGTGAGTGTGAAACTTGAAACATTAGAGAGGGAGTTGACATTGGAAAGCGAGATGATACAACATGCCTATGAGGCGGAAGCGTTGAAATTACAACATAGAGGGGTGGAAGAGTGCAAAAGACTATGAAAAATCAAAACTTCAAATATACAAGGAGAGTGGCATGATGCAAAAAATAGAATTTTTTGGAGATGATAAAAATGATTGAGCCAAGCACACTTATTATCGTAGGACTTTTGATTATTGTATTTGGTTTTTGGTGGAAGTGGAAGATTTATTGGTTTTACAAAAGTGGAGCATATCTTCAAGAACTTACAGAAATCATTGAAGAAAAGCTATCTCAAAATCAGGAACTAACTTCTCGTGAAAAAAAGGCATTAAGGGATATGAATTCAGGTCCATGGATATGGAAAGTATGCTCTAAGGTAGGTGGAATTTTCATCCTGATCGGTTTAATTTTAAGTATCACTAAATAGGAGTAAGACAAATGACAAATATTGAACAAGCAAATGAAATCGCAGGAGATTTGACATATTTAGGTTATATACCTGGTCCTCAAGCCCCATATGTCGGATTTCTTTCATCCAATCCAAGCGCAATGACAAGTTTAGCACTCCTGATAGATAAAATCCATAATGGGACAGCCAGTGAGCATGATTATGAATCTGCGCTAAATGCATTAGGTGGTGTGGCTTTGGGGGTTGCTGAATTGGCAATGCTAGGAGGAGCATTAGCTCCAGCTGAAGGATTGCTATTGGGAATTGGCATCGGTCTCGCCGTATTAGATTATGCTGATGGAAATAATTACAATCCCTTCGAAATCCAAGATGATTTACAAAGAAAATTACACGATTTAAAAGATTGGATGCTAAAAAAAGAAGGGATGCTTACTCCGCGTCTCAATGATTTTTTTAATGCAGCTCGCAACTGGACTCCACCCCGCCGTGATCCGCTCGTCCTCGACCTCGACGGAGACGGTATCGAAACACTGGGTATTACTTCGACAACCCAAGTACTGTTTGACTATGACGGTGATGGAGTAAAAACAGGGACGGGATGGATAAAAGGAGATGACGGGTTCGTCGTACTGGATCGTAACGGTAACGGCACTATCGATAACGGTGGAGAGTTGTTCGGAGATCAAACCCTCGTAAATGGTGCCAAAGCGTCTGACGGTTTCGCGGCACTATCGGCAGAAGATACTAACCATAACGGCAAGTTCGATGCAGGGGACACCAACTTCACCAAAGTTCGTATCTGGCAAGACACCAATAGTGACGGTATCAGCCAAGCAGGTGAACTTCATACCCTAAACGAACTTGGTATCACGTCCATCAACCTCACGTCAACAACCTCCAACACGGTATCCAACGGTAACGTCCAAATCGCCAAAGGAACCTATACTAAGACCAACGGAACGACGGGAGATAGCGGAACCCTTAACCTCACCGAAGATACCGGAGCAGCCGGTAATCTAAACTTCTCCCAAAACCCGTTTTACAGCGAGTTTACCGATCACCTAACCCTGACCGATACAGCATTGGCTCTTCCAGATATGCAGGGGAGTGGGATGGTGCGTGATCTGCGTGAGGCTTCGACCCTCTCGGCGGGATTGACGAGTACATTGCAATCGATGAGTACTACCTATGAGACCCATGATCAGATGATGGCACAGGTCGATACGCTGTTGGCACAATGGGCGGGGACTTCTAGTATGGTGACAAGTGTAGAGCGTGAAGCTGCTGTTAATGGAAAACCTCTTGTCTATCTTCCTACTCAGTCCAGTGGTGCTTTTGATCTGTACTACAA
>NZ_JAHFAQ010000171.1 GCF_023250475.1 Sulfuricurvum sp. | reverse complement strand
GTATTTTGGCACTGGAGCATAAAATTTCCCAAACGAATACGACAGAGCGGATTAAAGAGCTTAACAATCTCGGATTATTTGATAAGCGGTTCGCGAGTGAACTGATTGAAGCCTATGACACCCTTTTAAGCATCCGTTTGCGCTTTATCCTTGCGCAAAAGCAAGGGAGTGATGAGCAAAATTACGTGAACCCGAAACTCCTTAGCAAAGCGGAACGGGATCTTCTTAAAGATGCCTTTAAAATCGTCAATACGTTTAAGAAATTTCTCACCTACCATTTTCATCTCGGAATGGTGGTGTAATGTTCGTTTCAATCAAACGTGCATGGAATCGCAAAGCGCTTAATGATGAAAATTATGCGTGGATGTTTGAACCCTACAACGGAGACGAAGTGGTGGTATTCGATACCGAAACTACTGGACTCAATACAAAAAAAGATGCGGTGCTGAGTATCGGTGCGGTTAAAGTCAAAGGGGATCGCATTTTGACCTCCGAGAGCTTTGAAGTTTTTTTAAAACCCTCGCATGAAATCAGTGTTGAGAGCATCAAAATTCACCATATCCGGCCGTGCGATTTGGAAAATGCGATTGAACCGCAAGAAGGGGCAAAAAAGTTTCTTGATTTTATTGGAAATAGACCCTTGGTTGGGTATTATTTGGAGTTTGATATGGCGATGATGAATCGTCTCATCAAACCATGGCTGGGATGTGAACTCCCCCATAAACAACTTGAGGTGTCAGGGCTCTATTTTGATAAAAAGATCGAGCTGATCCCTCAGGGGAATGTTGATTTGCGCTTCGATACGATCTTACGGGATTTAAAGATCCCGAGGATGGGACAGCACAACGCATTGAACGATGCAATTATGACCGCAATGGTCTATATAAAATTAAAAAATACACTTAAACTACACTAAGGAGCCTCAACTATGAGTGATATCGTAAAACCAACTTTTCAACCAAACCGCGAGTTTGCTAAGAATGCCCGCATTAAAAATATGTGTGAGTACCATGATCTACAAACATGGGCAAGTGAAGATTATGAAGGGTTCTGGGGACATTTCGCGAAAGAAAAAATCGACTGGTTCTCTCCTTACACTCAAGTTCTCGATGAGAGCAATGCACCGTTTTACAAATGGTTCGTGAACGGTAAACTCAACGTTGCGCACCAATGTATTGACCGTCATCTCAGCTCACGCAAAAATAAAGCGGCGATCATTTTTGAAGGCGACCGTGGTGACAAACAAATTATCACTTACCTTGAACTCTATTACAACGTTAATAAATTTGCCAACCTTCTGAAAAACGAGTTTCATGTCAAAAAAGGTGACCGCGTCGTTATCTACATGCCGATGATCCCTGAAGCAGCGTATGCAATGCTCGCATGTGCCCGTATCGGTGCAATTCACTCGATCGTATTCGGCGGATTCTCTTCCGAAGCGTTGAAAGACCGTATCGAAGATGCGGAAGCAAAAGTGGTTATTACCGCTGATGGAGCATTTCGTAAAGACAAACCGTACATGCTCAAACCGGTCGTTGACCAAGCAATCGATGAAAAATCTCCGGTTGAGAAAGTACTGGTAGTTGAGCGTAACAACGAAGATATTACTTGGGTAGCCGGACGTGACTATTCGTATAATGAATTGATCAAATCCCAATCAAGTGTATGTGAAGCGGAAATAATGGATGCTGAAGACCCTCTTTTCCTCCTGTATACATCAGGTTCAACAGGAAAACCAAAAGGGGTTCAACACAACTCAGCCGGGTATATCCTTTGGGCTCAAATGACAATGGAATGGGTATTTGACGTCAAAGAAAACGACACCTACTGGTGTACGGCGGATGTCGGCTGGATTACCGGACATACCTATATCGTCTACGGACCGTTGGCTATGGGTGCAACAACTATCATGTTCGAAGGGGTTCCGACCTATCCGGATGCAGGACGTCCGTGGAAAATGGTGGAAGAGTACAAAATCAACCAATTCTACACCGCTCCGACCGCGATCCGCGTATTGCACAAAATGGGTGAAGATGAGCCGGCTAAATACGATCTCAGCAGCTTGAAAGTCCTCGGAACTGTCGGTGAGCCGATCGATCCTCCGGCATGGAAATGGTACTATGAGGCAGTCGGCGGAAGCAAATGTGCGATCGTTGATACCTACTGGCAAACCGAGACCGGAGGACATATCGTTTCTCCATTGCCGGGTGCGACTCCGATCAAACCTGCATGTGCGACATTCCCGCTTCCGGGTATCATCGCCGAAATCCTTGATCCTCAAACGGGTATCAAAGTTGAAGCAGGCGAGCCAGGTTATATGTGTGTAACCCGTCCTTGGCCATCTATGATCCGCGGAATTTGGGGTGATCCTGAACGTTTCGTGAAATCGTATTTCGGTGATGTCAAAAAAGACGGTCAACCGGTATACTTCACGGGTGACGGTGCAATTTACGACGAAGACGGATACATCACCATCACAGGACGTACCGATGACGTTATCAACGTTTCAGGTCACCGTATGGGAACCGCCGAAGTTGAAGCGGCATGTAAAAAACATCCAAACGTCGCGGAAGTAGCCGTTGTCGGTAAGCCGCACGATATCAAAGGTGAGGGGATTTTCGCCTACATCGTTCTCAAAGGCGATGACACCGTCGGTGAAGAGATGGAGATGGTCAAAGAGATCAACAAAGTGATTATGAAAGAGATCGGTAACATCGCTATTTGTGATGATATCGTTTTCGTACCGGGCTTGCCGAAAACTCGTTCAGGTAAAATCATGCGCCGTATTCTTCGCTCTATCGCGAAAGGGGAAGCGATCACTCAGGATATCTCGACTCTCGAAGATCCAAGTATCGTTGCCACTATCGAAGCGAAAGTAAAAGGGTAAGTTTTACCCGCTCTCCCGTCATCCCGCACTTGATGCGGGATCTCTCTCTAATCAAATTTAACTATTTCCCTCCAACATGTTATAATACTTCATCGATAGCAGGAGTGATAGAATGCAATCATTAACGATCAATTTTCAAAATCCGCAAATATTTGACAAGTTTTTATGGCTGTTAGACCATTTTAAAAAAGATGGTGTAGAAGTCGTTTCCAAAGAAGATATTGATGATTTAAAAGTATTGGCAAAAACACGTGAGGAAGAGAGTATTCCTTTTGAGGACTATTTAAAAGATGCGCATTGAGATTCGCAAGAGCGCGATCAAAGATCTCCAAAAAATTAACGAACCTTTCAAAAGTAAACTTCACGAAAAAATCATTTCTCTCAAAAATTTTCCCGATGTTTCCAATATTAAAAAACTGACTAATTTCGAGCCAGCTTATCGTATGCGAGTAGGAGATTATCGAGTTTTATTTGATGTTGTAGAGGACACAATTTTTATCGGTCGTGTGTTGCATCGGCAAGAGAGTTATGAATAAAAGTTTGATAAGGAGTTAGTTGTGACAGTTAAAAAATTATTATTTTTATTGATCTTTTCCTATATCTTATTTGAG
>NZ_JAHFAQ010000007.1 GCF_023250475.1 Sulfuricurvum sp. | reverse complement strand
CGGCTCCATATTTCCTTGGAGAACATAACGATCTCCCAATTTCTCTTTTGCAAGAGCCATAGGGGTACTCCAGTCAACACCGAATACATCGAAATTGCCGTACACTTGATCCAAAAATGCCGGAATCCCTTTAGGAAACATGATAATAGGGATATGAGGGTATTTTTCTTTCAAATAGTCGGCGATCTCGACCATGTAACTCCAAGAGAACTCATCGTATCGGCTTGGCTCAATCGCTGCGGCCCAGCTATCGAAAATTTGAACGACATCGATACCCGATTGGATCTGTTTTTCCATATAAAGCTTGACGACGTCGGTCACTTTACGGAGGATTTTATGAAGAAGGTCCGGATTGGAATACATCATCTTTTTGCAAAGATTGTATGTTTTTGTCCCTTGTCCCTCGATCATATAAGTTGCCAGTGTCCACGGTGCGCCGGTAAATCCGATAAGGGCTTTGTTATCGTCGCGCTCATCAAGCTTCGCTCTTAAAATTTTGATGGTATCGTAAACGTAGGTGAGTCGTGATGCAGCTTCATCATCGCCGATAAGCTCATTCAAATCTTCTTCCGAGGAAATCGGTTTGTCGAAAACAGGACCTTCTCCTTTGATGAAATCGAGTTTCATCCCCATCTCATTCGGTACAACCAATATATCACTGAATAATATTGCCGCATCCACCCCAACCAAATCGACAGGCTGAATGGTGACCTCCGCGGCCATATCGGGTGCATGGCAGAGGTTGAGGAAATTTCCGGCACGTTTACGAACTTCCATATACTCAGGAAGGTAACGTCCTGCTTGACGCATCATCCAAACCGGGGTGTAAGGTGTCTCTTTTCCAAAACACGCATCAACGAAAATTTTACTCATGGTGACCTACTTTACTAAGAAAATATAGACCGACGGCAACGGCTGTGATCGAGAGAGCAAGATAGAGTAATTCTAACGCTCCGGTAAATACGGTATGACCTACTTTCTGAAAAAAACCGACGACCAAAACCATAACAATGACTTTGGAAATTTTATCTTTTAGCTGATCAAGCGAATGAACAGCTAAAAGCTGGTTCTCTTTCCCGTGCTCGTCCTTGGCCGGATCGATGTCGGAGATAAACAGTTCATACAAACCGAAGGAGAATATAATCATAACGACACCGATAAGGTATAAGTCAACTGCTCCGATGATACCGCCGACTACTTCTTCGTGGAAATGTGCCGGATGAGCGTGAGTGGCATAAACACTAATAACATACCGCATCGTATTATAGACATCAAAACTCGCGATCGTAAACAGGATAAAAGCTCCAAGCAACCCGAATATCACGGCTAAAACAATGATGAACCGTGAACTCCAGAGTCCCTTTTCAAACAAATTTTCGATGAAATTCATCGCTATTCTCCTTGCATCTCTACCCATTTTTGGGCAATTCGTACGGCATTGGTTGCGGCACCGACACGAAGATTATCGGCAACAACCCACATGTGAAGAACATTGTCCCGGTAAATATCGCTGCGGATACGTCCTACAAACGTCTCATTTTGATCCATACACAGCGACGGCATCGGGTAGATATTTTCTTCCGGTGTATCGAGAACGATAATATTGGGAGCTTTGCGAAGCAGCTCACGCGCTTCATTCGCATCTACCGCACCGTCAAAAGTAAGGGTAAGGGTTTCCGCATGACCGCGAAGGGTTGGAATACGGACACACGTCGCACTCACTTCGATATCTTTGTGCATAATTTTTTGGGTTTCGTTCACCATTTTGAGCTCTTCTTTGGTGTATCCGTTATCGGTGAACGAATCGATTTGCGGAATAGCGTTGAGTGCGATTCGGTGAGCAAATTTTTTAGGTTCCATATCATCGAGTTTGAAAGCGAAAAAGGCTTGCATCTGTTCCACGAGTTCTTCCATCCCCGTTTTCCCCGCTCCTGAAGTTGCCTGGTAGGTACTGACGTCGATTCGTTGCAGATCATAAGCATCATCAAGCGGTTTAAGGGCTTGGACCATTTGGATGGTAGAGCAGTTAGGGTTGGCGATGATACCTCGATTGCGCCATTGGGCGATATCTTCGGGGTTCACTTCCGGAACAACGAGAGGGACGTCGTCGAACATACGAAAATGGCTGGTATTGTCGATGACAACGGCTCCCGCTTTGGCAGCATAAGGGGCAAACTCTGCCGATACACTTCCACCGGCACTAAAGAGAGCGATTTCAATCTCTTCTTCGTCAAATACTGTTGGAGTCAACTCTTTGATCACGAGGTCTTTGTCATTGAACGTAATCGTGCTTCCTGCACTTCGTGCACTTGCCATCGGGACAAGTTTGTTTAATGGAAAATCGATCTCTTCGAAAATGCGTAAAATTTCTTCTCCGACGGCACCGCTGGCACCGACGATCGCAACGTTATATCGTTTCATAGGAGGCTTTCCTTAAGGATGAATGAGATCACCCGTGAATATTTTTCCGCGATTATAGCGAATGGGGGCTTTTAAAACTTTGATAAATTTAGGACAGAGAGCTAAATCCGCCCCAATCCGCGCGCTTCTAAAAAGAGATCCTCGGTATCAATAATTTCTCCGTCACTCAAAATTGCAGAACGCTCTACTACAGAGATAAGTTCACGAATATTCCCCGGCCAATTATAGTTCTCTAAAGCATTGCGTGCACTTGCCGTAAAGGATTTGGTATCAAAACCGTACTGAGTACAATAGCGCTCCAGCGCCGCTTCAGCAATGGAGAGTATCTCTTCACGACGTTCGCGAAGGGGAGGAATAACAAGGGGGATAGTACTGAGTCGGTAATACAAATCTTCCCGAAATTTCCCTTCACCGATTTTGGTATGAAGATCCGCGTTGGTGGCACATATAATCCGTACATCGATTTTTGTATTTTTTGAAGCACCCAAACGACGGACTTCCCTCTCTTGCAAGACACGCAGAAGTTTGGCTTGGAGGGGGTAGGGCATTTCGGCGATTTCATCTAAAAAGAGCGTTCCCCCCTCAGCCAGTTCAAACTGTCCCGTTTTTGCTTCGGTTGCATCGGTAAAAGAGCCCTTTTCAAAGCCGAAAAGTTCGCTCTCGATAAGGTTGTCGGGAATAGCTGCCATATTGATCGCGATAAAGGGTTTGGAAGCACGATGGGAACTTTCATGAATATGGCGTGCAAAAACCTCTTTGCCGACGCCGCTTTCACCTAGGAGCATCATACTTGCATCGGTTACCGCAGCTTTGGCGACACGACCAAGAAGTTTATCCAATACCGGGGAAGAACCTAGAAAATTATCGGCTTGCAGAGGCTCTTGGCTAAGAGCTTTTTGTGATTTTTTCGCAACGGTTGCCGTTCTCTCTATGGCCGTAACCAGTGTTTCGATTTCGAACGGTTTGAGGAGAAAGTCTTTCACTCCGAGCTGAATGGACTCAATAGCACGGGTGAGGGTGGCATTTCCGGTGATGATGATTACTTCGAATTTCCCCCCAAGGGTTTTTACAAATTCGATTCCGTCCATTCCGGGCATATTGATATCACTGATCACCAGTTGAAAAGTATCATCGAGTTTTTTAAGGGCATCACGTGCATTTTTGAAGGTATGAATTTCGTATTTTTCATAGTCGCTCATCGCAATTTCAAGCGACTTACGCATATTGATATCATCTTCAACAATTGCAATTTTCATTAGCAAACCACCGCTTATTTAGTTGCGGTTATTGTAACAGACTCATCATTAAACTCGACTGCATAGCATTTTGTCGGGAGGGTAAGCGAATTCAGTAGCTGTGTATGAGATACCCCAACGATATCATTGCTTTGGATATGAAGTTCTTGGGATGAGGCAAACTCTAAAAAATTGTTTTCTTCTCGTTGCAATACGGATTCTAATCGTTCATTGGGTGTGCATTTTAAAATTAATGAGGGTGAGTTATTTGAAGCGATACAAGGCTGCATCGCTTTGGAGATCGAAAGTGTTTCATTGATAGGTTGGGCATTTTTGGCAGTAAGCCGATACCCGATATAGTAGTTATCAGCTTTAAGGGCGAGAGTCGTGATTAGCGCAAGACTCGTGAATAGGAAAGGGAAATTTCCATTTCGACTTCGCACAGACCCTCTTTAAATGTAGTATTGGTAATATTGGCACCGCGCACAAGCGCTTCTACGGATGTACGTGTTGTGGATTGCATGAGCATCATATTTTTGATGGTATCTTGCCCCTCAACTTCAACCCCTTTTACTTTCTCTGCAATTAGACGATAGCCGTCTACCATAGCGGCACGTTTGGCTAATGCATATGCTTGTGCGGGAGAAGCGGTGACGGATGGTGCAACGCCTTGTCCTACCACGGTAATTACAATTTCATTTTGTGATTTCAAAATCGGTTCGACACAATGACCGTCAGTACCGCTGTAGACACATTTGACTTTGGATTCAGGTTCATCGGGGGATAAAAATCCCGCGTGAAGTGCGGGAATAGTGAAAAGCAGTGCAAGAAGAGCAGAGATTCGCATTCGGGTTCCTTCGGGTAATTTTGGAATAATTACCCTAATTAAGCAAATATTATTCCAACTCTAAGGTTGTCTCACCCTCTTCATTTTCGTCTTCTTCATCTTCTTTTTTCGGACAACGGGAAATACTTGCGACATCATCACCTTTGATGATATAAACACCGCTGGTATTGCGTCCTGATTTGGCGATTGTCTGCATATCGACACGAATCATTTTACCCGCTTTGGTAAGCGCCATCATGTCCATCGTCTCATCCACCATCAGACAACCCACCACGGTGGTTCCGGTTTTTGCGTTGAGTTTCATTGCGATAACACCGGTTCCTGCGCGGTTAGTGAGGCGGTACTCTTCTGCCGTAGTACGTTTTCCGATCCCTTTTTCACTCACCATGAGAATCTCTTCTTCATCGGACTTGATAATGTTGGCATCGACGACGACATCGCCCTCTATTTTAAACTTGATACCGCGAACACCACGGGTACTGCGTCCCTGATCACGGGTTTTCTCGATTTCGAATTTGATACATTGCGCGTATTTGGTCACAATAAAGAGATATTTCGTCTCTTCGGTCGCGATGTGGGCGGTGATCAATGCATCATCGTCATCAAGGACAATCGCACGGACACCGTTACTTCGGATATTCGAGAATTCATTCAACGCGGTACGTTTGACGACACCGTTTTGGGTAAAGAATACCAATGATTTTTTCTCATCAAAATCGGTAGTCGGGATGATGGAACGGATTTTCTCATCGGCTTCAAGGTTGATGAGATTGACGACCGCTTTACCTTTGGCCGTGCGTGATCCCTCAGGGATTTTGTACACTTTGAGCCAGTGGAGCTGTCCGCGATCGGTCACGAACATCAGTGTATCATGAGTATTGCACGTATAGAATTTCTCGATAAAGTCATCATCGTAGGTGGTTACGGCGATTTTGCCTTTGCCCCCTCGGATTTGTTTCTCATACGCTACCAACGGTACACGTTTGATATATCCGCGATGAGAGATGGTAACGACCATCGGCTCGTTCGGGATCAAATCTTCGATATTGATATCATCGTAATTGTCTTCGATATCGGTGACACGAGGAATGTTGAATTGCTCAACGAGTTCGACGAACTCCCCTTTGATGATATCTTTGAGAACTTCTTCACTGCGGAGAATGCTCTCTAGGTAGTCGATATGAGCTAAAATCTCTTTAAGCTCGTTTTCGATTTTATCCCGCTCTAAACCTGTGAGGCGCTGTAAACGCATATCCAAAATAGCTTGGGCTTGGATCGGAGAAAAACCGAACTCGGAGATTAATCCGTTTTTCGCCGCTTCGCCGTCGTTACTTGCACGGATAAGTTTGATGATCGCTTCGATATGGTCGAGTGCTTTTTTCAAACCTTCCAAGATATGGGCACGTGCTTTTGCTTTTTCGAGATCGAAAATAGTGCGGCGGATAATAACCGTTTTACGGTGATTGATAAAATGCCCCAACATTTCCAAAAGGGTGAATACACGAGGTTCTTGGTTAAAGACCGAGAGCATAATGATCCCGAATGTCGTCTCCATATTGGTTGATTTGTAAAGATTGTTGAGGACGATTTCGCTCATCGCATCGCGTTTAAGCTCGATAACGACGCGGATACCTTCACGGTCAGACTCATCGCGGATCTCGGAGATACCTTCGATGAATTTGTCTTTGACCAAATCGGCGATACTTTCGATCAAACGCGCTTTATTGACTTGATACGGCAGCTCATCAATAACGATAACGTCTTTGTTCGCTTTTTTCTCGATATGGGTTTTGGCACGGATACGGATACGTCCGCGTCCTGTTTCATACGCGTCTAAAATCCCTTTTTTACCGTAGATGGTTCCCCCCGTAGGAAAATCGGGAGCTTTGATAAACTGCATAATATCAATAAGTGAGGCATTCGGATTGTCCATAAGATAGACAAGCGCATTGAGAACCTCATTCGGATTATGAGGAGGGATATTGGTCGCCATACCGACGGCAATACCGCTTGAACCGTTAATAATAAGGTTCGGGACACGTGTCGGAAGAACTTCGGGCTCGAAAGTGGTGCCGTCGTAGTTCTCGATCATATCAACGGTATCTTTTTCAAGATCTTTGAGAAGCTCTCCCGCATAACGGGTCATTCTCGCTTCGGTATAACGCATGGCTGCTGCGCTGTCTCCATCGACCGAACCGAAGTTTCCTTGTCCATCTACAAGCGGTGCGCGCATGGCAAATGGCTGTGCCATACGAACCAAAGCATCGTAAACCGAGGTATCACCGTGAGGGTGGTACTGACCGATAACATCCCCGACGATACGGGCTGATTTTT
The DNA here is from genome assembly GCF_023250475.1 of Sulfuricurvum sp. Taxonomy (GTDB): domain Bacteria; phylum Campylobacterota; class Campylobacteria; order Campylobacterales; family Sulfurimonadaceae; genus Sulfuricurvum. Next base: position 26,523 of record NZ_JAHFAQ010000007.1, on the reverse strand, counting down.
TATATTTGGCACCCGCGGAGAGGCTTAGTTTGTCCATAGCATAAAGGATACGACGGTGAACCGGTTTGAGACCGTCACGTACATCCGGAAGTGCTCGTCCGATGATAACGCTCATAGAGTAATCGAGATAACTGCTCTTTAGAGTGTCTTCTATATTAATGTCATTTATTTCGCTGTTGTCTAGCAGATCGTTCATGCGGTCCCCAAAAGTGAAGATAATATGGCTGATTATATCCGAACGAGCCTTAAATTCTTAAAATCTATTTTTTTAGCTTTAATTTGCTTAATTAATTAAATAAGGTTACAATTGTTCTAGATATTATAGGTAGTATGGAGTTTAGTATTAATGAAAAAAATCGAAGCGGTTATCAAACCTTTCAAGCTTGAAGATGTAAAAGATGCTCTCGCCGAAATCGGTATTACGGGTATGACGGTCAGTGAAGTCAAAGGCTACGGCCGTCAAAAGGGGCATAGCGAGTTGTATCGGGGCGCGGAATATGTCGTTGATTTTCTCCCAAAGATTAAAATGGAGATGGTCGTAGATGATGAAATGGTGGATCAAGTGGTCAATACCGTTGTCGAAGCGGCCCGTACCGGTAAAATCGGAGACGGTAAAATTTTTATCAGTGATATAAACAAAATTATCCGTATTCGCACGGGTGAAACCGACAGCGACGCAATATAATCTGCTAAACATACAATAGTTCAAAGCGCAGGCTTTGAACCCGCAATCATTTTTATCTTCGATGCTATTAAAATATCGCTAAATTCACAATTTTTATTTCACACAACACATTGATTAAAATTTAATCAATAATCTGCACACGCTCATTTGGATTACTCTGTACAATGGTATTTGACATTTTAGTTAATTCGGACATTAAAAAGTCCAAACAAGGAGAGAAAATGAAAAAGTGGCTTTTAGCTTTATCGCTACTTGGTGTATCGGCGTTTGCTGATGACGCTAATGCAACGGTTGCAGCAGCAGTTGCGGCACCTGTACTTAATACAGGGGATACTGCATGGATGATGATGTCAACAGCATTGGTTATGTTGATGACACCGATCGGTTTGGCATTGTTTTACGGCGGAATGACAAGAGCGAAAAATGTTCTTAATACGTACGCAATGGTATTCGGTGCTTTTGCAGTCGCGATTATTGCCTGGGTAATCGCAGGTTTCTCTATCGCATTCGGTACGGCTGAGGGTTCAATGAACCAAGTCATCGGCGGATTTTCAAATGTGATGCTCAATGGTATCAGCTGGACTGATTTTGCTAGTGTTGAATTGGGACAACTTTATCCTAAATTTGTATTTGTTGCGTTCCAAGGGACATTTGCAGCTATTACCATTGCGATTGTGGCAGGTTCGGTTATCGAACGTATGAAATACTCGACATGGATGGTATTTGCGTTTATCTGGACAATCGTCGTTTATTCTCCGATTGCTCACATGGTATGGGGCGGCGGTTACCTCTTCAACGAAGGTGCTCTTGACTTCGCAGGTGGTACGGTTGTTCATATGAACGGCGGTTTGGCTGGTCTTGTTCTTGCTCTATTGATCGGTAAACGTGCGGGCTATCCAAAAGTAGCGATGAAACCGGCTAGTGTTATTTTGACCGCTGTGGGTGCCGGTTTACTCTGGTTCGGTTGGTACGGATTTAATGCCGGTTCAGCTTTCGGTGCGAACGCAATCGCCGGTGTAGCATTCCTTACAACAACCATTGCGGCTGCGGTAGCAACGGTAACATGGATCGTAGTTGAGTACGCAGTGTTCAAAAAACCGACCCTTCTTGGTGCAGCTTCAGGTGCGATCGCAGGGTTAGTAGCGATTACTCCGGCAGCGGGATTCGTAAGTGTCGGCGGTGCATTGATTATTGGTGCAGTAGGGGCGGTAGTAGCATTCTTCGGTGTAACGGCGCTCAAGAAAAAATTGGGTTACGATGATAGTTTGGATGCATTCGGAGTTCACTTCCTTGCAGGTCTTTGGGGTGCGATTGCAACCGGTGTGTTCGCTCTGTATACGCCAAACAGCGATAACGCGCTTCTTTGGGCTGGACCGTTGAAAGATGCGGGTGATCGTATGGGACAAATCATGGTTCAAGCCGAATCGGCTCTATTGGTCGGGTTATTTACTTTGGTCGGTACGGTCGTAGTGTACTATGTAGCAATGGCATTAACCGGCGGTTCTCGTGTTAACGAAGAGCAAGAGAGCCAAGGTTTGGATGAATCAGTACACGGTGAACGTGGATTTAACCTATAAGAAGGAATGAACAATGAAAAAAATTGAAGCGGTTATCAAACCATTTAAATTAGAAGACGTAAAAGATGCTCTTGCCGAAATCGGTATTACCGGTATGACGGTAAGCGAAGTCAAAGGCTACGGTCGACAAAAAGGGCACAGCGAGTTGTATCGTGGTGCTGAATATGTCGTTGATTTTCTCCCTAAAATCAAAATGGAGATGGTCGTGGATGATGCGATGGTGGATCAAGTGGTCAATACCGTTGTTGAATCGGCTCGTACTGGAAAAATCGGTGACGGTAAAATCTTCGTCAGTGACATTAGTAAAATCGTCCGTATTCGTACGGGTGAAACAGATATCGAGGCGATTTAATAACACGCAATCGGAACTCGTCCCGATTGCTACGTTAACACTGGGTTTACTTCAGAAGTCAAGCCCAAGCACGCGAGCGTGCAATTTATTCGATTGATTAAAAATTAATCAATTCTTCTCCTCAAATCCATTTAGTTGGATATATAATGCACACCTTTATCTTAAACTAAAGGTGCCGCATGGATACTGCTTACGTTATTGACACCCTCTTTGCCCTCTTTTCAATTACCCTGATTATATTAATGGTTCCCGGTTTCGCGATGCTCGAAGCAGGTTTGGTTCGGACAAAAAACGTCTCCAGCGTTTTGACCGTTAACGTTATGATTTATGCGGTGGCGTCGATGGCTTTTATTTTGGTTGGGTTTCATCTTGCATTTGGCGATTTTCATAGTAGCACGATGAGTCAATGGGCATTTTTTATGTTCCAAATGGCGTTTGTCGGTAAAGCGATCAACATTATGAGCGGTGGGGTGGGTGAACGTGCCCGCCTTCTCCCTTTAACCCTTTTTACGGTTGTAATGGGTGCATTCATCTATCCGACAGCGGTGAACATCAGCTGGGGAAGCGATTGGATCAAAGATACGTTACTGGATATCAATATGGTCGATTTGGCAGGTTCTACCGTTATCCACTCTACGGGGGGATGGGCATTGCTTGCGGCTATTTTGGTCATCGGAGCACGTAAAGGTCGCTATGTCGGAGGTCAAATGCGTGTTATCCCCGCTTCAAATATCCCGTTGGTGGTTTTGGGAGCGATGTTGCTTTGGATCGGTTGGTTTGGATTTAACGGCGGTTCTGTCGGAGGTATTTCGACGAAAGCGTTGGCCGATAGCGTCGCATTGACGATTTTCAATACCAATCTTGCAGGGTTGACAGGGGCAATATCTGCCGGAATTTTAATCTATGTACGCTACAAATTGTTTGATATTACAATGATTCTCAACGGCGCCCTTGGCGGATTGGTTGCGGTTACGGCAGGGGCTCATCTGTTCTCTCTTTATGATGCGTTAGCGGTCGGATTTATCGGCGGTCTTTTGGTGGTGGTTGCGATTCCGCTATTTGATAAAGTACGCATTGATGATCCGGTCGGGGCATTGTCGGTTCATTTGGTAAACGGTATTTGGGGGACACTTGCGGTGGGAATTTTCGCAAGCGACGTTGCAAACAATATAACCCTATTGAATCAACTCAAAGGGATTGCCGAAATTGCACTTTTTGTATTTCCGGTTTCGTTTGTTATTATCTATCTTATCAATAAAGTATTCCCTTTCCGTGCAAGTGATGAGGAACAGCAGCAAGGGCTTGATGTCAGCGAGTGCGGTCTTGAAGCCTATCCTGAGTTCAAACGCGCTATTTAATATCGACACTTAACACTTTTGTAACACTTCTTCTCTATTCTTCCATGGGGCTTTCGGCCCCGTAAAAGACTCTTTTAACCACCGCGTTGTATAATTTGTTAATGTTGCTTGAAAAGGGAAAATATGTCTATTTATCGTGAGTATGATATCCGTGGAATTTTTGAAAAAGAGCTCAACGACGCGAATGTTACCCGTTTGGGGTATGCATTGGCGGAGGAGATGCGTCAATTTGGCGACTATGTTGCGGTCGGTTATGATGCCCGTTCACACTCTCCTGTTTTGTTTGAATATCTTACTGCTGGTTTGAATGCCGGAGGGATGAAAGTTCTGGGGATGGGGATGGTTCCTACTCCGGTCAACTATTTTTGTAACTATCAGGAGTTCGATGGGGTAACACCGTGCGCTTCGGTAATGATTACCGGTTCACACAATCCGAGCGAATACAACGGATTTAAAATTACGATCAATAAAGCACCATTTTTTGGAGAGCAGATTTATACGTTAGGCCGTAAAATCGATGTAATGGATATGCCAATCAAAGTCGAACGTCACGTGGTAGAGATTGATGCACTAAGCCGCTATAAACGGTTTATGGTTGAGTCATTTGGTCATTTGCGCGCCATGAAAGAACGGATTGTGTATGACTGCGGCAACGGAGTCGCTGGATTGGCGGTTGAGGAAATTTTCAAAGAGCTTGAACTCACTACCAAAGGGATATATGTCGAGCCGGACGGTACTTTTCCGAATCATCACCCCGATCCGAGCGAAGAGCATAATCTCGAAGATATTAAAAAACTCCTTGCCGCAGAGGGGGACATCGCATTTGCCTATGACGGTGATGCCGACCGTATCGCCGTCTTGACCCCTAGCAACAACATCAAGGGGGACATGATGGCATTGCTGTTTGCCCTCAAGATGAAAAATCCGACCGTAATCGGTGAAGTAAAATGTTCACAAGTGATGTACGACACCCTACGTGAGCGGGGTGCGACGGCGGTGATGTACAAAACGGGTCACTCGAATCTCAAAGTGAAAATGAAAGAGCTTCACGCCGATTTGGCATGTGAAGTGAGCGGTCACGTCTTTTTTGCCGACCGTTATTTCGGATACGATGATGCGATTTACGCGACGCTTCGTATGCTCGAACTGATCCATGAAGGGGTTGATCTCGATGCCGAGATTGCGAAGCTTCCCAAAGTATTTTCGACCGAAGAGATCAAAGTGAAAACAACGGAGCAAGAGAAATTTCCGTTGATGGCAAAGTTGAAAGTATTGCTACAAACTCCTCCTGCATCGTTTCCGGCGATCAAAGAGATTATCGATGTAGACGGTGTTCGCGTTATTTTTGATAAAGGGTGGGGATTGGTACGTGCGAGCAATACGACGCCGGTATTGGTGACCCGTTTCGAATCGACCGAGCAGGCCGAAGCGATCCGTTATGAAGAGGCTCTGAATGCTCTCATCCAAGAAGCACAAAAACAGTTAAAGGTCTAATGATGAAATCAATTACTTTGACAATGCCGCTCGATATGCATCTGCATCTTCGTGACGGAGAGATGTTAGAGACCGTTGCACCGCTGACGTCGTACAGTTTTAGCGGTGCGCTCGTAATGCCGAATCTTGTCCCTCCGGTGACGACGCTTGATGGGGTCAAAGAGTATAAAAAACGGATTAAACACGCTATAGGACGGGATGATTTTGAACCTTATATGACCCTTTTTTACCAAAACTATAGTAAAGCATTTTTAGAGAGTGTTCAAGATGAGATTACCGCCATTAAACTCTACCCAAGCGGTGTAACAACGAACTCGGAAGGGGGAGTAAGCTCCTTTGATATCGAGTTGATGCGTGAAACGCTCGAAGCGATGAGTGATCTGGGGATTATCCTCTCAGTTCATGGAGAGACCAACGGGTTTGTGATGGATCGGGAAGCGGAGTTTATGTCTGTTTATGAGATGTTGGCAACCAATTTTCCGAAGCTCAAAATCGTTATGGAGCATATTACGACTGCCGATGCGGTAGCAATGCTGGATCGTTATGAAAATCTTTATGCAACGATTTCGGTACACCATCTCATCATCACCCTCGATGATGTAGCGGGGGGGATGCTTCGACCCCATCTGTTTTGCAAACCGATCGCCAAACGTCCCGAAGATCGCTCTGCACTTTTGAAAGTGGCGCTTGAAGCCCACCCGAAAGTGATGTTCGGCTCCGATTCGGCGCCTCACCCGAAACATACGAAAGAGTCCTGCGGATGCGGGGCAGGGGTCTTTACCGCACCCATCGCATTACAGTTGCTGTGCGAGGTATTTGATTCTCATGATAAACTCGATAATCTACAGTCGTTTGTGAGTGATAATGCTCAGCGTATTTACGGTATCTGTGCCGAATTTAAAGAGATTGTGTTGGTGAAACACGATTTTGTGGTTCCCGAAATCTACGGCAGTGTCGTACCGATGAATGCGGGAGAAACGTTGAAGTGGTCGATAGAGCGTGTTGACTAAGATTTTACTGCTGGAGGATGATTTGCTTTTTGGCGAATCGATCGTAGATGTGTTGGAAGAGGAGGGCTTTGAAGTCACCTTGTGCCGTAATGGACAAGCTGCTCTTGATGAGACCTATAAAAACCGTTTTGATCTTTATCTTCTGGATATCAATGTTCCTCTTATAGACGGATTATCGCTTCTGCAAGAGCTTCGCCGTGCCGACGATACCACTCCGTGCATTTATCTCTCTTCCCATCAGGAGATTGAAACGCTCACAAAAGCTTTTGAAATAGGGGCTGAGGATTATCTCAAAAAACCGTTCGATACCGATGAACTGCTTATTCGAATACATGCACTTCTGCGCCGTAGCAAGGGAAAAGTGCGTCATTGTGCCGGTGAGCTTTGTCTTGATGAAACACATAAATGTGTTTTAATGGGGGGCAGAGAGCTCTCGTTTTCCCTGAAAGAGTATCAGCTGATGGCTCTTTTTATCCGAAATGCCGGTGAAATTGTCACCAAAGAGACGATTATGGATACCCTTTGGACCCCTTCGGAGATGATTAGTGACGGGGCGATACGGGTTTATATCAATCGTCTCAAACAGGAGATCGGATCGGAGTTGATCGTCAATATCCGCGGAGTAGGGTATCGTCTTGTTCCGTAGTGTCGAAATTGCATTGGCATCGTTGTATGTAACTACGACCGGTATTTTGATTGCCGGTATATATTATGTGCATGATGTGCTTGGCGTTCAGCAATGGGGAATTATTGCATTCGTCTCATTGATTATCACTCTGGTTGCGGGCAGTATATTGGCAAAAATTGCGATCACGCCTCTACGGGAGCATTTTGACCATTTGGAGCGTTTCTCCAAAGAGACTCTCCATGAACTGAATCTCCCGATCAATACGATCACCGCGAATGTTCAGATGCTCCGCAAAACACATACCGATGAGAAAAGCATTAAACGACTTGAGCGGATCTAGATTGCGGCTGAGATGTTGAAAGAACGCTACAACGAACTCGATTATTTGATCAAAAAACAGAGTGAACGGGAGAAAATCGAGGCTTTTGATCTGCGTGAAGTGATTGAAGAGCGTCTGATGTTTTTGCGTTCTCTCTATCCGAGTGTTGTTTGGGAAGTTAGCCTTGATTCTTGTGAAGTCAATTGCGATCGGATCGGATTGGGGAAAGTGATCGATAATTTGATTGAAAACGGGGTGAAATATTCACCCAAACACCCTATAATCACGATTACACTTCGAGAGAATACTCTGAGTATTTGTGATCAGGGGATAGGGATGGACGAAATTACCCTGATCCATATTTATGATCGCTATTACCAAAGCGACTCGACGATGGCGGGTTATGGGATCGGTTTAAATCTGGTGAAGCGTTATTGTGATCGTTACGGTATCGGATTGCACATCTCTTCGCGGCTTGATGCGGGGACATGTGTCAAACTTGAATTTAAAAAAAGGGAAATAGATGGAAAATAGTTGGCTCGGCTGGGCACATAATGTTGTGGATTATGGGATTATCGGAATTTTGGTGATGATGAGTATTGTATCGTTATGGCTCTTTATTGAGCGCTTAATGGCGTACAGCGCAGTTCGTATCGGTGATTACGAGAGCAAAGAGGAGCTTGAACTTGATTTAGGCGATAACGTCAGCACCATCGCGACGATCGGCTCAAACGCTCCGTATGTAGGACTTTTAGGGACTGTTCTAGGGATTATGATTACGTTTTATTCTCTCGGTGATGTCGGAGCGGTTGATCCTAAAAAGATTATGACAGGGCTTGCATTGGCACTCAAAGCAACGGCGATGGGGTTAGTGGTGGCGATCCCCTCTATCGTGTTTTACAATATTCTGCTCCGTAAAATGGAACGGCTGCTGACGCAGTGGGATATTATCGCCCACAAAAGCCGAGGATAATCTCATGAGAATGAAACGGATCGATACGATCAACGTTATCCCTTTCATCGATATTATGCTGGTTCTTTTGGTGATGGTTCTAACGACTGCGACCTTTATCCGAACAGGACTCATCCCGGTCGATTTACCGGAAGCCAAAGGGACTGCCGCCGAGCATAAGCAATCGGAACTCAAGCTTACGATTGAAAAAGACGGGACATTGATATTGGGCGAGGAAAAGAGACCGATTACGCTAGCGGAGTTTGAACAAAAAGTTACTGAGGGGGGCAAAGAGATGACGGTTGTTCTTTACAGCGATAAAGAGGCAGCTTTTCAAAACTTTGTCGGTGTGATGGATGTTCTCAAACGCCTCGGGCATGAACAACTCTATATTGTGACCGACAAAAAGTAATCGAGTGCACCAGATTAGCAATTACGTATATGCGCGCGATGAACTCTTGGAGTGGGATATTCCGACTAAAAGGCTTCCGAATCCTTACCATGATTTTCCCTATATGGTATTGGAAGGGGTTTTAAGCCCCTCTGAATGCCGTGCTATTACGGCGTACGCATTGGCGGATGAAGAGGCTATAGAGGCACAACTGCGTGGACGTTCGGTTGATACCGCTATCCGTCGTACCGATATCCATCGTCTAAGTCGTGAACACCGAGCAATCTATGATTGCCGTTTTGAATCGGTTCGGAAAGAGATAGAGGATTTTTTTTCTCTCTCATTGAGCAAAGCGACGGATGTGCAGGTTCTCGGATACGAGAGAGGGGCCTTTTATCTTAAACACTCCGATGATGCGAGCGAACTTCGTGACCGAGAAGGGAATGTGATCGGATACCGTACCGTTGCGACGGAGCGTAAGCTCACCACCGTCCTATTTACCACCTCCTATACACCCCATCCGAGTGATCAGGATCATTTTAGCGGGGGAGAACTGCTGTTTAACTATCTGTGCGACGAGCATGGCAATACGATTACCCTTCGTCCCGAAGCGGGAGATATGGTAGTATTTTTAAGTAATCCCTATTTTGCTCACGAAGTCCTTCCGGTTAAAGAGGGATTTCGACTTTCCCTCGTTCAATGGCATGATGCTTATATGTAGGGTATAATTTCGCATCTTTTTTGCAAGGGCAAAATAATGCGTTATTTTTACAGCTCGTTTGCGATCATGGCTTTGGGTCTGATCGCAGCTTACTATTTGGGCGGAATCGCCGCTATCTACATCACCTTCCTTTTAATTGTATTAGAGATCTCGCTTTCTTTCGATAATGCGGTTGTCAATGCCAAAGTTTTGGAGACAATGGATCCGATCTGGCAGAAACGGTTTATCTTTTTCGGTCTTCCTCTCGCCGTTTTCGGAATGCGTTTGGTATTTCCGTTAGCGATTGTATCGATTGTTACGGGAATGGGATTGATTGAAACCTTGCAGGTAGCGATGAATCAGCCTGACGAGTATGAAAAAGTGCTCAAAATGACCGAATCGACGATTTTCGCATTCGGCGGAGCGTTTTTATTGATGGTTTTTCTTGACTTTTTCTTTGAAGAACGGGATATCAAATGGGTGACCTTTGTTGAGGGTTCTAAAATTATGGAACAGTTTTCGGGGGTCGCGAATATCGAACTGATTACGGCCATTATGATCGGAATCGCCCTTGGTCATATCACGCAGGATTTCGGTATCGTTCTTGCCTTTATGTACGGCGTGCTTCTTCACTCGTTGCTGGGGATGCTGGATCATTTTCTATCATCCGATACGGTAAAAAGCGGTATTGCCGGATTTATCTATCTCGAAATTCTCGATGCAAGTTTTAGTTTTGACGGTGTTATCGGAGCTTTTGCCCTTACCAGCAATATCTTTATTATCATGATCGGATTGGGTGTCGGAGCGATGTTTGTCCGGAGTATTACCCTCTATTTTGTAGAGCACAAAACACTTTCTGCCTTTCGCTATCTTGAACACGGCGCCCATTATGCGATCGGAATACTGGCGATTATCATGCTGATGAAAATCACCACCCACATCAGTGAAATGGTAACGGGGACAATCGGCATCGGTCTTATCTCGATTGCATTCGCCCATTCGATTTGGGAAAATCGACAGGCAAATTTAAAAGCCTAAAACTCTTCGCCGTCTTGGACGGCTTCCTTTTGTATTTTCTTCGTTTTATAGTATTTCAACGTCCCGTACAAACTTATCAGCATCCAAGTCGATTCCATTAAGAATGAGGCGAGATTCCAATCAAATAGCAATGAAATAATAATAAATAAAGCTCCGATCACATTGAGCAATGAGAAGCTTAAATCTTTCACATCCATTTTTTCAAGCTGTAATAGCATATAAACGATCATAATGATAAATACGCCGAGTATCCCGATGAGATCGCTGAGTGAGAGTTCCATAAATAAGCCTTATTGGGAAAATGTTACTTTGTTTTTGCCGTTTTGTTTTGATTGATAGAGTAATCCGTCAACGCGTCGATAGAGGACATCTTCGGCATCCCCCCTTTTTACTTCGGAGACTCCCATACTGATGGTTACCCGTTGATTTGGGATAACACAAAGCTCACTCTCAACAACTTTTTTGACTTTGTCGGCAACATCGATAGCCTCATTGAGTGTTGTATTGGGACAGAGAATTACAAATTCTTCACCCCCGACTCTAAAGAGGGTATCGGTAAGTCTAATGTTATTCTGGATGAGAGAGCACAGTTCAACAAGAACGGTATCGCCAGTTCTGTGTCCATGGGTATCATTAATTACTTTGAAATCGTCAATATCAAATATCATCATGGAAAAAGGTGTTTTGTATCGCTCAAAGAGCGATAAAAGCTCGTCGATACGTTCTTTGTATGCTTTTACATTTTTTACTTTTGTAAGAGTGTCTGTATTGGTTAGATTGATATTGGTAATGAGTTCTGCATGGTGAAGAGAGGTTCCTATGACGACAAAAACCAAACTGATTAAATAGGTAATCAACATTAATAGGGATTCCATTTGGGTACCGACATGAAATATTCCGTTTTGATCATGAGCCGATAATGCAATCATTTCAACGACAACGGCTAATAAGATTCCCATCATTAAATGTATCCTTATTTGAAAAGCCGATGTCAGTAGCAGCGGTAAAAGTAAAAAAATGAGGTAGTGACAATAAAAGGATGACCAAATGAGCAAAAGCGTTGCCGCTAGGTAAAAAATAGTATTCTTCCACTCTTTTAATGTTGGATTTGAGAGAGTTTTGAGGGCTTCAAATAAAGGATAGAGAAGCATCAGCCCCAACCCGTCGGCAAACATTAACATCGGTACAAACCCATATACATCTTCAAACTCTATATAGCCGCCGCCAACTAAGTTTAGGGCAATGATACTACTGCTGATGAACGTAGGGATCAGGGCTCCGTACAAGGTAAAAGGGAACAATATTTTTACATTGTCAAAAGGGTTGTTTGCGTATCGTTTGATCAACAGCGTGGATAAATAGGGTGCGAGGGTATCCGCAAATGCTGAAATTGCGGTATGAAGGGCAGGAACGGCAGATCCATTTACCATTCCCGGATAATTGGCGAAAAAACTTCCTATAAAGATAAAAGGCAATGCTTTTAATCCGACTTGATGAACGAAGATGACACCGATTCCAAACGGCAGCCACAAAAGAGTTATGTTGGAGGGGTGAAAGGAAAAAACAGACATACCGAAAAGTGCAATGACATAATATAGAGCTGAACCGAACACAAGAGAATAAAAAGTTTTTAGATTTAAAGAGAGCATAGGCTAAACCCTTGATGATTTCATTCATCTATTATATCGGATACTCTTGAGGAATATTTATTAATGATTGAAGTTTTAAATATTAAATATCTGTTTTATACAGTTTAAAAGTATATTTAAAATGTCGATAATGGAGATGTATGGAAAAAAATAGGAATGCTATGAAAATAGTTTAAAAATTAGGAAAAGAAGTTTAAACTCCCTAAAAAAGGGAGTTTAAGAAGAATAGATGGAGTGATTACATCATTCCCGGCATACCGCCGCCCATGCCGCTCATATCCGGCATAGCCGGTTTGTCTTCTTTGATTTCGTGGATGGTCGCTTCGGTAGTTAGAAGCATGCTAGAAACCGATGTTGCATTGGTCAATGCGACACGTTCAACTTTTAACGGATCGATAATACCCGCTTCGTACATATCGACGTATTCGCCGGTTGCCGCGTTGAACCCGATATTTTCGTTGGTAGCCGATACGATAGTATTGACGACAACACCCGCATCATATCCCGCATTTTCAGCGATTTGTTTGACCGGAGCGGTGATTGCACGAAGGATGATCTCCCAACCGATTTTTTGATCGCCGCTAAGGTCATGTTTCACTTTGGCTGCCGCGCGGATCAATGCCGCACCGCCGCCGATAACGATCCCCTCTTCAACCGCTGCTTTGGTTGCGGAGAGTGCATCATCAACACGGTCTTTTTTCTCTTTCATTTCGGTTTCCGTTGCTGCTCCGACTTTGATAACCGCAACACCGCCTGCGAGTTTCGCAAGACGCTCTTGAAGTTTTTCTTTGTCGTATTCGCTCGTAGTCGCTTCGATTTGGGTACGGATCTCTTTGATACGTGAGTTGACCGCATCTTTGTCTCCCGCTCCGTCAACGATGGTCGTGTTGTCTTTGCTGATAACGACGCGTGAAGCTTGACCGAGGTCAGCTACGGTTGCACTGTCCAACGTACGGCCGATTTCTTCGGAAATCACTTGTGCACGTGTAAGTACCGCAATATCTTGGAGCATTGCTTTACGGCGATCACCGAATCCCGGAGCTTTAACAGCAGTGATGTTCAATACACCGCGAAGTTTGTTCACCACGAGAGTTGCCAACGCTTCACCTTCGACATCTTCTGCGATGATGAGAAGCGGACGTGAACTTTTTTGAACTTGCTCTAATACCGGTAAAAGGTCTTTGAGATTCGAGATTTTTTGATCGAAAAGGAGTATAAACGGATGATCCAATTCAACGGTCATTTTCTCAGAGTTGTTGATAAAATACGGGCTCAAATAACCGCGGTCAAATTGCATACCCTCAACCACGTCGAGTTCATCGTTGATCCCTTTGGCTTCTTCGACAGTGATAACGCCGTCACGTCCTACTTTATCCATCGCTTCGGCGATCATCGCACCGATACGCTCATCGGAGTTTGCAGAGATCGTAGCGACTTGCGCGATCTCTTTTTTATCGTTGATGATACGTGACGCGGCTTTAAGCTCGGCCAAAATTGCTTCGGTTGCTTTATCCATACCCCGTTTTACTTCGATCGGATTAGCCCCTGCAGTGATGTTGCGTAAACCCTCTTTGAAAATTGAGTTGGCAAGGATGGTCGCTGTAGTAGTACCGTCACCCGCTTCATCGGCTGTGTTGGAAGCAACTTCTTTAACGAGTTGCGCTCCCATGTTCTCAAGCGGGTCTTTGAGTTCTACCTCTTTGGCAACCGATACACCGTCTTTGGTGATAAGTGGTGCTCCATAGCTGCGTTGGATAAGGACGTTACGCCCGCGCGGCCCCATCGTCACTTTGACCGCATCGGTCAATTTTTGTACCCCGGCGGCTAATCTGTTACGAGCGTCATCTGAATAGTGAATTTCTTTTGCCATAGTTGTTTCCTTTATTTAATAATTCCAAATAAATCATCGAGTTCAATAACCAAATAGGCTTTTCCCTCTAGTGTAAGCTCATTTCCGGCATATTTGCCGAACACAACAGTATCTCCGGTCGAAATGTTTTCTACTTCAGAACTTACTGCAACGACGCTACCTTGTGAAGGTTTCTCTTTTGCATTGTCAGGAATAATGATTCCCGATGCGGTTTTAGTTGCCTCTTCGAGACGTTGAACCAATACGCGTTTTCCAAGCGGTTGAAAATTCATTGTTTTTCCTTCTTATATGGTTTTGTATGCTCGGGATTGTACACGAGTTTGGGTTAATTGTCAATACTCTTAGTCACTAAGACTCAATAATGATGAGCTTTGATATAGCTATAATGATGGATAAATTGTTTTAATGTAGAATATTTGGCTTTTAAAGCTTTTAATAAGTTAACCATCACTATAATTCCGGTCTTCCCAAAAGATGGCTGGGTAGCTCAGCTGGTTAGAGCGCTGGTCTCATAAGCCGGAGGTCGGGGGTTCGAGTCCCCCCCCCGCCACCATCTTTTTAAAAATCCTCACTAAACAAACATCCAATAACATTTCTAAGATTTACCTGTGCTATAATCATCAAAAGTAGTTCCTAAAGGGATACGATGGAAATGGTATTAACACTTTTTTTATTGCCGGTTGTAGCATCGCTATTTTTAGTGCTAAGCCCGAATGTAAGGGTTCAATACGTTCTCAGCGGAGCTGTTTTGGCTTTGTTGAGTATCACTGCTTTTTCTTTATACAATTCTCCTAATATTTTAACGTTTCATTTTCCTCAGACTTTGAATACTTTTGTCGTTGCGGCCGACATCGTATTGCTGCTGTTTTTCCTTTATCAGGGTAAAAAATACGATAGTCCGAAAGTCATTATATTAGCTATCGTACAGTTAGTGCTGTTTTTATATATTGAGCATGCTTCCCCTGGACATTCAGCACAGGTAGTGATCGACGGGCTCACTAAATTTACAATGGAGTATTCTCCTTCATCAACAAATTCTGCAGAGATAGTGGTTGATGAACTCTCCAAATTTATGTTTCTGATCATCAACATTGTCGGGGGAATTATCGTACTATATTCAGTCCGTTATATGGAGGACGAACCCGTATCGCCGCTTAAAAAACAGTTGTTTATCGGTGCATTGCTTGTTTTCCTCTCGGTTATGAATCTGATTGTATGTGCCAATTCTCTTATGCTTTTTTTCTTTTTATTTGAGATGACAACGTTGGCATCGTACGTGTTGATCGCATTTAGAAATGATGAGACCAGCCGTGCCAATGCGCTCAAAGCGCTGTGGATGAATCAGATCGGCGGCGTGGTTATTTTACTCGGGGCATTGATCGCTATTAAAGGATTTGAGACGGTGATGCTTGATACCCTGATGCAGCGCTCAGGTGGATGGGTATTGTTGTCGATAGCACTATTGGCGATGGCGGCATTGGTTAAGGGTGCTTCTATCCCTTTTGAGGGGTGGCTGCTCGGTGCAATGGTAGCGCCGACACCCGTGAGCGCAATGCTTCATTCGGCGACGATGGTGAAAATCGCGCCGTATCTTATTTTGAGACTTGCTCCAGTTATCGGTTCTACAGCGGTCGGCGGGATGATTTCAATCATCGGATCATTGGTATTTGTCGCGGCATCGTATCTGGCACTCTCTCGGTCAGTTTTTAAAGAGATTCTGGGATACTCCACGGTCGCTCTTTTGGGGCTTATGATGGCATTGGCGGCAATCGGAACCAAAGAGAGTATCATGCTTGCTATGGCGCTGATGTTGTTTCATGCACTCTCTAAAGCGTTGCTTTTTCTTTCTGCAGGGGTGTTAGAGCGTGTGCATCATGCTAAAAATATTGAGGAGATGAAAGGGATGGTGAGCCGCTCGCCTAAGACGGTCGGATTTATTATCTTCGGGTTTATGTCGTTGACACTTCCTCCCTTCGGACTTTTTATGGGAAAAATGTTTGCGATTGCTTCGGTAGCGTCGTTGTTGCATGAACGTCCGTTATTACTGATTGTCGTCCTCTCTCTTATTGTCGGAAGTGCGCTGTTGGTTCTTCTGTATTTTAAAGTTGCTTCCGCACTCCTCGCCTCCTCCTCGGATGTTCTCCCTTCGCAAGCGACTCCGCTCCCTTTGGGTTTTGGTATTCCGCTGTGGCTTCTGGCTTTTTTGACGGTGGGTATGGCTGGTGGATATATAATGATGCAGCAAAAGATGTCGGTTATGGTGTTGGCACTGCCGTTAATATTTGTAATACTGTTGCCCGTAATTGTACGCAGTATGAACGGATATGATCGTTCGCAGCCTTATCATTGCGGTGAAAAAGAGTCGTTTGATTCGGCATTGGTCTATTATAAACCCTCGCACTACATGCAACAGGCCATGTATTGGAGTTTTGGGATACTCTTTATTTCCGTAGCAATTTTTGGAGCATTGTCATGATATGGGTATGGATAGCGTTTGCACCAATTTTAGGCGGTTTGGCGTATGGGGGAGAGCGGGTGTTGCGTGCTCGGATGCAGCGCCGTCAGGGGCCGCCGCTACTGCAGCCGTTTTACGATATGTTCAAGCTTCTCGATAAGCGGACGTTAATTGTCCATTCGCCCCATGCGTTATTGGCAGTCGCCCATTTCTTTATCCTTTGGTTTAGTATTGTCGCGATCTTTATGGGATGGAATCTCCTGTATATTATCTTTTTGCATTTGTTTGCTCAGATCTTGCTTATTTTGGCGGGGTACAGTGTTCGATCCGTTTATTCGCATATAGGAGCTAATCGCGAGTTGTTGATGCTGATTGCGTATGAACCGATATTGCTGCTGGTTGCAGTCGGCTTTTATCTGGAGAGTGGCAGTTTTGAGATATCTGAGATTCTGCAAAAAGGCGGCTACTTGACTTCGATGCCGTTGCTGTTTGCTGCATTGGCAATGGTTATACCTATTAAGGTAAAAAAATCGCCGTTCGATGTCGGAGAAGCCCATCAGGAGATTGTCGGCGGTGTCGAGATCGAGTACAGCGGTATTTTTTACGAGTTTTTATATATGTCCCGATTTCTCGAATACATTTTCATCTACAGTTTTGTTTTTCTTTTCGGCGGTGTATCGAGTTGGGTCGGAACGGTTTTGGTAGCGGGAACCTTTTTAGCGGTCAATCTTGTTGATAATGCGACGGCACGTGTGAAAACGGCAGATATGCTTAAAATTATTTATTCTATTGCCATGATGCTCTGTATCGTAAATATTGCGGGGATTTTGTGATGAAGTTTTTTAGCGCTTTTAGAAAAAAATCACCGTGGGTTTTGCATTATAATGCCGGGAGCTGCAACGGCTGTGATATTGAGATTCTTGCGGCATTGGGGCCGAAATTCGATCTTGAGCGCTTCGGGGTCATCAATACGGGAAATCCGAAGCAGTCGGATATCTTTTTGGTGACAGGGCCGGTAACGTACCGTTCCCGTGAACGTCTGGTTGAACTTTATTCCCAAATCCCCGAACCGAAAGTGGTCGTGGCTGTCGGATCGTGTACGACGACGGGGGGAGTGTTTCGGGGGATGTATAACGTCGAAGACGGGATCGACCGCTATATTCCCGTCGATGTCTACGTCCCCGGTTGTGCCGCATCGCCTCAGCTCATTATCGATGCGTTGGTTAAAGGGCTTGACGTTCTCGAAGCGAAAAGCAAAGAGATTGAACATCCTTTTAAACTTTTTGGGACGATCGAGATGATCGGCAATAAACTCAGCCGCCTCAATATGGCAAAAAAGGTGGAACAGCATGAGAAAAATTGAGACTTCACTCGCAGCATTATTGAACGATATCGGAGTATTTTACGTTCCGAAAGAGTGGCATTTCTTAAGTGTTAACGGGATTGATCTGGGGGGCGGGAAAATCGAACTGCAATGGATTTTCTCAAAATACGGCGTCAAAGATGAGATTGTGATCTATTACGCCCTCAGCGATTACGATACCCCTGTCCCCTCTATCGTAGACCTAATCCCCTCGGCGATTATGGGGGAGAGGGAGATTGTCGACATGTTCGGATTAAAAGTAGACGGTGCGGCAAAAGGGCTTTATCTCGATAAAGACTCGATGAAATACCCGCTAAGGGGGGAGGCATGAAGAAAACTATTCAAATCCCCTTGGGGTCTCAGCATATTTCTTTGCTGGAGCCGATCCGGTTTAAATTCGAATGTGAGAACGAAAAGATTATCGGGGTCGATGCCGATGTGGGGTTTGTCCATCGCGGAGTGGAACTGGCCTGTACCCGCAGTTTTGAGTTTAAACAGGTGGGGTATGTCGTCGCTCGCGTCTGCGGATTGTGCGCTATTACCCATTCACTCTCTTATACATTGGCAGTTGAAAAATTACTCGGATATGAGGCGAATGATCGGATCAAGTATCTGCGAATGCTGATGGTAGAACTGGATCGTATCCATTCGCACATGCTCTGTCTCGCCCACACGGCAGAGAATGCGGGGTTTGAAGCTCTTTTTATGCAGATTATGGGGGATCGCGAATTGATCATGGATGTTCAAGAGGCGATCAGCGGCAACCGTGTCCAGTTTGATTATATCTCGATCGGCGGGGTGAACCGTGATATGACCCCCGAGCTTACGGCATTGATCCATAAAAATCTCCGATTGCTTTCGGATAAAATCGATGCGCTTATCGGATTGTTTGATAACAATTGGTCATTATCCCTCAAATACAAAGGGGTAGGGGTATTGAGTCTCAAGGATGCTTACACCTATAATGCCCTGGGGCCGTTGGCACGAGCGGCGGGGCTGGCAACCGATGTCCGCGCTGAAACAAACGATTTTCCTTACGAAACATTGGGGTATCAAATGATCCTGGAATCGAGCGGTGATATTCATGCCCGTAATTTTGTCCGGCTTCGGGAGATTGTTAATTCGATGGAAATATGCCGCAATATTATCGATAATCTGCCCGTCGGAGAGATACAAGAGAAAGCAAAAGGGAAACCGAACGGCGAAGCGGTTGTCCGTGTCGAAGCACCGCGGGGAGAGCTCTTCTATCTGGTGCGGGGGAACGGCCAAAATATGCTGGAGAGGGTACGGATAAAGACGCCGACCTTTTCGGCTATTCCGGCCATGATGGAAGTGTTTAAGGGGTCAGAGTACGCTGATGCCCCTGCCATCCTTGCTTCTTTCGATCCGTGTATGTCCTGCACGGCTAAGTAGGAGGACAAAGATGTTCCGCTCTATGCTTGAAGCGTTTTTAAATCTTTTCAGACCCATCCGCACCCACCGATACCCTGCAGAAGAAATTACCCTTCCAACTGGGTATCGTGGGTTGATCGAGTATGGTAAAGAGGCATGCATCTTTTGTGATAAATGTGAAAAAGTGTGTCCTCCTGGGGCGATACTTTTTTATCAGCATGAGGACGGAGATAAGGAGTACCGCTATAACCCGTGGCTGTGTATCTATTGCGGAGAGTGTGTCCGTGCCTGCCCAAAACCTCAAGAGGCATTGTGGCAAAGCGAAACGAAGCAGCACAGTGCCGTTAAAGAAGAGGGTGTGAACGAGGGGTGGTTTGTGTGGGAAGCAGCGTGTAAAGAGAGCCGTGAAGAGTATGCGAGAGCCAAAAAAGCGGGAAAAATCCAAAACAAGAGTGAGGAGTAAAGAGTGCGCATTGTTATTGTCGGAGGCGGAATTGCCGCTGTGTATATTGCTAATACTCTCATGGAACAAGAGAGCCGATCGGAAGTGGTGATCGTTTCGGATGAAGAGCATCCTCCGTATGATCGCATCCATCTGTGCAAATTGGTCGATGATTGCAAGTGTGTCGACTCCATCGCTTTGGAGCTTCATCCTGCCGTCGGGCTGGAACTGAACCAAAAAATCATTTCGATTGATTCAAAGAGCAAGCGTATTTTCAGTGAGCACGCCGCATTTCATTACGATAAACTCATTATTGCAACCGGTTCGGTTCCGAAAACATTGTTTAATATTTCAGGGATTGAGAATGCGGCGACGTTCCGCTCCCAGAAGGATTGCGAAGCGATTGCGCAGGGGATCATCGGCAAGAATGTGATCATTGTCGGAGCGGGGCCGATTGCTCTGGAGCTTCTCGATACGCTGATGCGCAGTGAGGGACCGGAAACCATCACTCTATTGGTGAGAAAAAACTATCTCTACTCCGAGGTTATCAGCCGTGAAGGGTTAGAACTGATACGGGGTATTTTTGAAGCCGATCCTCGTGTCCGTATCCGATTTAACGATCAGATCGTGGACAAAGAGGTGAGCGGCAATAGAATAACGAAGATTTTGACCAAGCAAGGGGAGATTGACAATCCGTTTGTCATTTTTGGCGTCGGAATCGATCCCAATATCGCTTTTGCACGCGAAACGCTCGAATGCAATAAGGGGATATTGGTGAATGAGAGGATGCAGACCTCCGTAGCCGATATCTATTGTGTCGGCGAAGCGGCGGAGCAACGCGCAGGGGGATTTGTCGCCGGGCGGGTCAAAGAGTGTACCATCGAGGCTGATGTTATGATCGCAAACCTCCTTGGAGATGAAAGCAAAACCTTCAAAGAGGAAGTGGCGATCGACGGGTTAAAAGTAGGCTCCTTTTTGTTTGCCGACGTCACTGGGACTGATTTTAATCCCAAGGATCCGGAGAATGAGAGTATCCTTATCTCTCATGGAGATAGAATCGATCAGTATATCGTCAACCATGATCGTCTGAAACGGTTCATCGGGATTAATACCAATATTGATCTGTTAGCTCTGAAACGGCTGATTGACACCGATTCGCCGATCGATGCGGCGTACCTTTATTCAAACCGCTTGATGTCGGAAAAAGGGAGACTTGTTTGCAGCTGCGAAGGGGTTCACGAGCAGGAGCTGGTCGATATCATCAAAGAAAATGCGGTGACGTCGTTCGGCGAACTCAAAGAGCATTCCAAAGCGGGACGAACCTGCGGACGGTGCAAACAGGATATCTGCGCGATTATCAGTGCTACTCCGGTTGACCCCGCGGAAGCGGCACGGCTAAAAGAAGAACGTATCGCGTCCGCTCAGGCGGCTGAGCTGGCAAAAGTACGTGCACGCATCGAGAAATACAATGCCCTTCATCCTGCCAACCAGCTTAGTCCCGAAAACCTGGAAGAGGCTCTTGCATCGTTTGAGATGAGCAAAGAGTATAACCGTTGGGTCTCGATGATCACCGCATCGATGCATTTGCATCCGACGTACGAAGAACCGGTTAAAGAGGCGGTGGTTCAGCTGAACAAAATCCCGATTATTTGGCTGGAACTCTCCGACTGTACGGGTAACTCGGAAGCCTTTATCAAAACATCCCATCCCAAAGTCGATGATCTGATTTTGAAATACATTTCGCTCGATTACCATGAACTGCTGATGGCGGGATCGGGAGACCAATCCGAATCGGTGCTGGAGAGTATCGTCCATAATGAGAGCGGGAAATATCTCTTGCTCGTCGAAGGGGCAGTTCCTCTGGGATTGGATGGAAAATTTCTGCGTATCGGTCCGAAAGGGGAGACTGGATTGGCATTGCTTCGTCGTGTTGCTGCGAATGCTGCTGCGGTAATGTCCGTCGGTTCGTGTGCGTATGATGGCGGTGTTGTTGCGGCAGCACCGAATCCTACGGGTGCCGTAGGGGTAGCGGAAGCGTTGGAGCGAGAGGATATTATCAACCTTCCGGGATGTCCTACCAACCCGATCAATATTGTCGGAACACTGCTGCATTACATTATGTTTGATGAGTTTCCGAAACTTGACAGTAATAATCGTCCCGAATGGGCGTACGGATTTCGGGTGCATGACAACTGCGAGCGTCGGGGTCATTACGATGCGGACGAGTTTGTCCGTGAATGGGGAGATGAAGGGGCGAAGAAGGGGTGGTGCCTTTTTGAGATGGGATGCAAAGGGCCGTATGCCGATCTCAACTGCTCTTTGGTGAAATTCAATGAGGGGACCAGCTGGCCGGTACAAGCGGGACACGGATGTTTTGCCTGCGGTCAGGGAAAAATAGCGTTTGACAGTTACGCCAATAATCGTAAGTTAGAGGAAAAGCCCAATGAGTAAGAAAATAATTATTGACCCGATCACCCGCATCGAGGGGCATTTGCGGATCGAAGTAGAGATTGATGAGAACAATGTTGTTACCGAAGCGTGGGCTTCAGGGCAGCTTTTTCGGGGGATCGAGACAATTCTAAAAGGGCGTGATCCCAGGGATGCGGGATTAATTGCCCAGCGGATTTGCGGGGTGTGTACGAATGTCCATTATCGCGCGTCGATCAGTGCCGTTGAAGAGGCGTACGGAATCAAAATCCCCTCCAATGCCGAAATCGTCCGAAATCTGGTAACGCTCTCTTTGTTTATCCAAGACCATATCGTTCACTATTATCATCTTCATTCCCTCGATTTTGTCGATATCACGAGTGCACTGGGAGCCGATTGTAAGAGGGCTTCTGCCGAAGCGGAAAAGTGGACGGACCATCCCTATCGCAACTCTGTGGGTCATTTGGAGAGCATTCAGGAAAAAATCGGCGGTTTTGTGAAAGCGGGAAGACTCGGATTATTCGCTAACGGCTATTGGGGTCATACAGCGTATCGGCTTTCACCTGAAGAGAATTTGGTGCACATGAATCACTATTTGGAGGCGCTCCGGATACAGCGGGAAATATCCAAAGCGATTGCCATATTTGCGGGGAAAACACCCCATCCCCAAAATCTTGTGGTGGGAGGTGTGACGAGTATTGCCGATATGCTCAATCCTCAGAGGCTGAATGATTTCATGTTTATTATCAAAGAGGTGCGTGATTTTGTCGAGAGAGCCTATATTCCCGATATGAAAATGATCGTTTCGGCCTATCGTGATTCGATCCGTGCAGGAGAGGGGCGAGCTGTGGGGAATTTTATGTGCTGCGGAGGCTACCGGTTCGGCAAAAACGGAGTTTTATTTGAAAACGGAGTGATTCGAGGGCATGATTTCGAGTCGGTTGAGCCGTTCGACGCGAGCAAAATTACCGAAGAGGCATCCCGCTCGTGGTATGAAAATGATGCACCGCTCTCCCCGTATGAGGGAGATACTACCCCGTTCTATACCGATTTGAATGATGACGGGTCTCTTAAAACGGAAGGGAAATACACATGGATTAAAGCGCCTCGCTACGATGGAGAGGTGATGGAAGTGGGGCCTTTGGCCCGGATGATCATGGGATACACCAAAAAAACTCCGACGATACGCCCTTACATGGAACGGTTTATGGAACAGACAGGCCTTGAATTGATCGATTTTTCATCTACGATCGGACGCAATGCAGCGCGGGCTATCGAAGCCCAAATCTGTGGCGATTACCTGTTTGATATGATGAGCGATTTGATCGAAAATATCAAATACTACGATGAAGAGACATGGACGAAGTATGTTTTCGAATCGCTTCCGCTTGAGGGGAGAGGTGCCGGGATTTTTGAAGTTCCGCGCGGGGTATTGGGCCATTTTGTCCGAATAGAAGATGCGAAAATTGCCAATTATCAAGCGGTCGTTCCGACGACATGGAATGCTTCTCCCAAGGGAGCCAAGGAAGGGCGCGGAGCCTATGAAGAGTCGCTGATAGGAATAGTCCTGGCCGATCCATCCTCACCGTTGGAGGTATTGCGTGCCGTTCACTCATTTGATCCGTGTTTGGCATGTGCGGTGCATGTTATCGATGCTTCAGGTCGGGAGCTATCACAGTATAAAATTTCACCGCTCTGTTCGATATAATACGTAAAATATTTCGAAGAAAGGGATGAGAGTTGGCAAGATTGACGAAAGAAGAACGCAAAGTCTCGATTATGACAAAAGCATTGGAGTTATTCTCCAAAGAGGGATTTTATCAAACGACAATGCCCTCTATTGCTGAAAAAATCGGCATGAGTGTCGGGAATCTTTACAACTATTTTACCTCCAAAGAGATGCTTGCCAAAGATCTTATCCTCTATATCGCCAATATCCTAGGTGATGAGATTCGCAAAATCAATGAAAGTCCGGCAAGCACTCAGGAGAAAATTAAAGCGATCGTTCATATGTATTTTCGTATCGCTCAAGAGCGCCCGGAGACGATTGAGTATTTCCTACGGGTTTATCTTTCCAATCGGGAAGTCTTTCAGAACTGCTGTGCGGGGATGATCTGTGTATCCGCATTTGTGACGGAGTTGATGATCTTTTTCGAAGAGGGAGTGAGAGCGGGCGATCTGAGAGATCAGGACTTTTTCAGCGCCTTCGGCCTTTTTATGGGCTATTTGGGCGGAATGGTATTTTTAAACGGGGAAAAAATTCTCCCTAAGTCGTTGGAGAGTTACGAACACACCATCGCAGAAAATATCTACAATGCCCTCAAATCCCACTAAACTCAAAATTATCTGGCTGCAGGGGATGACCTGCAACGGTAATACCCACTCTTTTTTAAACGATCCGGCTTTGGGGAATCTTTTAGAATCGGTCGAATTGCTTCATCATCCCCTCCTTCCCTGTACCCTTACGCTGCAACAGTTGGTTAAAAAACTCCCAAAATCGGATATTCTCATTTTTGAGGGGGCATACAGCGCCTCTTTTGAGCGTGCGGGAATGGTAATGGAGAGCCTTTTAATGACACTGGCACTGAAAGCAAAACATATCATTGCCATGGGAAGCTGTGCAAGTTTCGGAGGGATATTTAAAGAGCATGATCCCGCACATATCAGCGGAATAGTATTTGATAAAGAAAACGACAGCGGCCCTTTGCGCGATATGCGGAAGAAAGTGATTACCCTCAGCGGCTGTCCGGCTCACCCGAAGTGGCTTAGTTTCGTTATCGATATGATACGTCTCAATAAACCGATTTTAGTTGACGAATACCGTCGTCCGAGGGAGCTGTATGGCTACCTCGTCCATAACGGATGTCTTCGGAACGAGTATTTCGAGTGGAAAGTGGACAGCGATCATTTCGGAACCAAAGAGGGATGTCTGTTTTACGCCCAAGGGTGCCAAGGCCCCTTTACCCACGGCAGTTGCAATAAGATTCTTTGGAATGAGGTGAGCTCCAAAACCCGCGCAGGGACACCGTGTGTGGGGTGTACCGAGCCCACATTCCCCAAACGGGAACTTTTCACGACTAAAACCTATATGTCGATCCCCTCGGAGATGCCGCTTGGAATACCGAAACGGAGTTATCTCGCATTAGCGGGGGCGGCAAAATCGTTCCATATCAAACGGCTGGAAGAGAGGCTGATCGATGATCACGCATGAACTGATCGAGCGGATCGAGGGGGAAGCGGTACTCGATTTTCAAACCGATAAAAGCGGAGCTGTTCAGGATGCTACGATTCGCTTTTTGCATTTTCGGGGGATGGAGGCGATATTGGAAGGACGAAATGCCCTCGATGCTCTGGTCATCACCCCGCGTGTCTGCGGTATCTGCGGCCATTCTCATCTGATCGCTACGGTCAAGATGATTGAAGATATTTACCGAAATGCGGGTGCAGCGATTCGTATCAGCGACAAAGCAAACGCGATACGTCAGATAACCCTTTCGTGCGAACTCATTCAAAACCATATCAAATGGCTCTATCTTGTGATGCTTCATGAGAGCGGAAAGATGATGGGCGAAGAACCTAACGTTGCCCTGAAAGCGCTCTATGTCTCGTCGCAGGTCAATCAACTGTGCGCATTGTTCAGCGGCCAGTGGCCACACAGTTCGTATGCTATCCCCGGCGGGGTGACGTGTGATCCGACCCATATCGAGGTGATGCAGGCATTAAAAATCCTCTCCGATGTCGAGCGGTTTATCGAAGATGAGGTACTGGGATGCGCTCCGGAAGCGTTTGAACAGGCGATGAGGGATAATGAAGTTCTTAACCTCACGGGAGATTTCGGAACGGTTTTGCGTAATTTTGAGCGGTTGAAATTATTGGATACGGGGAAAAGTCACGGCCGATTTTTGGTTCTGGGAGATGAGGGGATAGCGATGGCAAACGGCGTCCGAAGCAGTGCCGAATTCACACTGGTTTCGGAAGATGCTTCGCAAACCTTTGAGAACGGCGGAAAAACGTATGCGAAAAATGCCCTCTACAACGGAGAGTTTTACGAGGGGGGGCCTTTGGCACGCGCTTTGGTGCAGGAACGCTCAGGGATCAGTGATGTGTATCGCATCTACGGAGACAGCGCGATAACGCGTTTATGCGCCCGAGTCGGGGAGATGGCAACGCTGTGCGCTCAGGTACGGAAGCTGTTAACATCACTCGATCTCTCACAGCCCTCTTTCATCACTCCTCCCTCTATCGAGAGTATCAGCGGCTCTGGCGCAGGGGTTATCGAAGCACCGCGCGGGTCGCTGATCCACCGTGCAACCATCGAAAAAGGGAAAATTGTATCGTATTCGATTATCACCCCGACCCAATGGAATCTCGGCAACGGAACACCCTCAAACCTCGGAGTGGCGCAGAGGGCGATGATCGGA
>NZ_JAHFAQ010000170.1 GCF_023250475.1 Sulfuricurvum sp. | reverse complement strand
CCCCTGCCATAGCGGTGAATTTATCCCGTATTCCGAAATAAGGTTCAAATACACTACGCATCTCTCTCGCATTTCCCTGTGCCGCAAATCGCTGTGCCTTATCGACGGTATTGTTCCATTGTCTCTCAAGCACCTGCGCTTCAGGGGTTTCATAAAGGAGAGGATAGGAACTAAGATAGGAGAAAGCATTGGGAAGATTGTTGGCTGCGATCGATTCATAAAATAGATGTTTTATACGTATAGTGTCGGCCATTTCCTGCGCGTCATGCGCATAATCCGGGAAAGAGATGAGAATTTCACACGCTTTTCGCGCCGTTGAATAATTCCCGTTTGCATACGCCTTTTGAGATTGGAGATAAAGTTTGTCTGCATACTCCATAACCGCGGTATACTCTTCAAATTCTTTCAAAAAAGGATACATTTTTATCAGTCCGAAAAATTTAACATACTCTTGTTTAACAACGACATTCCTAAAAAATTCATACATGCGACGCTGTTCGAAAAGTTGTTGAATATGTACGGTTTTTTCCGATATTCCCCGATACGGAGCCAGTAATTCCCGTGCTTGCTCTTCGCCGTTAGGGGTTAATATTAACTCTTGTGCTTTTAAAAAAAGCTTTTTCCACTGCCGTTCCATTTTAGAATAAAGTTCCGACTCTTGAAAGGCGGGATATTGCTTGGCTAACGAATAGGCCAAAGAGAGCCGCCCCTCTTGAATATCATTTTGAAACAAATCGTATTTTTCATACGAGTTGAGGATTTGAGATATTAAGGCATGTTTTTTCGGAACACCGACAAAAATGGCAAAATGTTTTATCGCTTTTTCACGTTCATTTTTTTCAAGAAGTTCGCGTCCTTTTTCGAGAACATCCAGCCATATCCGCTCAGCAGCTTCATACGGTTTGGAAAAAAATAACATCGGATTATCATCGAGGGCAGTATAAAACGATTTAAACTCCCCATCACGAAGCATCTGCATATATCTCTCTTCATTACCTAAAAGCGAATAAATACGAATATTCCCTCCCAAAGTGCCAACGGCTAAGCGAAAAGGGTTACTTAAAAAGGCCAACGACGTTACGGTTTCGGGCTCTTTGATGTAGTGCGATGTAATCTGCTCCATAGTACGCATATCGTATAACCCTACATACCCTCGTTTGGTACCGATAAACACAAAGCGCTTGGTACTGCTGATACACATGGAAGTCACGTCATCTACCATATTTTGAAGCCGTTTAATCACTTTTCCGGTACGCATATCCCAAACAATCAATTCACCGTTCCGTGCTACGGAGAGGATTTTGGCTGAGGGTAAGAAAATGATTTTCACGATAGCACCGGTATGCCCGCGCAGCTTCATAGGCTGTTTCATTGTTGCGATGTTGAGCAAGGTGATCGTTGTGTCAAAACTGCCCGTAGCAATCCATTGACCGTTGTCATTAAAAGCAACCGTACTGACAAAATCAGAATGAGAAGGAAGTGAAAAAGCCAAGCGAGAGGTTTTAAGTACCCATACAAAAGATTTACCGTCTTGTCCGCATGTCACAAAATAGCGACCGTTCGGATCAACTCCGACACTCTCTACTTCCCCGTTATGCCGACCGACTTTATACAGAAGGGCTCTTTTTGAGAGACTAAAAATAGCGGCTTGATTGGTCCCTAAAACGGCTGACACCGAATACTCGCCATCCGGTGTCATATCGACATAGGTACCGATAAAACGTTCATGTTTGATATTGGTTTTGAATCCGTCGACAACCTCATAGGTTTCCGAATCAATAACGCGAAGGACATTCTGAGCATCTACCGCTCCAAGATTTCCATTGGAAAGCGGTTTAAGAAAAAGGATGGGAAGATCAAAATTTAATAATTTTAAAGCCTCCATCTCCTCTCCTTTTAATGTTCTTCACTGCTTAAATAGTGATATTCTTTGAGCAAGGCACGAATTTGTTCTTGATGCGCCGACCCTTTCGTTTCCAAATGGATCATAACGTTGGCATCGCCGTACGCAAGTGTCGTTGACGTTCGGTCGTAATCGATATGAACGATATTGGCATTAAGCCCTTGAAGCATTTCGGTCAGTTTCATCAAGGCACCCGGCTTATCGATCAGCGTTACGGTCAGTTTCATCTTGCGACCCGATTTGATAAGACCTTTTTCAATGATAATCGAGAGAAGGGTCACATCCATATTTCCGCCGCTGAGGACAACTCCCACCTTCTTATCCCGCAAATGTTCCAGTTTATGATGGAGCAATGCGGCAACCCCTACGGCACCGGCACCCTCGACTACCAATTTTTGACGCTCTAACAGAAACAATATAGCATTGGCAATCTCTTCATCATCCACACTGACGAATTCATCGACCGATTCAAGAATATGAGAGAGGGTTATCGGAGAAGTATCCCGTACGGCGATACCATCAGCAATCGTACGTACGCTTGTGCTGTCAATAGCCGTTTTGGCCTCAAAAGATTCACGCATAGCAGGAGCTCCTGCGGCACCCACACCGATCACACAGATATGAGGGGCGAGCGCTTTGATAGCGGATGCCATTCCCGAAATAAGCCCGCCTCCGCCGACGGGGATGACGATGGCATCGAGATCATCCATCGCTTCGATCATCTCTACCGCAATCGTCCCTTGCCCGGCCATTACCGCTTCATCGGCAAAGGGGTGGACAAATACCATACCGTGATCATTTCCGTAACAAGCGGCATACGCATACGCTTCATCGTAATTTCCACCCGCTAAAATAACTTCGGCACCGTAATAGCTGACCCCGTTAATCTTTGTAAGCGGTGTTGATTCGGGCATTACAATCAAAGCACGTGTTCCAAAGATCTGAGCTGCCATAGCAACCCCTTGAGCATGGTTCCCCGCACTTGCGGCAATAACTCCTCGAGAACGTTCGCTATCGCTCAATGAAGCGATTTTATTGTACGCTCCCCGTATTTTAAAAGCACCCGTAACTTGCAAATTTTCATTTTTGAGATAGACATCGCATCCCGATTCCTGAGAGAGACGCGGAGCATGTGTAAAGGGCGTTTCAACGATCACATCTTTGATCCGTGCATGCGCCTCGTATATCGTGTTTAAATCGATCACTCTTTCCCTTTATCCGTGGATGAGCCGATGCTCAACCATACTGCAATGATTTTGAACTACTTTCATCCCGGCATTGCGGGCGCGTTCAGCAGCTTCGTTATTGACTATCCCTTTTTGTGCCCAAAACACTTTTACATCACCCCGTTCAATACAGGCATCGGCAACCGCGCCTAATGCATCGGGTTTGCGAAAGATATTAACCATATCGACCTCAAAAGGAATTTCGCTAAGGGAACGGTACACTTTTTCCCCTAAAATAGTCTCTTCTTTCGGATAGATAGGGATAATAGTGTATCCTGCATTTTTGAGGTACTCCGCAACACGATAGCTATCTTTGCTCGAATCGGGAGAGAGACCCAAAACCGCAATCGTTTTTACTTCGTTTAAAATTATTTTTATTTCATCATTGGTTGCATTCACAGTCGGAAAT
>NZ_JAHFAQ010000169.1 GCF_023250475.1 Sulfuricurvum sp. | reverse complement strand
GCCAATAAGGCAATATCATAAATTGCCCGAACGGTATCGGAGAGACGTGTAGAGGCTTGATGCGAATTGAGAATACTTTTCCCGACATTGCATCGCCGGCACGAATCGGTGAGGGTTCTCGTCTCTTGCGTTTCCAGGAGGTAGTATTCCCAAAATTCGGCTAAAACGTCATACTCTTTGATGAAGTAGGAGATCGTTCGTCCAAACGTTTCATCGCCGTAGAGATTGTGCCCTTCATGGATCGAAAGATGGAGTCGTCGCGATTTAATCAAGGCGATGTAGTTATCCAAACGTGAGTAAAAAAGATCGGGGGCAAGAGGCTTTTTGATGTAATCTTCTGCACCGCTTTGCAAAATTCGACTGCGAAGTTCTATATCTTTTGAGTCAGAGACAACGACGATCATTGCTTTTGAATTTTTGTCACGAATAAGTTCAGTCGCTTTTGCGCTGTCCATTTCAGAAATTTCGACATCAATAAATACCATATCGTAATTCTCATGATCGGACATCATGACCGCTTCGCTTCCGCTATCGGTTTCATGAATCTTGAATCTTTTTCGCATGTCATGCGCATACTCGTCCAACATAGTCCGAAGATGCGATCGACTCTCTTTATTCTTATCTACTATAAGTATCTTTTTCATTTACGACCTGTTTTAAAATTGTGTTTAGTTTGTACTGTGGTATTAAAAAGATTGGATACGCTGCGGAATATCTTCTAAATCAACTACGTGCCGAACCGCTTTGGCTTCGATGGCTTTAAGCGGCATTCCGAATACGACGCAGTTTTTTTCGCTTTGCGCTATTGTGAGTGCACCCGAATCGTGCATCTCTTTCATTCCGATGGAGCCATCATCGCCCATACCCGTGAGCATAATTCCCATAGCGTTTGAGGTTGCAGCGTTATTGACACTGCGAAAGAGGATATCTACACTAGGCTTATGACGACTGATTCGGGGGCCGTCGAGAAGCTTGATAAAATACTTTCCTTGACGGTTTTCAAGAAGCATATGGCGGTTGCCGGGGGCGATAAAAACCGACGATTCGGTAACAACATCTCCGTCTTTAGCCTCTTTCACGCTCAGTTCGGAAAGTCGATTCAGACGCTCCGCAAAACTCCCCGAAAATCCGAACGGAATGTGAAGGGTAATCAAAATCGGAGGAAGAGGGGGGCGCAAATGAGAAAAAATACCCATTAGGGTTTCCACTCCACCGGTAGATGCTCCGATAGCGATCACCTTGGGGCCTGGGATAAAAGCAGCTTTTTTAGGGAGGAGATGATCGGGATGAATCTTTTCCGTTTCAATCTCGATAGGCTGTTTTTTGGCTCTATTTTTTGTTTTGTATCGGTCTATAAGAAACGTCAAACGCATCAGGGCATCTTCGATCCGTGCAAAAAATGATTCGTCATTCTCTCCGATTGCTTTTTTCGGGATAAAACCTACCGCACCGTCATCAAAAACATCATGGTGGCGCGACGCATCAGTGGAGATAACAATGGCAGGCATAGGATGAAGCCGCATGAGATTTCGCAAAAATGTCACACCGTCCATTTTCGGCATGTTGATATCAATAGTAACCAGATCCGGTTCATGCTGTTTGATCAGATCGCGAGCTTCAAAAGCGTCCGATGCGGTGGCAATCACTTTGAAATCTTCGACACGTGAAATCATGTCGGAGAGGATACGCTGCATCAGAGGTGAGTCGTCAATAACAATTACGGTGTACATAATATCCTCCTAAAACAAGGTAACGGCATTATCGACAGGAACCGTTTCGGTTTTGTTGATAATTTTTGCCAATTCGCGGTCGGCATTGGCTAAGCGTTCATCCATTGAGCGGTTAACGATAGTTTTGGAAACGGTGTTAAAATGACTGTCCAGCATAACTACCCGTCCGTTATTACCCAAAACATTTTCCGCTGCAATGCGAATCCCCTCGGAACGGCAGAAACTTCGGGCAAATATGACGTTTCGCTCTCCGATATTGTCACTCAAATTATGCAAAACGTTTGCCCCTCCGGCGATTTTGGCGCTGAGATTTTCTTTACGGCATCCGAGTTTGTACATTTCATTCAGCATCGTTTCCATCGCATAAAGACCGAACCGGCACGAAGCTCCCTGTGCACAGGAGGAGGGGAGGAGAAAATGGTTCATCCCTTTGATCCCCAAAGCACTGTCATAGAGCATTACCGCGACACACGATCCCAGCAATGTTGTAATAGGAAGGTCATCATGATCATAGGTAATCGCAAACTCTCCGCCGATGATTCCGAGCGTCTCTTTATTTTGTATGTATTTGATCGCATCAGGCTGGGATAATTTTACGATCTTAGAATCCACCGTCCCTTTAATAATTTTCATAAGTACTCTTTTGTTTTAACAAAAATATTTTGACCGCAGCGTTCGACATACGGGGCAAGTTCCAACGGACTTTCTGAATGTCCGAGATAAAGGGTTCCCCCCAGTTTTAAGGTTCTAAAAAGTTTTTTGAGAATAGCGTTTTGGTCATCTTGATTAAAATAGATTAGAACATTTCGGCAAAATACAACATCAAACTCTTCCCCCTTGAACGGATAACTCGCCGACATCAGGTTCATCTGATCAAACCGAACTTTTCGCATCAAAGTCTCTTTGACTTTTATGAGAAAATCTCCCTCTTTGGAAGGGTGCGGTCTGCGTTTGAAATAATTGGCGGGTTTGATCCATTCGGGAAAATCATCCGCATTTTTATTCCACTCATAAATACCGTTTGAGGCATGTTTCAATACATCCAAATCGATATCGGTTGCGATAAGGGAATAGTTGGATAAAGGTGTCCGATATTCGCTGTTGGCCTGTTCTAGGGTCATAAGAATCGAGTAGGGTTCTTCCCCCGTCGAAGCGGCGGAACAATATATTTTTAGTCCGCTTGCAGATTCGATTGCCTGTTTGACGACTCTCTCTTTAAGATCGTCAAAATGAAACGATTCGCGAAAAAAATTGGTTTTATTGGTGGTGAATGTACTGACAAACGTTTCGATATGGTTTCCGTTTTCCACCCATCCCATAATTTCGTCAATATCTTCAGAGTTGAGAGCACGTTTAAGCTTATCGAGACGATTGGAGATCATCACATCTTTATTATCACCTAACGTAATCCCGCTGTGACGATAAGCGAGATCACGTGCCCGATCAAGCTGACGCGCTGAGTACATGAGCTGCCTCAGGAGCTTGACGCGAGAGACGCTGCATCTCCTCTTTGTCTAAAATACGATCGATATCGAGGATTACGATCATCTTGTCCTCTTTTTTAAACAGCCCTTTGAGATATTCAGGAGCGATAGAGGTTCCCATATCGGGTGCAGGATAGAGGCGGTCAAGTTCCGCATTTTCCATATCGGATACTTCATCGACGACCAGACCGATCATCCGTGCATCCTGGGTTTTAACGGCGATAATGATAGTGCGATTCGTATAGACGGGGTCGTTATTGATGTTAAACCGTACTCTCAAATCGATCACGGGTGCCACTTCACCGCGTAGATTGATCACCCCTTT
>NZ_JAHFAQ010000074.1 GCF_023250475.1 Sulfuricurvum sp. | reverse complement strand
CGGCCGAAATCATCTTTATTGGCATGAGGGTACTCGATCCGTTTTTTGATATCTTTGATCGTTACCAACCCTTTAAGTAATCCGTTATTATCGATAATCGGAAGCTTTTCAATTTTGTTAATGTGCATCATTTGCTCAGCTTCGGCCAATGTGATCCCGGCTTGTGCCGTCACCAACGGCATTGGAGTCATCGCATCAATGGCTAACTTCGACAAATCTTTCTCAAAACGCATATCACGGTTCGTCAAAATTCCCAGGAGTTTATTGTGTTCATCCACAACCGGAACACCGGAGATTTTAAATTCGTTCATCAATGATTCCGCATCTTCAAGGGTAGCATCCGGATGAACATAGATCGGATCGATAATAATACCGCTTTCCGATTTTTTCACTTTTTTGATCTGTTTGACCTGTGTTTCGATATCCATATTTTTATGAATAATCCCGATTCCGCCCAAATGGGCCATCGCTATCGCTGCACGGTACTCGGTTACGGTATCCATAGCCGCAGATACCATCGGAATATTGAGGGGGATATTACGGGTTAACATCGTTTTCAGACTCACCTCTTTAGGGAGAACCTCAGAGTATTTAGGGATGAGCAATACATCTTCAAAAGTGAGGGCGCGTTTACGAATATTCATGAGGTTATCCTTGTAGTTGAGTTTCGAGACTAAGTGCCCCGTTAAAGAGTGTTTGCTCTGCATACGGAGCGGCTATGAGTTGAAGACCTACGGGCATACCGTTTTCAGCCGTATCAACAGGAATCGAGATTGCCGGAAGTCCTGCGAGATTGACTGAAATCGTATAAATATCGCTCAAATACATCTCAAGCGGATCGCTAAGGGCTCCAAACTCGTAGGCGGTACGGGGAGCTACAGGGGTTAAAATAAGATCAACTTCTTCGAAAATCTTATTATACTCCTCTTGGATCAATCGACGTACTTTTTGCGCCTTAACATAATAGGCATCGTAATAGCCCGAAGAGAGAACAAAGTTACCGAGCATTATACGACGCTGCACTTCGGCACCAAATCCTTGCGAACGGGTTTGAAGGAACGTATCTTTTAGATTCTCCCCTTCAACACGATTTCCGTAACGGATACCGTCATAGCGGGCAAGGTTGGTTGTGGCTTCCGCTGTTGCGGTGATATAGTACGCTGAAATATCGTATTTCGGATCCATCAGGCTTTTCTCAACGATGGTGTGTCCCGCGTTTTTAAGTGCTTCTACCGCTTTGGCATACCCTTTACGGACATCTTCGGAGGCATCTTTGACATAGTCAGGTACGATTGCAATTTTTAGTTTTACATTGCCATCGAGTTTATCACTAACGGTGCCGTCATTACGCTCTGCAGACGTAGAATCTTTCGGATCATGACCTTGGATGATATCGTACAAAATTGCCGCATCTTCAACATTTTGGGTCATCGGTCCGATCTGATCGAGGGAACTCGCATACGCACCTAAGCCGTAACGGCTGACACGACCGTAGGTAGGTTTCATACCGACGATTCCGCAAAACGCCGCCGGTTGACGGATCGATCCGCCGGTATCGCTTCCCAAAGCCGCTACCGCAAGCCCCGCCGCTACTGCCGCAGCCGAACCGCCCGAACTTCCTCCCGGAACACAGTTGTGATTAAGGGGATTGAGCGTTTTACCATAGCAGCTGCTCTCAGTCGTTGAACCCATCGCAAACTCATCCATATTGGTACGTCCAAACGGAGACATATTGGCTGCTAAGAGTTTTTCGATAACGGTCGCGTTATAAGGGGCAATGTAGCCTTTGAGAATATTGGACCCTGACGTTACCGACCATCCTGTGACTTGGATGTTATCTTTGATTGCGATCGGAATCCCCTCGCCGACATTAAGAACATCGATATACGCATTCAATTCAGGATTGGCGGCAATCTTGGCTTTCAACTCTTCTTTAAGTGAGTTAAGTTCTTCTTTCGAGAGTTTTAACGCCTCTTTGAGTGTTATCATACACTTTCCTTTCTACGTTTTGCTTGTTTGACCATCGCAATCCCTGCGGCAATTACGACAAAAATAGCCCCGACAGTTTCTCCGATAAAGCTCATCGAAACAGGCTGTGTGAGATCGATCATACTGCAACTACCTGGGCACAACGCGGACAAAGAGTCTCTTCGTCTTCACTGTGGTATTTCCAGCAGCGCGGGCATTTGGCTTTAGATGCAAGGGATATATTGAATGTATCCCCCTCGATCTCAAACGTTCCCAAAACATCTTTGAGTTCACAGGCACACCATTTTGAGATGACCAAATACTCTTCGATATCCGCTTTTTTCATTGCTTTGGTAGACTCTGACTTCGTAGAGATAACGAGTTCAAGGGTATTTTTGATCACCTTCTCTTTTTTCAATCCGTCCACGATCTCATTAAATTTTTCACGGATCACTTTCATCGTTGCGTCATCCCAGCTGCTCTCAACCGCTTCGATAGAAGCATACGTTACATCGAAGATATCCTTTGCCTCTCCCTTTAAAATAGAGGGGGCATTGTCGAAAATCTCATCGGCAGTATAGGTCAAAATCGGAGCGATCAATCCGAGCATCGATTTAGCGATGATTGCCATGGCACTCTGTGTTGAGCGGCGTTCCGGTGAAGAAGCACCGTCACAATACATACGGTCTTTGGTGATATCGATATAAACCCCGCTAAGTTCATTGACGATGAAATAGTTCAATCCGCTCATCCCGTGAACGAAATTGTATTCGCCGAACAAACGATGGGTTTCATCAAACACCTCTTTGGCTTTGGAGACGATCCACTTATCGATCTCACCCATTTCGTTGTATGGGACAATTGTTTCCAATCCATCGAGATTCGCCAGCATAATACGGAACGTATTTCGGAGTTTTCGGTATTGATCCGCCGTTTGCTTGAGAATATTTCCGGAGATTTTCAAATCTCCCTGATAGTCGCTCATCGCTACCCATAGACGCAAAATCTCAGATCCGTACTCTTTGAGAACCGATTCGGGAGCGACGACATTCCCTTTG
Organism: Sulfuricurvum sp.; assembly: GCF_023250475.1. Lineage (GTDB taxonomy): Bacteria > Campylobacterota > Campylobacteria > Campylobacterales > Sulfurimonadaceae > Sulfuricurvum. The sequence continues at coordinate 8,183 of NZ_JAHFAQ010000074.1, read as the reverse complement.
GATTTGGACATCTTCTCGCCCTTCTCATCAACGGTAAATCCGTGAGTGAGAAGCGCTTTGTACGGAGCGATATGTTCCACCGCCGTACTCAAAAAGAGTGAGCTTTGGAACCATCCGCGATGCTGATCGCTTCCTTCGATGTACAAATCAGCCGGATATTCTCCCGCATCGTAGTTACGAGATTTAAGAACTGCATTCCAGGTTGAGCCGCTATCAAACCAAACGTCGAGAATATCAGAAACTTTTTCGAGTTCATCCGCTTTGTACGGGCATCCCGGATAGAGGAGTTCTTGGATAGACATCGAGTACCACGCATCGGTGCTGTGCATCTCAAAAATCATCGCGATAAAGTTGAGAACTTTCTCATCCAAAATCACTTCTCCCGTCGCTTTAACGCGGAAAAATGCGATAGGGACTCCCCAGTCACGCTGACGTGAAATACACCAGTCTGGACGGTTCTCGACCATTGAACCCAAACGGTTACGTCCGCTCTCAGGATAAAACGCCGTTTTAGCTACTTCGGCCTGAGCAATTTCGCGAAGTGTTTTTGTTTCACCCTCAGGAGTTCCGTCCACACTGATAAACCATTGCTTCGTCGCACGATAAATCAATGGAGTATGGCTTCTCCAGCAGTGTGGGTAGGAGTGACGGAATTTAGAGACTTTAAGCGCTTTGTCACCAAGTAATTCGATAATCGGTTCATTGCATTTAAAGATATGTTTACCGACAAACTCTTCAGGATTCGGAAGGAGTTTTTCACGGACGACGGTGTTATCATAACATCCCGTCTCATCGACCGGCATCACCACTTCGAGGTTGTAGCGAAGCCCGATACGGTAGTCGTCTTCCCCGTGACCCGGAGCGGTGTGAACACATCCCGAACCGTTCTCCATCAAAACGTGCTCGCCGAGTACCAAATGGGAACCGCGTCCGTTAAGAGGATTGATCGCATAGAGATTTTCGAACTTTTTTGCTTCGATTTTTTGAACGACGCTTCCGGTCAATATACCCTCTTCGATCAGTGCAGTGTAACGTTTCTCAGCGACAATGTAACCATCCGACGTACGAACATAGATTTCATCAGGATTAAGAGAAATTCCCGTATTGGCAGGTAACGTCCAAGGGGTCGTCGTCCAAATCACGATGGCGGCATTACCTTCGATTCCGACACGTACTTTGGCTTCATCGGAGAGTTCAAATGCGACATAAATCGAGTAGTCCTCTTTATCTTCGTATTCCACTTCCGCTTCGGCAAGCGCGGTACGCTCTGCCCAGCTCCAATAAACCGGTTTGGAACGCTCGATCAACAGCCCTTTTTTCGCTACAGAACAAAGGGTGCGATAGATATTCGCTTCAAATTTGGAATCCATCGTCAAATACGGATTATCCCAATCGGCGATAACACCCAGTTTTTTAAACTCCGCGCGTTGAATATCGACAAATTCACGTGCGTGATCGCGGCACATTTGGCGGACTTCGGCCGTACTGAGAAGCTCTTTTTTCTGCTTTCCGCCCAGTTTTTTCTCGACTTGCTGCTCGATCGGCAATCCGTGACAGTCCCAGCCGGGAGTAAAGCGAACCGATTTTCCGTTGAAATAATGATATTTGACAATAATATCTTTAAGCACTTTATTCAGCGCATGGCCGATATGGGTATGGCCGTTGGCATACGGAGGACCGTCATGCAGGGTAAAGCTTTTCGCATCAGCACGATTAGCTTTCATGCGGCCGTAAACGTCTTTGGCAATCCACGCGGCATAGCGTGTCGGCTCGTTTTGAACCAAATTTCCGCGCATCGGAAATTCGGTCTGAGGTAGAAGGAGGGTCTCTTTATAATCCATCTGTTACCTTATAGAAAAAGTGGTGCATTATATCTTTTAGGTGATTAAATTTTGCTGTCACTATGCTATACTATCCCAAATTTATACACGGGAAAACCATGAAACGTGATGTTATTTTCGTAGGCAATCGACTGATTTTGAACGAAGCGTATGAGCGCTATATCCTTCGAAGTATTAAAAACCGCCTCACTTCCATTGATTCAATCAACTATTTTGAAGAGTCGGACAAAGGGTTGTTTTTACACCTCGAGGGGCTTTTAAAATACGAATCCAAACTCATCATCGTTACGACAAAAAACACTTTTACTATTGTAGGAAAACTTCTCAGTACCGTCACCGCCGACAATCAGGTTTTAAAAGAGCAGATGCTGATCCCCTCCCGTGCCAGCGTACTTGAAAACGGAAGCTATCTCCTTACCCATAACAGTTCGGAAGTCAATGTCATTTTGGCAACGGAGGGAAAAGTGCTCCCTCAGATCCTGATCGACGACGAATCACGTTTTGCCACCATCCACCTTTTCAATGAAGAGCTCCTCAGCGCCCAAACCCTCCTTGAACCTTTAGCCCAAAATTTCGATGTCAAACTTGAATTCAGCGAACTCATCGAAGGATGGTTAAAAATCCGTATCCATACCCGCAAACACGGAAACCTTTCCCAATTTATTGCATCTGCACGGGGGCTTATGCACCATAAAGTAATTGCCGCCACCAATATTGCCGCATTTATTATTGAGAAACTAAGTCAACGCCACAGAAAACTCTCGTTTGCCGAAAGTTGCAGCGGCGGATCCCTTGCCCATTTTTTCACATCCCAAAGCGGAGCTTCCACTATTTTTGATGGCTCCCTGATTACCTATTCCAATACCCTCAAAGCCAACTGGCTCGCTGTTGATGATGCAGCCCTTGAGCATCACGGCGCCGTAAGCGCCGAAGTTGTTTTAGAGATGTCCGAGGGGGCTATGAATGTCAGCTTTTCCGATTATGCGCTCTCTATCAGCGGTGTAGCAGGACCTACCGGAGGAAGTGATACCAAACCTGTAGGAACGGTCTATATCAGTGCACGATCAAAAACGTCTGTCCATACGGAACGTTTTCATTTCGAAGGAGATCGCAACTACATCCAAGAACAAAGTGTTCTGATGGCTGTCAAAATGCTCCTCAATAGTGACAAAGAATTATTTTTTACCTAAATCGTTCTTTCTCCTTGACAAAACAACATCTTTCCCCTATAATTTCGCCCTCACAATCGTCCAGTTTTGATGATTGAAGAGGTCCCGTTAGCTCAGCTGGTAGAGCATTTCACTTTTAATGAAGGGGTCGATGGTTCGAATCCATCACGGGACACCATATTGTTGATTTAAGTGACCCTTTCGTCTAGTGGCCAAGGACACTATCACTTCATGGTAGGAACAGAGGTTCAAATCCTTTAGGGGTCGCCACATGTTTCGAATGTTATTTGATTTTACAAATGAGATGATTTTTCATCTTAATTTGGGAGTTTAGCTCAGTTGGTAGAGCGCTACCCTTACAAGGTAGATGTCACAAGTTCGAGTCTTGTAATTCCCACCATAATTTTTGGCTGCAGCGGTAGTTCAGTTGGTTAGAATGCCTGCCTGTCACGCAGGAGGTCGCGGGTTCGAGTCCCGTCCGCTGCGCCATATGTTATTTTGATTTTTTACGCACATTAAACGGGAGTTTAGCTCAGTTGGTAGAGCGCTACCCTTACAAGGTAGATGTCACAAGTTCGAGTCTTGTAATTCCCACCATTCGTTTAGGTTGCAGCGGTAGTTCAGTTGGTTAGAATGCCTGCCTGTCACGCAGGAGGTCGCGGGTTCGAGTCCCGTCCGCTGCGCCACCTTTACCCTCTTCTTTTTTACAATCCGTTTTTTAATTCTCTTGACTATATGCTTTTTGCGCTTGATTGACACTTGTTAATAATTTAAACTCCGATACACTGCTCTGCGACTTCCCAGATTCCAATGCACTCAGTGAAATAGTAACTCCTGAATCCAATGTCGGGCTCACTTTCCCTTCGGATAATACCGTTTTTTTGTTCTCTGTCATGGATGGAGTTTGAGTCGGTTCCTCTTTTTTTGCACTTGTAAGATCAGGCTGACCTACTTGAACGGCTTGAGGATAAGGGGATTTAAAAGTATATGAACTCACTTGCATAATACACCTCCTGTTTGAATAACTATAAACCTCTCTTTAGAAAACTTCGCTTAAAATAGAAAATTACTTCCCTCAAATTGGTTGAAGAGTTCAAACGGTGTAAGAAATCATGGAGCAAAATCTTATGATAAATATCGAATAGCCCGTCCTAATACATGAGAAAACTGCTCCAAGCTTTCAGATGTCCCTTCGATCTCAAATATTCCCCCTTTTTCTCCGAAATTTTTTGTCACAATCCTAATATTCTGTTGCGTACATTCATATTCAACCATAGAAATATAAGGATAATCGCACTCTATTTTTTGAACTAAACGCTTTTCATAGGGGAATAAAACTGCTTGGGAGTATGCTGCATTTGCCGCTTCGGCATAGGCGCGTACCAACCCGCCGGGCCCCAACTTCGTTCCGCCGAAATAACGTACCGTGATGATTGCGGTATTGATCAGTTCATGTCCTTGCAATACCGCTAAAGTAGGTTTCCCCGATGTCCCTTTGGGCTCACCGTCATCCCCGCTGTATTCGACGATCTGATCAAACGCATTAAGACTTCGGGTAGCACTGACAAAATGGACAGCTTTAGGGTGGAGGTATCGTAATCGCTTCATCTCTTCTTCATAGTATTCCATAGGCATCAAAAACGCGATAAATTTCGATCCTTTGATCTCGATTGTATCTGAACTTATCGCATTGACCGTAACCATAAAACCCCTTCTTAATAGTGCCATTATATAATATCGCCATGAAACTTACCCCTCAACAATCACTATTGCATTGGTATAAGACCCACGGTCGCCATGATCTTCCATGGCGTACGACTGATAATCCATACCATATCTATATCAGTGAGATTATGCTCCAGCAGACACAGGTCAAAACCGTATTGGAGCGGTTTTATTTTCCATTTCTCGAACGATTCCCCACTCTCTCAGAATTAGCCGAAAGCCATCAGGATGATGTCCTAAAAATGTGGGAGGGGCTTGGGTACTACACAAGAGCCAAAAATCTCCATCATGCCGCCCGTCAATGCGGCGGAAATCTTCCGAATAATGCCCATGAACTTATGAAACTTTCCGGGATAGGACGCTCTACCGCCCATGCGATTGCCGCATTTGCCTACCGAGAGAGCCTCCCCATACTCGATGCAAATGTCAAACGGATACTTCACCGCTATTTCGCATTATTGAAACGGGATGAAAAGAAACTATGGGAATACGCATATACCCTCTTTGATTCCAAACATCCGTTTGAATACAATCAGGCAATGATGGATCTGGGTGCAACTGTCTGTTTAGCTAGAAAGCCCCTCTGTGCCGTTTGTCCGTTAGAGGCTACGTGCCAAGGAAAATCTGAACCGCTCACTTATCCTGAAGCAAAAATAAAATTGCAAAAACCTGTCCGAAATCGATCAATTATTATCCATAAGAGAGATAACCGTTATGCACTCACGCAACGTACTGAGCGTTTTCTACACGGGCTCTGGGGATTTTTTGAAGCGGTGGAAGTAGCGAATGCTACTCCACTGGGACATATCACACAGCATTACAGCCATTTCACGTTGGAAGCCGATCTGTATCTTTCTGAGGAGTCATTTGATAATGAGAGGTACGAGTGGTTTACACTGGAAGAGATTAAAGATTTATCCCTTAGTTGTGCCGATCACAAAGCGGTTGCCCTTATAAAGCAAACCGTTTAGGATCGAAGAAGGTATCATCACTGATGTGACCGAATGCGGAGTTGATAGAGACGAAAATATCAGGATATTTCTCTTCCATCTCGGAGAGCATTACTTTCATGCTGGCCCGTGCATGAGGCATTTTGACGTCAAATCGCATTGCCGGACATGCCTCATCACCGATAGTCGGCATTTCGTTTTCCAAAGCACAGGCTGAAAGCTGACGTTCTCGCATCTGAATCAAAGGACGGATAACAATCAACCCGTTCCCTGCTTTGTATTTAGGGGCAAGAGCACGCATATGCCCGTTATAAATCAAATTCATAAAAAAGCTCTCAGCAGCATCATCGAGATGGTGTCCGAGAGCTACTTTATTGCATTCATATTCTTTGGCGGCACTGTACAATGCACCGCGTCGCATACGGGAAAAGAAACTGCAAAACGAAGAGTTCTGGCGGATTTTTTCTCCCGCTATTTCATACGTGTTGGTCTCATAAATCTTGTGCGGGATTCCATGCTCGATACAATGGGCAATCAGCGCAGAAAAATCTTCTCCCATACCGTAGGTAACCGTTACGGCAAGAATTTCAAATTTAAACGGAGCTCGACGTTGCTGTTCTCGGAGCGCATGAACCATCGTAAGCGAATCTTTTCCGCCGCTAAGGCCGACAAGGATTTTGTCACCCTCTTCAATCAAACCGAATTCGGCATTCGTGCGTCCGATTTGACGCATGATTTTTTTGCTGAGTTTAATGCCCAAGATGCTCAACCATACTCAAAATAAATTTTGCACTCACTTGTGCCGAACTTTTGAGAAATGTATCAAAATCCATCCCGGCATCCCCATCAGCCGTGTCACTGATTGCACGAAGGACAAAAAACGGAACACCGAAGTTGTGGCATACACATGCCACGCTTGCCCCTTCCATTTCTAATGCATCGGCATTAAATGTTGTTTCAATCCATGCTTTACGTTCTGCTGAAGCAACAAACTGATCCCCGGTAGCAATAATTCCCTCTTTTACTTTTACACCCATATCTTCAGCGACCCGTGATGCGATAGATAAAAGCGATTTATCCGCTTCGATCATCACCGAACCCTCAGGAATATAACCGAATGGGTGTCCAAACGCTGTAATATCGACATCATGCTGACACAATGCACTCGCCATGACGAGATCGCCGATTTTTAACTCTTTGCTGATCCCCCCTGCTACCCCGCTGAAAAGAAGTTTTTGGGCATGAAAACGCTCAATCATAACCGAAGCGGTAATAGCCGAAAAGACTTTCCCGATTTTCGAATAGGCGATTACCAGTTCATGTCCGCCATACGTACATTCATAGAAAACGTTCCCTGCGTGTTCAATAGTACTATATTCCCCAACTGTTTCCAAAATCGGATCGATCTCTTCGCGCATCGCGCCCATGATTGCTATTTTCATTTTTATCCTTATGTATATTTAACTAAATATCGACCCAGTTTTTTTAGACTCTCATCAAGAGAACAGATTCTCTCTTCCTTATCAAAAAGAGACAAACGATACTCGGTTTTCCCCATGGGAGAAATAACCCGGCTTCCGCCCCAAAATCCTAATCCGTCTTCAAATCCGATCCGATTGACGAAAACAACATAATTGTGGCTCAATAATGCCGCAGATTTTAGCAACGCATCCCATTGAGACTCGATCATTATTCCCTCATCGGTAAAATCACGTGCCGGAGAAGCCGCTAACACGTAAATAATCTCTGCATCCGTCTTGGCAATCACACCTATCGTCTCTGCGCGCCACAGGTCCTCACACACGACCATAATCGCATTCCCATGAGGAGTTTGAAACGAAACAATCTCATTGCCTGCGTTAAAATAACGCCCTTCTTCAAACATTCCATACGTAGGGAGATGATTTTTATGATGGATATGGAGCAATTTACCCTCAGAAAAATAAAGAGCGCTGTTAAAAACACGTCCTTCGTCCCAAAGTGCCGCACCGATAACAATATCGCATTGCTCACTCGCTTTTTCCAGATCACGCAACTCTTCAATTTTCCACGCATCTTCAAAGAGCTTGTCTTGTAGAAGATATCCGCTGAGAGCGAGTTCGGGGAAAACGATGACATCTGCACACTTATTTGCCTCTACTAAAGCAAGAACATCAGTAAGGTTTGATCGACTCAGTTTTGGTGCCGACTGGATCAGAGCAACTTTCATACGAGTACTTCGCACACCTTTGCAAGCGATTCCATATCCGAAATTCCGAATGTCTCGACATCCGGAGCATTTCGTTTATTCAGCCCTTTCAGGACCGCCCCGTTACCGAATTCGATCATCATATCGATCTCACCCGTAATGGCTTCAATCGATTGTTTGTATTTCACCGGCTGAATGAGCTGAATTTTTAGAAGATTTAAGGCATCCTCTTTAGCCGCGTATTTTTCGGTTGTTACATTGGAAACGATCGGAGCACTAAAAGAGTCAGAAACCATTTTTTCCATCACTT
>NZ_JAHFAQ010000073.1 GCF_023250475.1 Sulfuricurvum sp. | reverse complement strand
CTCTGAGAGTACATATCCGAGAACCCCTCCGATCACCAGCGGAACAGCCCAGTTGCCGTTATTATGGCCATTGGACATTTTCATATGATGTGCAGACTCATATCTGCCGCCGCGCTCATGTCCGCCGGCATAGAGACTTGAACCAAGAATAACGGAAGCGGCCATAACTGCCGTCCAAGATTGAACTTTCTTCATAGGGGACTCCTACTGTTTGGATAGCGTTATCATCTCCAAGGGCTGTGAAGTAATCGTGAATCCGAAATATTCGGTAAAATAGCACCTATTATCGGAGGATTACCATGCGCCCATTCACCCTTTTTACCGCTTCGTCTTTACTCTTCTCGCTAAGCTGGGGCAATCCCCAATGCTATATCGAAGGTTATGGCGACCTCATCGTCTCTGCCGATGAAACCACCCTTCTCCTTAAAGACGGAACGCGGTTCCCCTACCGCAACGATAGCTCCAAATCAACGTGGGAAGATAAAATAAACAATGCCGATCTTGCCACACAACTCTCTCAACACTACGATGAGGGGGGAAACGAAACACCCCCGGCGTATTTATTTGATCCGGGACGGCTCCGCTATCAGCCGTTTTTTCAAGCCCTCTACGGCAAAGATCAAAAAACGGTCGAAAAGAATCTCGTAACCATTCTTTGGCCGACGCTGAAAGGTTCCCTCAAACTTCCTGTTTCCAAAATCGGCGGTGTGGACAAAAAACTCTTTGCCATCGGCCAGGAGATTGCCAAATTGCCCAAAAGTGATCGTATTTGGGCCGAGGGGGCAACCACCTATGCCTACCGAGTTATCAAAGACACCGATCGCCTCTCTATGCACAGCTTCGGGATCGCAGTCGATCTTGCACCCGCGAAAACACAGTATTGGAAAGACGAATCCCCCTCTGAAACGGCGCACATCGGATACCGCAATACGATGCCCCGCTCTATTGTCCGAATTTTTGAGAAACACGGCTTTATCTGGGGAGGACGATGGTACCACTACGATACGATGCACTTCGAATACCGTCCCGAACTTTTGGCGCCTTCGTGCGTAGCAAAAGCGAAATAACCCTATGAATACCTGGATGGCTGCTGCTTGCAATGAAGCATTAGACGCAATGGAGACAAATGCGGGAGGCCCCTTCGGCGCCGCTATCGTCCACAACGGCGAACTCATCGCAACGGCACATAATGAAGTGCTGGAGACGAATGATCCGACCGCCCATGCCGAAATCAACGCCATTCGCAAAGCTTCCGAAAAATTAGGGACGCATGATCTCTCGGAGTGTATCCTCTACACAACGTGCTACCCCTGCCCGATGTGCATGGGGGCTATTTTTTGGGCACGAATTCCGACCGTTTATTACGCTTCCTCGATGGAAGATGCGGCGCAGGGAGGATTTGACGATCAGCACTTTTATACTATGATCGCTCATCCGGAAACGGCTATCACGCTGAACCCTCTTGATCGGGAAGAAGGGAAAAAACTCTTTTCCCGATGGCTCGAAAAAAAGGACCGGAGACTCTACTGATTAATGTGACCTTATCGTAACCATAAGATTTTACACTTCTGCACTTTTACAGAAGGTACCTTTATGAATTCTCATCGATCGCTGTCGATTCTTTCCCGTCTCTCCATTCGAAAAAAGATCACCCTTATCGTCGTATTGACCCAGCTCTTTGCCCTTGTCGCGGTGGCGGTCGGAATCCTCGGGATGTTTTTGTCCAACGCCTCGTTAAATACGATCAATACCCAAAGCCTTCTCCCGCTCCAAAATCTCCGTATCTGCAAAAATATTATCGATAACGATATCCGTCATAACGCTATCGATCTCTCTGAGGGGGTAGGAGATTTTGACACGGCGTCTAAAACCATTACCCTCTCGCATCAACGCCTGAAAGAGAAATGGAATATCTATCTCCAAGGGAAAATGACTGTCGAAGAGATTCACGCTCTTCCCGAAGCCAAAGAGGCGATGGAGAGGGCGGAGCGATCGATAGTCCTCCTCGAAAAGGCAATCGAATCCAAACAGATTATGGGAATTTTAGATCTTCTCCAAAGCGATTTCCCCTACTCGCTTACGCCTGCCGATGAACATCTGGACAAGCTGATTGAACTCCAAATCACCAATACCCAAAAACTCTATCTCTCCGCCCAAAAAGAGTTCAAACAGACCTTGATGCTGATTATTTTGATTTTTCCGGCCGGAATGATCAGTGTCCACATCATTTTGCATTTCATTACGAAAGATCTTCTCAAAAAAATTGCCGACCTCTCTCAAATCGCACAGCATCTCCGCTGCGGGGATCTGCTCCATCGGATCGGCGCAGAGGGAAATGATGAGCTGGCTGTCGCTGCAAAAGATATGAACGATTCGATGGAGGAACTTCACACTATGGTGGGAAGTATCAAATCTGCCTCCCAAAACAGTATCGCTTCGGCACAAGAACTTAATCTCGTCTCAAAAGCTATCAAACAACGGCTAGAGACAAGTTCATCGGATATCGCGCAAACCCACACCCAGATTGTCTCCCTCCAAGAGATCGTCCACTCTTCCACTGCTTCGGCACATGAGACCAATCAAAAAATAGACGAAGCCAACACCAATCTCAGTCAAGCAAGCACCCAAATATCGCGAATGAATGACGACATACAAAACGTTGCACAAACGCAGCAGCTCCTCTCCGGGGAACTCAAAGAGCTCTCCTCTCAAGCACAGGAAGTCAAAGGGATTCTCAATATCATCGGAGATATCGCCGATCAGACCAATCTTCTTGCGCTCAATGCCGCTATTGAAGCGGCTAGAGCAGGGGAACACGGTCGCGGCTTTGCCGTAGTCGCCGACGAAGTACGCAAACTCGCCGAACGTACCCAAGAGAGCCTCTCGCAAATCAATCATACGATCAACACAATTGTAGGAGCCATCACCGAAAGCAGCCAGAAAATGGATAAATCCGCCGGATCGATCCTAATCGTTTCACAAGACTCAAATGCGGTCCAGCGAAATATTCAAGCCTCATACTCCTTGATTTCGGTAGCCGCTGATAGCGTCCGCTTCTCCAACAGAAATCTCTCGGATCTCCTCAATGGAATGGAAATGATCTCTGCCAAAATCAACACACTGAATACGCTTGCCGCGACTAACACCTCCAGTATCAATGAGATCACCGATGTAGCAAACGGGATCGACCGAACGACGGCCGATCTCAATCAACAATTACAAAAATTCCGTACGTAATCGACCCATCCGATCACTTTATCGTCCGGATGCTTTTGCGGAAGAGGCCGGAACAAACGCTCCAACAGCCGAATTCAGTACGTCGCCAAGCCTCTCTTTGGTCACTATCCCCTCCAAACGTTCTACTCTGTTGCCCTTCACATAAAGAAGAACCGTCGGCACGTTCCGAATTTGCAGTTTCTGTGCGGTTTCAGGGTTTTCGGCCACATTGATGCTATAGGCTTTAATCTGCCCTTTTCGTTGTACCGCTATTGTTTCCACTGCCGGAATCGTCTGAGAACATTCACCGCATTTCGGTTTCCAGAATATGAATAATGCCGCTTCATTATCGGCGACTGCCCCGGCGAATTCATCATCTTCCAGATCATACAATTCACTGAAAAAAGTCTCTTTGTTCAGGTTGATACTGTAGGTTTCTGTCGCCTTCTCCCCATACGCCGCCCGAACAACTTCAACAATAAAGCTTGGCCCTTCCCGCGTCCGTCTATTAATTTTCAATTCCTCTTTTGCGTTGTAGATCACCTCATAGAATTGATCCATGTCCATCCCCTGAACCGATTGTCCCGCGACAGAGATGATTTTATCCCCTTTTCGCAATCTCCCACCCAGAAATGAAGATCCCTCTACCACATTCCGTACATAAATCCCGTCCGCCAAATGAACCAGTTCCAATCCGTTAAGTTCTGTCTTTCGCTCTTTTTCCCGTACCGCTTTTAGCTTAACGATCTCGTCGCTTATTTCCGCTCTGTCGGAGGAGTCAGAAGGGGAAAGCTCCAAATATTTGGTAAGATTTTTCATTGCACGGAACGATTTCCCTTTGGTCGAGGCCAGTGTTTCACCCAGATAGTAATAGCCGTCCGCATAATCCGGGGCCAAGCGGGTAACCTGCTCAAACTCCAAAATTGCACTATCGTAATCATCAAGCGTTTTGGCATTTTTAATCATCTCGATACCCGTTTTAAGATGGTGCTGCGCCTCTTGCGAAATCTCTGTCCCTGCGTAAAGTAGCGTAAACACGGCAACTCCAACCATCCCTAAAATAAGCCGTTTAATACTCATTTCGCTTTTCCCCCTTTGGGTAAATTCTCTTTTGGTTTAGGAAGATCGTACTGCTGCCGCATGCTGGACAGAACCGTCAGTTTTTTATTCCATTCCGCAACATTGGTATTGATTTCATCAACAATTTTTCCCCGCTCATCCATCGCATCTTCTAATAGCTTCTTCGCTTCGGCCAAATCTTTGTCTGCATCAGAAGTACCCTTTGGCTGATGTACCAACGTATTAACTGAGGACTTAAGGGCGGATATGTTGCGATCGGCATTGCGGATCTTCTCTTTCATCTCAAAAAATGTTGTATTGAGCGCTTCGGCTTCATGAAGGATAAACGTATAAAGTTCCTGCTGAAACTTCAGAGGTTCCGGTTTTCCGGGTTCGGGGATTTTGATCGGAATATCAGGGCATGAAGCGGTCTGAGACAGGGTGAAATCGCTCCCCGAACGGATCGCTTCCATTGGGGAATTAAGTTCTTTGGGATTAAAATGGCCTATCTGCACTTTGGCAGATTCCAAACTTTGATACGCCGCGCAATTGAGCTGTTTGAGAGTTTTAACCCCTTCGTCTTTCCCTACGGTTGCGGTATAACGAGATTCAAACTTATTGGCGAGGGTCTTTGTTTTCTGCGAAAACTGCTCCTTGTCTCTATCGGCAAATTGCTGTTCAAGCGCTTGAATCTGCTGATTCAGTTTTTCCCGATACTCGGCTTGCAGTTTCAACCGTTTTTGTTCTTCTTCCTGACGTGCCTTTTCTTGTTCGTAGGTATTTGCGGAAGAGTCTTCAGCCGGAGCTAAAATATTTTGCATCAACCCTTGCATCATCCCCTGAAGAAGACCCCCCATCAGTTCATATTTCCAGGCATCCGGACCGCTATAGCCGCCGGATGATCCTCCTCCGGAGGATTCGCTGCCGACACACGAGGAATTATTCATGAGATTTGCATAATCTCCGCTCTCTTGCGCACTTGATTGCCGTCTGTTTTCACACTCCTGCAATGTGCTGAAATGACCTCTCAAGCTCGGCCCGCCCGTAAAGTTGATAATCCTGCTGCTGTATTTGATTTGATACTCCGCATGGACCATCACCGCGGATATCAAGCATAAAAACAACCAACCAATTTTCATTGCTTTTCCCACCACGATTTTGACGTTAATACAAGAGGTTCAATACGGATACTTCCATCGGGGTTCAGGGTCATTTTCTCACCCCCCTTCAACGATGTTTGTACCAATGTTTTGAGATTGCTTATCTCTACTTCACCCTCAATTAGCTCTATCGTGGTCGTCCCCTCCTCATCTGCACTCATCGAAAAAGTCGTCCCTCTCACCGCACAGATAGCCGTAGGGGTGCGAACTTCAAATTTCCTGCTGTATTTTTTGACCTCAGCTCGAATTTTGCCGAATTGCTCGGATAAAAATGCATCAGGATTATCGGCAGCCTCAGCAGCTTTTTGTTCAACCCATTTTTGGTATGTCTCCGCTTTGTCGACAGTGGTATACATTTTCCCTTTGACCAAAGAAAGCGTTTCGGAGAGGGCATCTTTTTTTTCCATTTTCACGCGGCTGAATTCGCCGATACTCATACTTCCTCTGCCGTCCAAAAACTGTATCTCGGCGCGGCTGTTGTCATAAGTTTCGATCGTATCTCCCTCCTCGAAATAGGCGGGATGTTCGCCATCCATTGCAACCGCGTCGTACGGAGCTTTGCCCGATATAACCCGCACCCTTCCGCTGTAATGCGTTACCATACCGCCGATTTTGGCACCGGTTCCGGTTGCTCCGACCATACGGTTGCGTACATAAGCGATATTTTTATCGATTTGTATTTTTCTGTGCTCACAGAATTCTTTATTCTCTTGCGCTTTCATACGAGCCTTCGAAGCAATCTCTTCCGCACCATTATTACCTGTCTCTTGCGCACGACGGATTAACTCGTTTGCTTTGGCAATCATTGCATCCGCTTTGCGAATCCTCTCATCCATCTCATCATGCTGTTGCTGAAATTTGAAAGCCATCCCCAGTTGCGTAAATAACCAATCTTTGCTCTGCTCGCTTTGCCCAAAACCCGATATCGTCAAACTTACGGTTACCCATAAAGCGACTATCCATTTTTTGTTCATATCAACCCTTTCGCGACGGAAGGCAAAACCCCTCTTTTGATTATTATAGTCCAAATCGCTTTGAATAATGTTGACTCTTTTACAGATTATTTTGTTAAAAATTCAATCACTTTTTCAACCGGTCGGCCGATTATCGCCTTGCCCTCTTGAACGAGAATCGGACGTTCGATAAGCTTGGGATACTCAACCAAAATATCGATAAGTTTTGCTTCATCCGAAATTTTTTCCACTTCAAGCTCTTTATACAGTTCCTCTTTCGTTCGCATCAGCTCCCGTGCTGAAAGTCCCAGCTTTTCTAATAACAAAACGATATCTTCTCGCGAAGGCGGAGTGTCAAGGTATTTGAAGAGTTCAATATTTGAGCCTTTCTCCACCAACAGATTTAGTGCCTCACGTGATTTTGAACATTTTTGGTTATGCCAGATGGTTATCATACAGATTCTCCGTTTTTAATGAATATTATAACTTTCTTCTCTCTGTTAGGACTAATTGTCAAGAATGAATTATATTTTCTTAACTAATTATTATTATTTTTGTTTAACACTAATGTAACACTTTTTCTTCATAATCGCACTTTTTAATCCTAAATTTCAAGGAAGTGCGATGGTAAATACCCGCCGAATAACACACAGCCTCTTGCTCTCTGCTCTCTTGAGCAGCTCAGGCTTCGCATCCGAAAATCTCGGTATTATCGGTATCGATTCTACCACCATTGATGACCGTTTCCACCCCACTCGTACAGAAGCCTCATCGACGGCAACCATAGACGGTCAAAAAGTCGATGAGTCCCATATCGAAAATCTGCAACAAGTGCTTCAAGCTATTCCGGGAATAACAACCGAGATTAAATCAGGCGATACATTAAAAATCCATATCCGAGGCGTTGAAAACCAGCGATATATGGGAGAGAAACCGGGTGTCGCGGTTGTTATCGACGGTGTCCCCGTATTTGAGCGGACCGGAAGCGTCAATATTGATCTGGATGATATCGCCTCGATCAAAGTGATCAAAGGGGGAGCATCGTACCTCTTCGGTGACGATGCCCTAGCCGGTGCTGTTATTATCACCACCAAAAAAGGGGCAACAAACAAATCGATGCTTGCGTCGGAATTCGGCAGTTTCGGATACCAAAAACTTCTGGCGGAAACCTCTTACGCTAACGATTCTTTAAACGCAAGACTGCAAATAAGCGAGCGAAAAAGTGACGGATATTGGGCAGACTCAGAGTATTTATCCCGTTATGCCAATGGCAAATTTCAATACTATATTGACAACACCAGCGACATTACGTTCGGTATCGAAGCCTCTAAGCGGGAAAAAGATACCCACGGCACCGTCGGAGGGATGACACAGGCGCTGGAAGACCCAAGAAGCACCTCGACAGGAATCGATGGCGGAGGACGGGATTTTTCACGATTATACGATGTCGATCTACTCAAGCTGTTTCTTACCTATGCCAAAGATTTCGGAAACAACTCCAATCTTCTCGTCAATATTTATCAATACGGAGACGATACAAAATTTGTAAGCTCTCCGCAAAAATACAGCTCGACCGGAGCAGTCGTCACTTCCGATGATGCCTATACGACCCTCAACGATTACCATCAAGTGCAGCGCGGTCTAAAAGGCGAATACCGAAGCAGCGGGGAATCGCTTGCCTATATGCTCGGTGCCGATATACGCAACAATGTATATGAGAATAAAACATCCTACCTCGTCGATTTTAAAACCAGTGCCTTCTCCCCGACGGTTTATTCAGCCGGAACAATCACGGGAGACAACAAGACAACCGAAGAGGTATATGCGCCGTATGTGGAAATCAAAGTACCGCTCAACGACGCCACTACGCTCACCCTCAACGGACGGTACGATCATATACGGCTCGATAACGATGATCAGCTAACCGATGAATCTCTTCAAAAAAACTTTGATGTCTACTCTCATCGACTGGGGCTGACCTACAGCCTGAATGATTCTATGTCACTTTTCATGAATCGCTCAACCGGATTCCGTGCCCCTTCAATCGAGCAGCTTTTCGTCGGTGACAGTTCACCGACTGCCACAACCAAAACACTGAATAATCCCGATCTCAACCCCGAAGAATCGATCAACTATGACCTGGGCATTCGAGGTACTTTTCCTGCAATGGAGAACACTTTAACCTATGAAGCGACCCTCTTTTGGCTGGATCGCAAAGACTTTATTATGTCCTCAGTCGGGCAATATGCATCGGGAACGACGACCCATCCCCAGCAGTATCAAAATATCGGCGGGATGCGCAGCAAAGGGTTTGAATTCTCCCTCCAAAGCGATACGAAAAAAACCTTCTCTTTTAATCTGGCCTACACCTATTTGGATGCTTATTTTACACAATACGATAACTTTTATCTTGGGCTGGGAAACCCTTATGCTCCCGGCTTCACGCAAGTGCATTATGACCTTACCGGAAACACGGTACCCCGCACTTCAGCCCATACACTCAATCTGACCGGAAATTACAATATCACTCCATCCACCCTCCTCAGCGCTGAATTAACGGCAAAATCGAGCTACTACGCCGACGAACTTAATCAACTCGAAATGCCGGGATACGAAGTCGTAAACCTTCTGGCAAAGCACACTGAAAAATTGGGAAATTACACCTTTGATCTCTTTGCCCGTATCGACAATGTCTTTGACAAATTCTATTTTAATACGGCTCGCGCAAGCAATGACCGTGATTACAATCATATTTTCGATCAAGAAGATCTCTCTCTCACCGTCAATCCGGGACGCGTCTATACCGCAGGCTTGTCAATTAAATTTTAAGGAGAACGTATGAAAAAAATTATTTTAGTCCTCTTCTGCGCCGCTGCCCTTTGGGGCTTCGGCGATGGGGCAATTTATTGGGCTCCGCACGGATGCGATAATGGGAAAGCGACAGCGGCCAAACACGGTAGCCACGGCAAAGGCGAAAGCGCTATGTTCGCCCTCATGAATCAGGAAGGAAACGCCTCGGCACACCTCATCCTCCCCGATCTCTCTGAAAAACCGCTCACCTTTAAAGCCGCTACCGTAAACCTCCCTAAACCATCCATGGGTGGATACTACGCGATGGTAGCCGAGGGCAATGAGATGAATATGACATACAGCGCTGTCCGCTATCTGAGTCTTCAAGGACGTCCGGCCAAAGTTTCTCCGACAAAACTAACCGCACTTCCAAAAACAGATTTGGAAATTATCCCCGATCCTCTTCACCGAGAGCATGATCGCTATACGGCATCAAAGTCATACCGTTTTCTCCTCCATTTTAAGGGAAAACCACTCATTAATACCACCGTTACGTTAGAGACGCATGATACTCCGGTTCAAACCTATACGAGCGATAAAACAGGTGCATTTTTGATCACTCTTCCGAATGATTTTAAAAATGTTAAAGTAGGACGCAGTGAAAATAAGCCTTCAGAATTTCTCCTATCAACGCAATACCGCTTTGGTGAGCACCTCTATAAAAGCACTCTCACCATGCCCTATTCACTCAACCCTAATGATTTTTGGCAATCCCAAAGTTACGGGGCAATCACTATCTTTATTGGTTTTTTGGTGGGATTGGTGTTCTATCGACGCATTAAAAAAGGGGCTAAAAATGGATAAATTACTCACCCTCACGGCACTCCGCCGTGTTGTACAACTCACCGCATTCGTCTTTTTTGTCTACGGAGCTATGATTTTTACTACCTTTTATACGGGAGATAAACTAACCCAAAACCTCCCTGCCCTCTCATGTGCTTATGATATGAAGGGGGGAGATTTTTGTGCACTGATCCCGCTCCAACATCAGATGGATCACCGTGTTTCTACCCTCTTTACACAAAATGCAGGGGCGATGGAAGCGCTGATGGGGACACTGATTACTGTCGGAACCGTTGCCGTTTTAATCCTTATCCTTAACAAAGCGTTTTGCGGATGGCTCTGTCCTCTCGGATTTTTCCAAGAGACGATCACGATGATCGGAACCAAACTTGGACTCACCCAGCTTATCTCGCTGAACCGCGAAACGATCAATAAAGTCCGCCCAATCAAATGGTTTATTTTCCTCTTTTTAGTTCTCATTTTCCCCCTCCTCACCGGAATCGGTTTTTTGGGACACGAATGGGGAAACCCTTATTGTTCAATCTGTCCGAGTCGTATTATGACAACGGCAATGACGGGTGATATGTCGCAAATTTATCTCTCTCAGGCAAACAACGGATACCTTATCCTCTCTCTCCTTGCCGATCTGCTGTTCGGGCTAATGATTGCTCTCGCCCTATTTGTCCGTCAGCCGTTTTGCCGCATTTGTCCGATGCTCCCGCTGCAAACACTGTTTAAAAAGATCGGACTTTTACGCCTCGTCAAAAAAGGATCGTCCAGCTGTGAATCGTGCGGAAACTGTGTCAAAGCGTGTCCGATGGATATTTACGAGATTCAAGACTCTGCGGAGAATAAAAATATCACCCACAGCGACTGTACCCTTTGCGGCCGATGCATTGAATTTTGTCCGCACGATGGGGTAATGAATTTCAAATATGGCCCGCTCACACTCCTCTCATCCTCCAAAGAGGGGTTTAAAAAGCGAACCAAAATCGATAAGTGGTGGAAAGGATAAAGGGTGGAAACTTTTACCCTATTTTCTCTTTTTTTTGTCGCACTCTCTTATGGGGCAACAGCCTGCATGCTCACCTGCATGCCCCTGCTATCGCCGATTTTGTTGGCCAATAGCGCAACACGCCAACAAAGTCTCAAAGTTTTGCTTCCTGTTAGCCTGGGACGTATCAGCGGCTATACAGCCCTCTCCCTCATATCCTATCTCGGTGCGACCATGATCAAAGCTCTCATCAGCGATACCATATTAATGGGGTATCTGCTAGGAAGTGTCACCCTTATT
>NZ_JAHFAQ010000168.1 GCF_023250475.1 Sulfuricurvum sp. | reverse complement strand
ATGGAAATGTTCATGCTCTACACAGTAGTCACTTTTGTGCCAAAGAATGTACATTCCTTCCTTGCGGTCCAAGCCCCAATCTTCAATATGGTGCTCGCAAACGCTACGGTCACTAAACCAGCCAATATTTGATCTGGATAGTTGGTTTAACGTTATTGGTGTAGCGAGTTCTCTTGCTGCAATAAGATCAAACTTCTCATCAATTTTACCGCATTCACAATTGCAGTCTTCGAAACATTTCAGCATAAGATTAGTATACCTCAACTCTTGATGTCCAACTATTTATGCTCAAAATGTACTATTAGCACAAACATTCAAGCAAAATATTGCAAAATAACATATTTTAAAATATTCTACATCGTTTTTCTTAAAAAGATTTCCGCAAACGCATTAACCGCAGGTTCAATCTCCTCCATCTCAAAACCGCCGAAGCCCATCCGTATCGCCTCCCATCCGATCAAGGAGCAATCGTTTGTATAATAGAGTTTGAGTCCCACATTTTCAGCTCTTTGACGTAAGAGGTTTAAATCTATCGGAATTGTTGGGCGGACATTGATACAAAGACCTCCCCCTTCACTGACAATCTCTATCTGATCTCCCAAATATTTGATGAGAGTGTGTTTCATAAGGTCGTGCTTTTTACGGTTTAGATTGCGTATCTTTCTCAGATGTCGTTCCCAATGACCTTCTTTTAAAAACAGTTCTAATGTCTTTTGTGTTGTGAGGCTGACACGGGAAAAATGGCCGTGAAAAGCTTTGTATTGGTCTATTAATCGTTGAGGAAGGACTATATAGCCGACCCTTAGAGCAGGGGATAGGGCTTTTGAAAACGTCCCGATGTAGATCACTCGATCATCGGTGTCAAGTCCTTGAAGTGATGGGATTGGGCGGGATCGGTAGGTGAGTTCACTGTCGTAGTCGTCTTCGATGATGAATCCATCATTTTCTTTTGCCCATGTGAGAAGTTTCAGACGGTTTGCGACGGGCATTGCGACACCTGTCGGGTATTGATGCGATGGGGTGATATAGACTGCATTGGCATGGGAATGAATCAGCTCATCGATACACAAACCGTTTTCATCCACTGTTATGGGTGAAACGTCATAGCCGAATCGTTCAAATACGGTACGGGGGACGGCATATCCCGGATCTTCGATAGCGAAACGCGGATGAGTGTCTCGGAGGAGATCAGCAAGGATATTCATGGAGTCGACGAATGCTCCACCGATCACTATTTGAGAAGCGTCACAGACAACACCGCGTGAGAGTGTGAGATAACGGGCGATCTCGACTCTGAGACTGTACTCTCCTTGCCCATCAGAATATCCTCCCAAATCAAGAGTTTCATCAATTGCTTTGGCAAATAGCCGTTTCCATAGCTTTAGGGGAAAGGAAGCTTTTGCTTGTCGTGCGGGGAAAAAATCGTAGAGATAGGATGCGGTTGGATTATCGTTGATAGCAATCGATTCAGGAAGTATAAACGGTTGATAGTTTGCTTCGGCGACGTAATAACCACTCTTGGGACGGCTCTCGATGTAGCCTTCCGCATAGAGTTGATTATAGGCGGATCCGACGGTATTTTTACTAATGCGGTACTCTTGGGATATTTTACGAATCGAGGGGAGTTTGCTCCCGATAGCAAGAGTAGTTGTGATGTCGTGTTTGAGTGCTTCGTAGAGTTGGATGTGTAAAGGAATATCCGAATTTGCGTCGAGGATATACATAAACTGACCTCATTGTTATTAAATAATTTGTCACTTGTTAAGAGTTCAGATTGGCGATATAGTATCATAATTTTTTTAAGGGAGTTTCTTCATGTTATCTGAAAAACTAAAACTCGTATTTCAAAATGAAGGAATAGTGACAATTATTGCACAAGGGAAAGATTTTCCTCATGCTGTAAATACATGGAATTCTTACGTGGAACTCAAAGACGACTATCTAATAATTCCAGTCGCTGGCATGAATACAATGGAGGCTATTCTTAACAATAACAATAAGGTACTTGTGACCGTAGGAAGTCGGGATGTAGAAGGGTTACATGGGGCTGGTGCAGGTTTTAATATAAACGGTGTAGCGAATATCAAATCTGAGGGTGACGAATACGCTGATATAAAAAATAAATTTGTATGGGCGAGGGCAATGATGAAAATTGATATAAACGATTATTATCAGACGACATAAAAGGTTATTTATGAGACGTTCCGAATTTGAAGTGAGTGATCCTCAAGTAATTGAATCAGTTTTAGGTGAATGTGAATACGGTGTATTATCACTTATGAGCCGTGATGAGCCCTACGGTGTTGCGGTTAACTTCGCGTATCGCGAGGGGGCCGTGTACTTTCACGGAAGCATCGAAGGGCGAAAAGTCGAATCGATAGGTGAGGGTGCGAAGGTAGCGTTTTTGGTTGTAAAACCTTATGCCTATATCCCGTCGTATTTTAGCGATACCAGTGCGGCATATCCCGCGACACAGTTTTTTACCTCGGTGCATATCAGCGGTCAAGCGGTACGGGTGAAAGATGAACACGAAAAAGCATTCGGATTGACTGCTCTGATGGAGAAAATGCAGCCTGAGGGTAAATACGATTCCATCGATGCGGCAAATCCCATCTATACGAAAATGATGGAACTAACGGGGGTCTATAAAATTGTACCGAACGTGATGACGCTCAAAGTCAAAGCAGGGCAAAATTTACCGAAAGAGCGGTACGATACTCTTATAAAACACCTAGAAGAGCGAAACGGCTCTGCCGATAGTACAACGATTCAGTTGATGCGACAATTTCAGAAACAAGTAGATGAATGATGCAAAAAAATATTATTTTTAGAGCCACTAAAGATCAAGCGGAAACAGTCGCTATTTTAGTCGGAGAATTACTACAAGAGATTATGGATCTCATCGAAATCGATGTATTTCATTTTGATCTTGAAGAGACGAAAAGTCGCTTAGTAGAGTTTATCGAACACGAAAAGAATTTTGTATTTGTTGCAATCGATCAGAATACCAATGAGATGATAGGTTTCGTTACGGTTTATGAAGGGTATGCTCTCTATGCCGAAGGTGCTTTCGGAACTATGGCAGAGTTGTATGTTAAACCATCATACCGTTCTAAAGGTATCGGAAAGATGTTGATTCAATCCGTCAAAGAATTTGGTGATCAAAGAGGTTGGAAGCGTTTGGAAGTCACTACACCACCTCTCCCGCAGTTTGATGCGACTTTATCATTTTACGAACGGGAAGGATTTGAGATAAGTGGTGGACGGAAATTAAAGGTAGTGATTTAAATGGACGAATTTTTAGCCTCTTCCGACATTATCGACTTCACCCATCCCGTCGTTGCCAAAAAAGCCTGTGAACTAGCCGAAGGGTGTAACAGCGACACTGAAATCAAGCGGTGTTTCGAGTTTGTTCGCGATCAGATACGACATACAGGTGATGCAGGTAAGGGGATTACGACCCTCAAGGCAAGTGAAGTCCTCGAACGCGGCACAGGGTGGTGTTATGCCAAAAGTCATCTGCTAGCCGCGCTGCTCCGTGCTAACAGTATTCCGGCTTCATTGTGTTATCAGCGGCTAAGTTGTTCGGAGTACGTTGAGGATATTTATTGCTTG